>DAQP01000022.1:0-138 GCA_002504435.1 Euryarchaeota archaeon UBA438
AAACTCTCAAAACCGTCGGGGTTATACAGAAGTCGCGGGTCGAAAACGCGTTGGACCCATAGTGTAGCCTGGATATCACATGAGCTTGCGGAGCTTGTAACCCGTGTTCGAATCGCGGTGGGTCCGCCATCCCTTCTA
>DAQP01000022.1:459-3896 GCA_002504435.1 Euryarchaeota archaeon UBA438
CAGCCAATGGCATACGAGAGTAGATAACCAAACAATTTCGGCCCAAACCATGAGATGCGCTTCCTTCCTCACCATCCTCCTGATGTCCGCGGCTCTCGCTGGCTGTGCGGGCAATGACGCAACCGATATTCCTGAGGGCGCAACACCTGAGATAAA
The DNA here is from genome assembly GCA_002504435.1 of Euryarchaeota archaeon UBA438. Lineage (GTDB taxonomy): Archaea > Thermoplasmatota > Poseidoniia > Poseidoniales > Thalassarchaeaceae > MGIIb-O5. The sequence goes on from DAQP01000022.1 coordinate 616, forward strand.
TTCGGAGGAAGACGAGCCCAACGACGAAATTCCATTGCCCGATTGTGAGCTAAACAATAGCTGCTCCGAACCCGTAATATTTCCCGGATGTATGGATCAAGAAGCTCTCAACTTCGATGGCAATGCGACAGAGGACGACGGGTCCTGTGAATATGAGCAGCAGGAGCCGGAACCTACCTACATTCCTCCCTGCAATACAACCGCGTCTGATGGACTGAACCCAACCAGCAACCCAACAGAGTGGCTGGAGATACAGAATGGTCAATGGCTAGCAGTCGACGGTCTGACCGACGTATCGTACGCCTCCATCGATTATGAAGAAGAATCTGAGATAGTAGTGGATCATAGATTAGATTGGATGTGCGGATATACATATTCAGTAAAGATTCCACCGGCCTACAACTCAAGCTACTCCTATCCAATATTCTTGTACCTGCATGGAGAGGTATTCGACTCAGTTTTCTTCAACAACATGCTAACGAACAACTTCCACATGCCAGAGGATGACAGATACATCATTGTACGGCCTTCAAAGTTAGAACTAGATTGGGATCCAAAGAAGGTACTCGACGTTCTTGAAGACGTCAAATCAAATCTCAATGTTGACGATGACAGAGTCTACCTAACTGGATTGAGTATGGGGGGCCGGGGCACATTCATCGTGGCAGCAGCACTACCGGACTATTTTGCTGCCTTAATGCCTCTAAGCCCTCACCACGGACCCTACTCATACCTCCCATTAGCCGAAGAAGTTGCACACCTTCCGATATGGATGAGTCATGGGTCAGAAGATAACACGTCATCCTACGAAATGGCGGCACAGATGGCCGAGAACCTAACAGAGTTGGGTGCCAATATAATATTTGAAACCGTGATTGATGGTGGCCATGGAGGGTGGTTCGTCATCTACATCGACCCCGTTGCAATGGAATGGATGCTATCCCATGTCAGGGATCAGTAAACCCTCCATAACAGCCTTCAACCAGAGCACCCCGCGAGTAGCATGGCCTTCGTTTCAGAGAGACGCATCGACTTCCCGATGGTAGATTTGGCCAAGATAGTCTACTACCCCAGATTCTGGGATCTGGCTCATAGGTTCTACGAGGAGTCGTGGGAGCACTCATGTGGGCTGCACTACAACGATATCCTGAGCGAGCACCGAATAGCCTTCCCCCTGGTCCACAGTGAGGCGGAGTTCCTTCACCCACTCGCATACGGAGACACAGTACAATGCACCATCACCACTCCGAGGATAGGCAACACGTCAATAGAGTGGAAGTACGAGTTTAGGAATCAAGACGGAACCCTATGCTGGACAGCAAAGCAAGTCACAGTCTGCACCAGTATGGACGAGGTCAAGTCGAAGATACCAGTGCCGGACTGGATGAGATCTGGCTTGGAAGAGAGCATGGCTCCCGAGTAGTCACTCCCTGGGCCACTTCTTCTCCAGGGCTTTGAGCAACGAGTCGTCCAATTTGGCATCCCAGTAGTTGGCATCCCTCCATACCGCGTATCTGCCCCTGATTCCCCGCATGTCCGCTCCATCTAGCCTAGCTCCCTGCATGTTCGAGAGACCGAGCCTCGCTTTGATCAGACGAGCCCCTCGCATGTCCGCACCGTCCAACGCTGCCTTCATGAGATTCGCGCCCTTCAACGACGCCTCCCTAAGGTCCGCTCCTGAAAGATCCGCACCCTCTAGGTCCGCCCCATCCAGGATTGCCCTCCTCATGTTCGCACCAGAAAGCGCGGCTCCTCGCAAATCAGCACCTATGTGCGAGGTGAACGACCAGTCCTTTGGAGAATCTTCCATTCTATTCCTCACATAGACAGGTCTTCGAGATGATCTAGCCCGGCGTCGGTTAGAACGACGAACCGGTTTTTCTCCTGGCTCCCCGACGGGTAAGTCAACAAATCTCCCTCAATCATTCTGTTGATGTATAGTGAAAGATTCCATTTCTCTACCTCGTCCTCGGTCCATTCTCCAGTTTGTGAGATGAGCCTCCTTATTTCTCTGGGGGGAGTGTCTCTCTCCCTCTCCACATTCCTGAGATAGTGAATAGAGGCGAGAATAACGTCTGACGTCTTGTCGACACCGCAGGAGGTCAACAGCTGCTTGAATGACGACCCCCTCTCAGGAATCCCAGCCATTCTCGCTCTCTCGGTCGCCTCCTCTATCGCCGCGTCTCTCGAACGACGAATTTTCGAGAGTGCGGACTGCCAGGTGTCCGTCTTCAGTATCTTGCCGAAGCTTTCCGAGACTTCCGCCTCTTCACCAGTCAAGTCAATCTCCTCAGATCCAACTTTGATGTATATCCTGCCCATGACACCAGCATCCTCCTCACTCATGCACCAGCGCACAGAGCAACCAATTATCAAGTTATTATTTCTCCTCTTTCTTTAACAAAGACAGAAAATCCGACATTGAATTGCGGGCTACCATTAAATTGCCCGAAGCAGAGGCACGGGCAATGGCGGATGACTCCAGCGCCGGATACCCATTGGTCCTTCATGCCAATGCCGACCCATCCAAACTAGGCGGAACGGCAATTTGCGGCTTTTCGACAGTTGGCTCAGTCGGAGTCATAGCGGCCACGCATCTGATAAAATCACTCGAATTGTCGCCCATGGGGACCGTTATGCACCCAAAGTTCCCTGCTATCGCACTAATTCACGATTCAGTTCCTAAGCACCCGGTCAGAGTTTACCAGGGCGATGGGATAGGGGTTTTCACCGCCGAGATTCAATTCCCTCCGGAGAACGATGCTTACTTCGGAGAAACGGTACTGGAGTGGTTCACTAAAGGGGGATTCGATAGATTGATCGTTGTTGACGGGGTTGTCAGCAATGATTTGGGAATCAAGGAGGAAAGTGACCTATGGGGGGTTTCTTCCACTTCCTCTGGAAGGGACAGGCTGAATGACGCTGGCGTTCAGCAGATTCAACATGGGATAGTTTCCGGAATTTCGGGTTACCTGATAGCCGAGGGGGAGAGGAGGGGCCTGGATGTAACGGCCCTTCTGGCTGAGTGCAACCCCATGTATCCCGATGCCCGTGCGGCATTGATGGCCATCGACGGACTAAGTGAGATATTGGACATGGAGATCCCAGTCCAGGAGCTCCTGGAGGACGCTCGTAGCATAGAGGAGAGGGTTCGAGAGGCCTTCGAAAGAGCTCAATCCACTGCTTTACCAGCTCCTGGCCCTGATGACGAGGACGACGTCCCGATGATTCACTAGTAGAATGGGTTTGTTCCTGCAGCGTGATCAGTCGCATCAATCACC
>DAQP01000043.1:0-16162 GCA_002504435.1 Euryarchaeota archaeon UBA438
GCCTCGGGACTTGGAAAGTTCGCGTCGTCTTGTGTAAGTGTAACCACTAGCCCTTCCCCCTTCCCCTCGTTCCAGAGGAATCGGTGCCTCTTCCCTGTAGCAGCCTCCCAAGAGGCGGCAATTAGTCCGGAGCAAATGGGGCCGGAGGAGGGGTTGTCAACAAGTATCCTTGATCGCCCATCGTCTTCCAGCAGGCCAAACATACCTAGGCCACTAGTTTCCCAAAGCAGGCTTGTTTGCGTCCAAGACCTTGGGTCCCTACCCGCAGGAGGGGATGAAAACCCAAGGCCGAGCATGTACTCTTCATGTTCTAGAGATGCGTGGGCTAGGCGTCTACCTAGACTCTGCGCAGTCCTTCTCTCCAGGCCCTGAAACCACAATTCGAACCACCCGGTTCCAACCATCCATGCTATCTCATCCCTGCTTCTGAGATTGTCCCTGTAGGTGCCGTTTTCCAATGACCAACGATTGATTATTTCCGATTCCGAGGATTTGGCCTTTCTTGGCTTGGCCCTTAGGAAGTCAAAGAAGCCCATGTTCAGACTCCCAGGAAAGACTCCATTCGGTCGAATGCCTCAGCCAGGGTCTCGATAGGGGGCAAACACACCATCCTGAAGTGCCCCGCACCGTATTGGGGAGAGAATCCCGAGCCGTGAACTACCAGGACATGGTGTTGGTGCAGTAGATCGAGTACCCATTGCTTGTCCGAAGCGGCGCTTTCGCCTGTAATGCGAACGAACAGGTAGAACGCTCCGCCAGGAGCCTCGCACTCGAGGCCATCAATCTCACCAATACGCCTCATGCAATAGTCGAGCCTCTCCTTGACTCGAGCGCGATGCGTCTCGAGCCAGCCATGATCACCGGTAATTCCAGCCAGATAGCCGTGCTGAGCAGGAGTAGATGCGCACAACCTGCTTCGCAACAGCCGTTCGACTCCGTCCCTGACAAGGGAAAGTCTGCCCTCTGGATCGTGCCAAGCCATGTAGCCAATACGCCAGCCGGGTGCGAAGTACACCTTTGACACTCCATTCAGGGCGATTACCGGAACACTGTGGGAACGAGATGCTGCAGAGCACATCTTCCCCGTAAAATCGAGTCCGTCGTATATTTCGTCGGAGATGATTGTGCATTTGGGGTAATCGCGGGCTATGTCGATCAATGCATCGATCTCAGCTGGTGTTGCCACATTTCCAGTCGGATTGTTCGGGTTAATCAGAACGAGGAGTCGGACGCTATCATCCATCTTCGATGCAATGTCTTCTAAGTCGATTCGCCAGTTGTCATCCGGGTCGAGGCGATACTCCACGGTGGTAGCACCGTACATCTGAGGGTATGCCATGTATGGGGGATAGTGAGGCCCGGGGGCCAGTACTTTGCTCCCCTCTTCGAGGAATGCGGCGAAGATTATCTGAAGGGCCTCGGTGACTCCATGGGTGACATAGACGTCATCCTCGGAACACGGCCATCCCTTGCGAGTCTCCCCTTCAGCGATCGCTTGACGCAGTTCGGGCAGTCCGTATGATGGGCCGTAACCGTTGTCCTGGGAGTCTAGTGCACGCTTGTACGCTGCGACCATGTGTTCAGGGGTCGGCAGGCCATCGTATGCGAGCGGATCTCCGATGTTGAGCCTGATTATCTCATGACCTTCCTTCTCTAGTTCGATCGCAGGGACGACTACATCACGAATTGCATACTCAATTGAAGCGGCGCGAGCGGAGACATCGACCTTCTCGACCATGCGCTCACAACCCAAGTAGCTCGCGAGCTGCATCTAGGGCTGCAGGGATTCCATCAGGATTCGAGCCCCCTCCCTGGGCCATAGTTGGACGGCCCCCTCCTCCGCCTTCTATGTGGCCCGCTATAGCTCGAAGGATCTCTGTGGCGTCATGCTTCTCAGATGCTATGGTACCTTCCGTGCAGGCGACAATTAGTTTCCCACCTCCGCCCCGTGTTCCGAGAATAGCCAGAGTTGGTTTCGCCTTATCCAGTGTCAGATTCTTCAGCATTGACATGGGATTTGCATCGGGATCTATCTCCATTACCACGTAGGAAATACCGTCCTTGAAGACGGCTTCGTCGCCACCTCCGCTGGTCCTCAGCCGGATAATCTCGGCCTCTAGTGAATCTATCTTTTTCTTCTGAGACTTCCACTCCTCGAAGAAGCGTGCAACGGCGACCGGGAGGTCCTCGGGTGAGACTCCCAGAACTTCGCTTGATTCGCCTAGTAGGCGCTCTTGCGCCCTTGCATGCTCGCGCGCCGTCTCTCCCGCCACGACTTGCAGACGCTCCACCCCGTCTTGTACCTGACTGGACCTGATGATGCGTAACTCGCCAACCTCGCCCGCTTGGTCGTGATGCGTTCCTCCGCAGGCTTGGGTGTCAAAGTCGCCTATCTTGATGATTCTAATCTCCTGATGCTTCGGCGGCCCGCCCTGATAAATCTCGAATCCGAATCTCGAGTCTGCATCTGACCTGTCCAGCACAATCTTCTCTATGGCGGGGTTAGACAGCACGACCTCATTGGCCTTGTCTTCAATTTTGTCGAGTTGCTCTCTCGACAATCTCGAGTGATGAGTAATATCGAGCCTTGCATACTTGGCCCCTTTGCTAGAGCCGGCTTGCCACACATGTGGACCTAGCAGCTGCCTAGAAGCTCCGCCCACGATATGAATTGCAGTGTGGTGGTCCATGAGTTGCTTCCTTCTAGACCAGTCTAGTTCGCCCTCTATTGGGCCATTTTTCAGTTCCTTATCCGTGAGGTGTACAACGATCCCGTTCTGCGATCTGGTGTCCAGAACGCTCGCTTGAAGCCCCTCTTGGGAAAGTATCCCCTGGTCGCCCAGTTGACCCCCTCCTTCCGGATAGAAAAGCGTCCTGTCGAGTATAACGGCATGGGTAGGAGAGCCGTCGACCTCGGCAGCAAGAGAGAGCGCGTCGAGCTGGTGCGATGAAATCTCGATGCACCTGAGGACCTCTGCCGAGAATCTGGTTAAACTGGTGTCAGAGTAATAATCTGCAGTCGTGGCGCCCAATCCCCCGAGGTCGAAAATATCGGCCTGCTTCCGTGCCTTTGCTGCTGCCTTGGTCATACTGGCGTTCCTAGCTGCCATGTCAGCGGCAAACCCGACCCTGACTGAGAGGTTGTCCCAGCCCATTTCTCTAGCTATCGAAACGACCATTTCGGGATTGAGGCCTCTCTCCTCTGAGAGCCTGAATAGGATCTTGTCGTCGACTTCTGGAGACTCCTTTGGAACCTCCCTTAGTGCCGTCCTAACTGCTGCCTCCCCCTTTCTTAGCATCTCGTGATACCTCGACTCCTCCAATTCCAGTATTCTGAGAATGCCTGACCTGCTTTGAGGGAATGGAGAAATATCCATGTTCTTATCCATGTGGTGTGCTGCGAGTTCAGCCAGACTGATGTTCAATGAAAGGGAGTCCCTCATCCTACAGACCCTTCTAGCCAACATTCTGGAAAGATACCCGGCTTTCGAGTTACTTGGGACTAGCCCATCCCCAAGCATGTTGCATATTGCATGCATATGATCGGGTATCGCATAAATGGAGGAAAGGGGCTCTGTGACCCTTTTCAACTCCTTTACCGATACTGAGATTCCGCTTTCGGAAAGTCGTTTTGAGAGATTGACATAGAGTCCCTCGGCATCAGTTCCAACATCGATGTTTAGAATCCCGGCTAATCTCGATAGTTCGCCGAGTAGTGAATCCATATTGACGTCGATTCCGGCAGATGAGAGGATGTTCTCAAAACCCGACAAGTCCTTCAACCAATCCACAGAATCTGGGTAGATAGCCTCGTAGATTGTTGATGTTCCAGCGGCGGCCCAACAGAATCTCTCGAGCCCATACCCTGTATCGATAATCTGTAGGTCCATTTCGCTATACATCTGACCCTTGATTTCGATGTCCCCTGAATCGTCTTCTTCTAGGTTCATGAAGACCAGTGTGGCCAATTCCAAACCTCCCACTATGACTTCCAATGCAGGTCCCGCATTGCCCCCTCCCGACCATGGATTCTCGACATAGGTGATTGAGATGGGGTCGATTCCAAGAGTTTCGACCAATAACTCGTCGCAGTACCTTACGCACTGATCAATCCAATAAACCACATCACCATCCTTGGGCCTATTGAACGCGTGATGCGCCATCATCTCGAAGGTTGAAAGGTGCCTTCCTGATCGGCCCACGGCAGCAACGTCAGTAAGTCTGATGCAGGGCTGACTGATGGTCAGCGGATTCTCGGGGGGAGGCACCTGGCCACTGGTGACATGGGGCTGGAAGTCGGCGATACTAGCTATTGTCAGATGGATGTCATCCCTCCATCTAGCAATCACTGGATAGGGGTCTATTCTGGAATGCCCCCTCTTCTCGAAGAAGGAGAGGAAGACCTCCCTCATTTCGTCCTTTAGTTGCTTCCCCCTTGACTGAAAACCATCGATTATTGGACTTCCAATGAATGTATAAGGGTCTTCGGAAGTGTCGCCACAAGTATCCCTTCTCGGGTCCCTAGTCCAGAATCTCAGACCTGAAACCCTGCAAATTCGAAGGGCGTGGCCGGACTCTTCCCAGAAGGGAATCACAATTTCTCCGAAGGTCACAGTGCGCCGCTCCTCGTTTCCGCATTGAAGGGGTCGACTTGAATTCGATTGTCGTCAGACGTGCGTCGCGTTGAAAGCCGGCGGTAGTCAGGGTGCCCCATGACTTCCTCTTGGAGGGACCATATCGAAAGTGACGGCCCGGGTAGAATTCGTATCCGAAGGCATGGCCAAATGCTCACTGACGCAATTCTTGTTGCGGATGAGTCCCAAATTGGGGAGGGCATTGACGACAGGTCTCCCTCTCAGCTGGTTAACACGGCTGCTATGCCTGGAATCGTTGGTGATGCATGGGCTATGGCTGATTGGCACTTCGGCTATGGCTTTCCCATTGGGGGCGTGGTCGCCACTGACGTCGATTTTGGTGAAAACGGCGGTTCCATCTCCCCAGGAGGGGTCGGATTCGACATCAATTGCGGGGTTAGGCTGTGTTCCACGGAGTTGTCAATAGATCAGATTGACCCGAAGTCACTAGCGACTGAGCTTTCTGAAAGAATACCTTCAGGAGCTTCGAGCAAGGGTGGGTTCGTCCTGAATTCTAATGAGATGGATTCGGTACTTTCCAGGGGTGCTTCAGCTGCCGTTGATATTGGGCTGGGAGATTCGGATGATCTTGCGGCAATAGAGTCCAATGGCGTTCTTGAAAGCGAAGAGCGATCAGTTGGAGAAAGGGCCCGGAAGAGGGGGACTAAGTCACTGGGGACATTGGGCTCTGGCAATCACTTCCTAGAGTTGCAGGTAGTCGACAGGATTGTTGACGAGCGCGCGGCTTCGGCATATGGCCTGCATGAAGGCCTTGTTACCGCAATGATACACACTGGCTCACGTGGCCTCGGCCATCAAGTCTGTTCGGAACATGTTGCCAGCATTGAGTCTAAGTACAGACAACAAGGAAAAATGTGGCATTCGGATGAGTGGGGAATGACTCTCCCTGACAGGCAGTTGGCGGCCGCCCCTCTCCACAGTCGCGAGGGGGCTTCTTATCTCGACGCGATGAGCGCCGCGGGAAACTTCGCCTTTGCGAATAGGTCGGCCCTTACTCAAAGGCTCAGGGATGTTCTGCGGGCAAGGTTTGGGAGGGACGGTGATCTTGACGTAGTCTACGACGTTAGCCACAATATTGCAAAAATCGAGGAGCACAAGGTGCATGGCGTCTCGTGCACATGCTGTGTACACAGGAAGGGTGCAACCAGAGCATTGGGTGGCGATCATCCCGAGCTTGCAGCGCGTTTTTCCGGAGTTGGTCAGCCAGTACTGGTTCCCGGAGACATGGGAACTGCGTCATGGGTACTAGCAGGGCCGAGGAGAGGTGCGAATGCTGCTTTCTCCTCGTCCTGTCACGGTGCGGGGAGAAAAATGTCGAGGACGGCCGCAAGGAAGTCGATAGACTCCGGGCAGCTACTCAAGAGGTTGGAGGAAAGCGGAGTTCATGTTCGTGCTAAGACTCCGAATGTTCTTTCCGAAGAGGCTCCGGAGGCATACAAGGATGTTGATGACGTAATCGGTCTAACTTCCAAAGCCAACCTGGCTAGGCCGGTAGCCAGGCTGAGGCCATTTGCAGTGATCAAAGGGTAGTCACTTGTCCCTGTAAAATATCTCGATAACGTCTCCGTCTTGAATCGGATAGTTTTCAAATTCATGGGATAGTTCGCCGTTTACGTACATCACCACTTCGCTGTCATCATCTGCTATGCTGTCGAAAATCCGGCTCTCGCTGAACTCTTTGTCCCATATCTGGAAAAAGGCACCGACTGGCGCTTCCATGGGGGTAGGTGCCTCGATGTGGAGGGTCCCAGAGTCGTCATGCGTGTGGATTCCCCTCATCCCGTCACATGTTGAATCCGAGATTCCAACGTTGGGCCCTATCGGATATTGCTCGCCATCTATTTCAATGCTGAGCGATGCATGTATGTGGGTCGCTAGGCCGTTATGGCCTTCCAGACATACACTTGCAATTTCCCATTCCTCGGCCAATGGCGGGGAATCGTCGGATGGCATTGCCAGCACCACAAGGAATGCTATGGTCATGGCTCCAGCGAATGCTAGTGCCGCGGACTCCGCTTTCACGTGGCTCCGTGTGAGGGAGTAGTATTTCACATGCAGTATCCGCGTTTGGGCTGGTTGGGGATGGTAGGTGCGGCCCCTGTCTGGACGCCGTCTGATTCCTCCATAATTATGGTGAGGAGTGTTTTCACCAGATTCCTCAGCTCCTCGACTTCTTCTCTCATTTCGTCAATCGTTAGGCTATCGCCATCCTCAGTCACGCAATCCCATCCCGAGGAATCTCTTCCTCGATCTACAAAGCGTCTAAATTGGCCTATAAACACCTAAGGTAACTGGGGTGTCGGGGTGCCGATTAGGAGCCCATAGAGGGTTTCCCACTAGTCTTCGTCTTCGCCCCAGGGCTCATCCTCGTAGTATTCGTCATCCTCGTCATCATAGTAGTAGTCGTCATCGCCCCTTCCCCTTGTCATGAAGAATCCTATCATCGCAATGGCCAAAACAACTACCGCACCGATAATCATGATCGATGAGTCCGTGCCCTCGTCTGATGACGGAGGGGGGACAACGCTGATTCCGGTGACAGGGGTGTTTGCTGCTGCGAAGTCAATCTCCGTCAACTGCCCGTCGCCATCAATGTCCATGACGAGATAGAGGTCTGGCTGACCTGGAGATGTAGCCTCCCACATGAAAGTCGCCCTGACACTAGTTGTCTCAGCAGGGAGGTCTATCTCGGTGTCTCCGGACTGCGTGGTCACTGATGGCCTCCACCTCTGCTCCAGAGTTCCATCGGCACTCTCCTCGAGCGTTAGCTCGTACAGCCCGACAGTGATCGTGCCGTCCCTCTTTCCTGGGTTCTCCCAGAAGGTGTCAATCTTGACAGTCTCCCCCATAAGTGGAGTGGCGGTGCTGACGATTGAACGCGAGTATTGGCCTAGGAATTCCATGATTCTCAATGTGGGAATTCTTGGAGCTGACTCGCTGCCCAACCCAGAGACCTCGTTTCCGGCCTTGTCCGTAGAGGTGACATAGAACGCTATCTGGTCGCCCTGCTCAATCTTCATCTGATTGAGTGGTGTGAAATCCAGGTGCGCTTGGTAAATGGCGCTTCCGTCACCTTCCGAAATTAGCTGTAGCTCCCCTGTATCCTCGGTGCCGGCGACCTGGATTCCACCTCTGAGGTAGTACCATGCAACCTGCAGAGTATTCTCGTCCTGCATTCCAATTTCATCGTTCATTGTTATCGTCACAGTGACGTCGTCTACAAGATCTGACTCGATTATAGTCAGTGACGAGTCTGGATAAGCTACTTGATCGAAGAGGGCTGTTGGGGACTTGCTGTCCACAGTGACTGAGACATCGCTATTCGAAATTGAAGATCCCTCGCCCCTAACGTTCAGAACGTCGGTCTGTACAGGCATCGTTGGATTTAGCGGGACCCTCGCAGGAAGGACCATAGATACCGAGAATGAACCATCTGATTCAACTCCGGAGTTCACTACGACTTCCTGAGTCCCGTATACCACCATGGCCTCAACGATGAGATCGTCTGGTATGTCAGAGGCGACTACCCCTGAGCCAGCGTAATAGACATGGCCGTCAATTGTGAACTCGTCGCCCTGCCTCAGATAAAGGGCTGAACCGTCGTTCTCCATGATTGGTGGAGTGAGGTCCTCAAGGACATCTGGAATTGCGACGTATCTGTTATCTAGATCCCAAGAAAGTTCCCCGATGTTGTTCTGATAGGCTACTGTATTCAGATCGTCCATGATGCTGACGCTTGGCTTGCAGCTGGACTGCGCATCGTTTCCTTCCGTAGCGGGGTCATCATGCTCCCATGGGAAGTACCATGAAAGCTCGAATTGTATGGAAAGCTGGGTTACAGAGGAGGTGATTTGCTGGGTCTGGGCCCCTACTGGAGTAACGAGGCTGTCTGATGCCGACCAAAGTGTGCCCCTGGATGGGTCATATGACATCTTGCCGACTTGTGTGGGGCCATCCCCGCAAAGCATCACTGTGACATTGTCGAGAGTATCAATTCCATTCGCCTCGTCTATCTGCATTGTGAATGTGTGCTGAACACCCGCGAGAAGGAAGCCTATCTCTGAGTCGAGATCGTATCCAGAGGATAGTATTGAGGTCGGCTCATCTGTCGCCACTATGACGGTGGCCCATGAGTTCTGTGCGCCTGGGCCCCCTCCCGTATTACCATCCTGGTAAGAGAGTCCGGACCAATCCGTTCCCTCCAAATAGAGGTGTACGGGGCTGTTGAATTCTTGTGCCGAAACATCGATTGCGACGAAGTTGACTTGCTGTTGCCCTGTCATTCCAGAGGAGAGCGGTTGTGATTGTGCCTGGTACTCTGACTCATCGGCAATACCGTCAGAGTTTGCATCGTCGACGCTCCCCCTCCAGTACCTCAGGGTCAATACCTCCCCTCTAGCCTCTCCCTCATCTATGGTGACGAAAACAGAGAGGGGGACTGTTGGCTCCCAGACCTTGGCATGGGCATTCTGCAGCCCTGTTGGCGTGTTTACTTGTATCGGTCCGGCGACAGGAGGATTGGAGTCCATTGTAACTGTAATTTGAGGAGGGACTCCGGTCACGTCCTCGGCGCCGACGCTGTATCCCGTGGGCCCGACGGACAGCATCATTGGTGAAACTGTGACCTGGGAAAGTCCCGGGTCAGGAGTAACTATTCCGCCGAATTGCCCGTCATCGCCGACGGTCAATGAGAATAAGCTGCCTGACATGTTCAATCCGACTTGGAAGTCCGACATGTCAGGTCTGGCATCGGGAGCGTCTTGGAACCTGACGGTGCCAGTGATGTTTAGATCGTTGCCTTCCTTTGCAGGGAACGGGTAGAACGAGGAGTACTGGTTTGAAAGAAGCCTTCCGTACTCGTCTCTAACTTCGAATGAGTCTATCTGGAGGTCGTTCTCGACAGCCTTGGAGCCGCCTTGCCCGCTGTGTGAAACCGCAGGCCATACCGTCTCACCGTACTCGTCATAGGCTTGTGCGACCCATCGAATCGAGTCCACGTCATCCCAATTCCAGTTTACATCGAATACCCAGTTAACCGTGACGTCGTCAAAACCGTCATTGTGAGTGGTAATTGTGACGCTTGAGGCGCCCATGGGGGCTACGCTGCTTCCTGACGTCTGTGTGAATGAAACAGAATCCGCCCCTTGGCCCCAGAGGCCGTCGGCACTGTTCTCGACTTCAAACATCAGTATCTGGCCGTCGGAAGCCGTTCCCCTGAGTGTGATATGGGAGATCATAGAGTTGTCATCCAAATGGTGGTGCTTGGTTTCAATCTCCACAGAGTTTCCATCCGGGTGCAGAGTGTTGGGCACCTGGAAATCTCTGTTTGTCAGGACATAGTCAAATCTCAGATCGCCGTCTATTGAGACAGCGCCGGATGTCGCAGAAATTGTGACGGGTATTGAGATGTCAGTTGGGGGCGGGTCATCCTGAGTCTGTGAGTCGTGATAATCTGAAACCATGTTCCCAAGTCCCGAGACATTTTCGAAAATCAGGTAGCTTATTCCCAATCGAGTGAGGGAAACTGTCTGCGCAGTATTGGAGCTGATGCTTATTGGCACCTCCTTCCAGACCCTACCGGTATCCGTGTCCGTATGGCTGCCAGTAATCGCGTTAATCGCCATAATCTGGCTAGAGTCCAGAATTGAGTGGAAGGGCTTCACCAGCGATGTGCTGGACTGAGAGGCTCCCGCGATGGAAACACTGACTGATGATTCGAAGCCGTCGGAGTCTGGAGCTACAGACACAATCCCATTATTGACGACTCCGTTTGCGGGGAGCCTGACGTTAACAGTAGTCGCGGTCGAGCCATCCAAATACATCACATCACTAGTTGTGAATGTGTCCATTCCATCTGAAATTAGAGACTGCCAACCATAGTGGCCATAATCGGAGCCGATTGGGAACGACCACTCGGTAGAGCCATCTGCTAGGACATCAATAGATGGAGAGTCGGCTGGTTCGGCGAAATCCGCATTAATTACGAGCCTGTCAATCCAACCGTTTGTCGGGAGGCTTACTGAGACTCCGAATCCTGGTTGAGGATAAGTGAAAGAGACCCCTCCCTGAGTCGTCTGACCCAGGGTGGCGCCATTGGAGTCGAGAATGGTTACCATGATCCCTCCAGAGTAGTTGCCAGCTAGGCTCACACTCTTTATTGGCCTTGAAGATGGGGTGAACTGGGAAGTGATCGTGCCGGCGATACTTGTTGCGTTTAGTACGCCATCAACCACCTCTACACCCGTGGACAAGTCCCATCCATTCCCTCCTGACGAGGATGCAGCAAGAACCCTCTTGCCCCCTACATGTACCTTGAATAGCTGAGGCGTTGACTCCTCGTCGTTCGTGTCCATTAGGACCTTCAACCTGATCTCGGGATGCAGGGCGGTATCGACACCGGATAGCGAGATCGGGAATGACACGTTCCTGAATCCTGGGATGTCGATTCCCGTGTCCTTGTCCACGAGAGTCCCGCGGACCCACGTGTCGTTAGGTATGCTTGCGGTGACATCAATCCATCCTAGATTGAAGTCTTCCATAGCAGAGGCGTCCATAGAGGGGCTTAGCCATGCTCCTCCCTCCCCATAGTTTGCCAATAGGACTCCGAAGTTGTCGATGTACCCGCCTGCATACTGCACAGACGAGTCAGTGTCGATTCTGAATCTAAACTTCAGGTCATCGCCGGCATATGAATCCAAGGGGGCGACTAGGGTCTCGAAGATGCCACCATTGTTGCAGTCTCCACTCATCCAAGCATTGTTTCCGTACATTGCGTTGCCCGAGTAGCCGACGGAACCGTCGTACCATCCAGCAATTCCCGGGTCGAAGTACTGCCAGCCGCCATTGTTTACCTTGATGTAGAGGCCTATGGCATCCCAGTAGTTCTCAGTGCAGATCCACTTGTCGAATGTTAGATGCGTGGAACCGTTTGCAGGTATTGAGAAGGTTGGGGAAATCACGTAGGCGTCGGCATTGTTGCAATAGACGCCATTCAGGTTTGTGCCGTAGAGGTACGGGAAAGATGGCTCTTGGGAGCCAGCACCCGAGGAGCTGCCCAATTGCCCGTATTGCCAGCCACATGATCCCGTAGATCCAGACTTTGACCATCCTGCTGCATTATTGGTAGTTGGGTCGCTGGCAGTGCTGTCCTCGAATCCCATGGAAACACTTTGGGTCCCTCTGGTCCAAATGTAGTGGACCCACTGGTCGCTCCCTGCCGTACCGCTATTCATGGTCGCGCCGTAGTGGAACATAGATGCCGGAGTCTCGACCAAGTCCTGGAATAGGACGGTGTCATTGTAATCTACGACCCTGATAGCGTCGACTGTGAGGCCTTCCTTCTCGTCTCCTGGATAGCTGCCGCCATAATGGGTGTACTGATCCGTATCAACGATGATCCTCATGTGGACGTTTGCCTGATTCCTGAAAGAAGACGGGATATCAAGCGAGATTGTCCTGATTCCGTTGCTCTGCTGGCCATACGATGTTCCAGATGCGTCGGAGTAGCCGTATCCTGGAATCGCTCCAGACCTGTCCTCGCAGTTAGATGCAGTTGACGAGGTTGATGATGAGATGTCCGTCCATGTGTTGTTATTCAACGATAGTTCGACGCAGGCATTGTCATTGTAGTAGCCATAAAGGTCCCACTCCATGTCTATCTCTATTGCCGAAGTGCTGTTTGTTCCGGTCAGATCTATAGTCCTCTGAAGGGCGCCATATGCGTTTCCTAGATAGTTGCAATATGCGGCGGTCGTGGTATAGCAGCCATGGTGCCAGACTCCGTAATCTACGCCGTCGTTGTTGAAGTGGATATTGTCAACGAACCAGCCCGGTCTCTCATTAGCTGCGTTTGGGTCTGTCCAGACGTGGAACTTCAGCTGCAGGTGGGTTGCAGAGGATATCCCGCTAATCGACTGGAGGGAGATGTTAGAGGAGACCCATCCACTATGGGTGGTGGAGGCGAAAACTGGCATTGTCCCGGTTGGCGCCCCGGTCACTGCTGGAGCGTCGCTAGAGATGGTGCTGGGATAGCCCCCATCCGGTGCAATCCAAGTCCAGTCGCCCCACGCAGCAGGGCCGTTCCTGATTCGGTACTCTACCCAGGCACCGTCACCGCCGCCCGATGATGTGCTATCCAAGTGGTACCAGTGGTCGAAGGTGACGTAGAACGCGTTCATCTCGGAAGAGTCGGGGACACTGACTGCCTCAGTGAGGAGGAATGTATCGGTCCCGGCTGGGAGGGGCTCACCGGGAAGTGTTGCTGCCACCACTAGGCCCTCGGTAGCTTGAGCCGGTATGACCCCGTAGGACATGTTGATCTGGTCGCCCCAGAGAGTTCCGTTCATGCCGGAAAGGGTTGTAGCCTGCCACATCCTTGGGCCATTGCAGATATATTCCGTCGAGGAAACCTCATTGGTGTCAAGGGTACCGTCTTCGTCAACATCAAGGCCAGAATCAATCTGGTATCCGCCATATCCGCAGTTCGAACCCTCTTCCTCGGAAGTTACGGTTAGTTCGTAGTCGAAGTATCCGCCCAACGTTGCAGTAATTGAACCGCTGGATCCGGTAGTGTCACTGATTGAAATCGATGGCGCGCTGGTGTATCCGGAGCCACCCGAAATTATCTCTGTGCCATGGATTGGCCCGGAAGAGCCGACAACTGGAACCAACTGGGCTCCAGAACCCCCTGATGGAATTGCGTAAACCGTATCTGAAGACGTGTATCCTGAACCAGAATTGGATACGACAACTGAGGTTATCGTACCAGAGCTGCTGACTGATCCGACATATGCAGTGGCGCCGGAGCCGCCACAGGCCCCTGGACAGATTATGTTGACACTGGAGTTGACAGAGTAACTGGTCCCCCCTGACTGAACGGTGATGCTTTCAATTCCAGAACTGATAGAGTAGTTTCCAGAGAAGCCTGAACCTCCTCCTCCTGAAGCCGAGAGAGTCCCGGCGGAGTAACCTGAGCCTGCATTTGCTACGGTGAGTCCCGTGACTACGTCGGATAGTGCATTGGCGCTGCAATAATAAATCACGTCCGTGATTTCGCCGGAGTCAAGATTCGAGTCGAAGTCATTATCCGGGCCATGGCTCAGATAGGTCCCATTGCCCCCATTGCAAGAGCTGAGGTTCGTTCCCTCGGACACTTCGTAGACCCTCTCCCAACCTGGGGTGTAGGTGAACCTATCATTCATTGAAACGGTGATATTGCCGGAGTCGAAAGTGTCAATGCTTGACCTGGTTCCATCGTCCTTAATCGAGATGGTCTCGGCATCCGTAAACTCGGTGTTGTAGAAAACTCCAGAGTTTAGATCGGCACCTTCCCACGTGAAACCGGAATCAGTATCACTAGCCATCTGAGAATCAGTGACATGCAGCCAGCCGTCTAAGATCGTAGCGTTACCAGGGACCTGGAAACCAGAAACCGTGACCGACTCATCGGGGTTAACCGATGAAGGACCACTCCATGAAGAAGTAGCGGCGTTCGTAAGGGGTGCAAGCAACATCAGGAGGACTAAGGCTCCAGCGAGCCTCCTGCGGTCTGTCGACATGTGATGTGCTTGACTTGTCACTATTATGAACCAATTGGTTCAATATTACGATTAAGGGCCAATGAGGTCTAAATTTGTACAAAATTTGTTACATTTGTGAAACGCGGCGATGGAGCCACTGGGGAGAATTGAACTCCCGACCTTCCCATTACCAATGGGATGCTATACCCCTAAGCCACAGTGGCGCGTTCAAAGCGGGGACGGTTTCCTCTTTGGGTGTTACGCCAACTTTCCTTAGCGATTAACTCAAGACTGGGTCGGTACTCGGAAGGCTGCTGCCGAGATCGCATAGCCTGGTATTGCGCATGACTGGAAATCATGTGGGTTCATCCCTCCGGAGTTCAAATCTCCGTCTCGGCGCCACACATCAATAATCATTCGAAATGATTGCTGCATTGCGCGCCCCTTATCTCATCGAACCTTTGGCAGTGTACATGGAAGACGGGGCGCTAGGGTCTCCTGAGGACAGTGCCAAGTCCGATAGAATTGTTCGATTGTCCGAAATAGGGCACCCGACAAGCTTTGGAGAAAGGTTCGGGTTTCTGGGAATTGTCGATATTCTGATCCATCAGGCAGCATTCCACATCAAAACATCGAAGAGGATGTGGGGGGTAAATGAAGCGTCCATACTTATTCTTGCCTCGGCTTCACTAATCCTCGGGTCATGGGACCTAGGAATTGGTGAACTTTCAGGAGGGGGGGACTGGGGCAGGTCTGGAATTTTCGGAGCGGATAGTGGCTTCCTTCACCTAGATGAGTGGACTAGGATGCTAGCCCTACTTTCGATTATGGCCTGGGCCTCATCAATAGTCATGATGTGGATCAGGTTTCCGATAATGAGAGAGAATTTCTTCTTCCTAATCGTGGCCATGTTCGCCGTACAAATTGGGTACATATTGTCACATGCCAAGTCCCCTGATTTCCCTATGGGGTCAGAGATTGCGGACTGGGGAGGGGTGGTTTTTGCAAATCTCATACTGCTCTTCGTTTGTTGGTTTGTCGTGCATAGGGCAGTGGTCGAGACCAGGGACGTGCACGTCGAAGAGAGGCACGCACACCCTGATCCAAGAGTCGTAGAGAAAGCCTGGGACGATCACAGACTACATGCGTGGAGTTCCAGTCTGGCAGTCTGGGCCATTCTCATCAACATTGTTTCCTGGTCGGGCTCCCATGCGATAGCGGACAGGCCCCCCTTCGACTACGATAATGGCATCATTGGGCCAACAACTCTGTTTGTCGTATCCGGAGTTGTTTCCTACTTCTTCCTGCTTCACGTACTCTGGTACCCTCACTTCATGCTAGGAGGAGGAGACCATCAAATTTGGTCGTCCAGAGCCAGGGAGGTCGCAGGTGAGAGCAAGAGCTCGGTGGCTCGAAGCATACAAGGAAGTTGCCCGGTTTGCGGTGGCGAGACCCCCGTGACAAAGAGACCCTCTGGGAAGATAGAGGTGCGTTGCTCAAATTCCGATTGCAGGGGCCAAGGGAAGTCAGGGGATGCTTGTGTTAAGTGCGCAGCAATATTGCCTTCGAGAGTCGTCTGCCCATCGTGCAGCTCGAACACCA
Organism: Euryarchaeota archaeon UBA438; assembly: GCA_002504435.1. Taxonomy (GTDB): domain Archaea; phylum Thermoplasmatota; class Poseidoniia; order Poseidoniales; family Thalassarchaeaceae; genus MGIIb-O5. The sequence goes on from DAQP01000043.1 coordinate 15,776, forward strand.
CCGTAGTCAGTCATTTCTCAAAGGCTGAGGCTTGGTGAAAACCAAGAGGTGGTTCTTTCACAATTGGCTGTACAAAGAGGATGGCAACATGGATCAAGAAGATGATTTGGTTAGTCAAACTCCATCGGAACAAGCTAGTGAAATTGTTGAGCGAGAGGGCGCTGATGCATTTCGGGATGCTTTGCCGTGGGTAATGGGCGTAGTTTCGGGATTGGTCATTTTTCTCAGCATCCTAATTATCGGGCTATGGGCCTGGGCTCAGATTGAGGATGTCCAGCTTGGAGGGCCCCCTTCGTCACTCCTTACATGGGAGGATCAATACCGAGAAATGACCGGGTTGGATGAGATTTCGGAATTTGATGGAAGTGGGGTAGAGTTGTGCGTTGT
>DAQP01000043.1:16556-94948 GCA_002504435.1 Euryarchaeota archaeon UBA438
AGTCCATACGATGACGAAGGGCATGGTACTGCGATGGCTGGAATCATCGTGGCGGAGGGTGGTTTGACAGGAGTTTCTCCCGGGGTTTCGCTGATGGTTGCGAAGGCGATAGGTTCGGATGGCTCTGGGACTGACTCGGTAATTGCCGATGCGGTTGATTGGTGTGTTGACGGGGGTGCAGAGGTAATTTCTCTAAGCCTAGGCGGGGACCAAGGGATTGGCTCGGGCCTATTCACCACCGATGCTCTCGAGCAGTCTGTCGAGGACGCAATCCAGGAAGGCGTGTTTGTTGTAGCGGCAGCAGGGAACGATGGTAATGACGATGATGGGGACGTGGAGTCTCCAGGTTCTGTGGAGGACGTGATATGCGTTGGCGGAATTACTAGGACCGGTGCAATCTGGTCAGGTAGTTCCGAGGGCGATAATGACGGGAGGCTTTGGCCGAACCCCATACTTCCACGACAAGACCCAGACAAGAAGCCAGAATTGGTGGCGCCTGGGCATGAGGTCCCAGTCCTGATGGCGAGCGGGGTTGGAAATGGTGCTTGGTGGGGATGGTCAAGCGGGACATCCGCAGCTACTGCTTGGGTTTCAGGTTCAATCGCTATACTGCTGCAAGCACACCCGGAGTTGCAGAGAGGGGGAGAGCAGGGAGGAACGGGTGCAATTGAGGAAGTGAAAAGTGTCATCATGGAGAGCTCACAAATGAAGGAGGGGCAGAGCGACCATGATTCCCACTACGGGTACGGGCTACTCGACATGGATTCGTTAATCGATTCTTTCGGGAACTCGAGTGGTGCGGACAAAATGGGGGCCATTCAGATGGATGGCTCTGTAGCAAAGGAGGAGGCTCTGTTTAGGGAGGTTCAAGCAGCCCGTCGAACCACGGCGATAGTCCCGCCGGTAAGCTCAACGAAAGCGAGTGAGTGATTGACACTAACTGACTTGGCGAAATCAATCCATTCGTTGAAGGCGGCCACCTTTCTCTGAGCTTCAGTTGGCTCATCACCGGGAGAGGGCTCTCCAACATCCCCGGTTGGGACCTCGGGCTCGGGAACGATCAGTATTCCCCCTGGGGCAAGAATTTCGAATGCAGATTTGGCAGCACTGGGCCTTTCCGAATCCGGAAGATCGATGATTACCAGATGTAGTCCGGTAGGAATTGATGAAGGCCTTGCTGACTCGGGGAGAGAAGCTGAAGCAGCTGACCACGTCCTTGCCTCGGCCACTACCTCCGACCACTTATTTCCAACAACTCTGGCCCAACCTTCTGCATCGTACCTCCTAATCAGGCGGTCGATGATTACACCAAACCTTGCACCTTCCTCGACAATGATGAATGAGTCTGGTTTGCTACTTTCATCGGGGGTGTCCACGGAGGGGTCGCCGCACCACATGTCAAGGAGCCATGCCGAAAGATGTCCGATGCCGCCCCCAACAAGAACAACGTCTCCAACTGGAACTCTTGAAGAAATGTCACGAATTCTGGCCCTCATTGACCTCGGCATTGTCCTAAGGCCCATCAGCAACATCTGCTCGCCTATTGATGAAGCGATCAGTGGTTCCGAATCGCCCCTCTCTACATCCTCAGAGAGTAGTTTCTCCAACATTTCCCTTTCAGACATTTGCGGGAGGCCAAAACCACTGGAGCCTCCTGCCATGTATTGCGGAAGGGTTGCCACTATTGAAAATAGACTGCTCGGTGGCTTCAAGAGAGGCATGCTGACCGCAGGGCCATGGAGGAAGCTGTGGGGGATGACCAAGTGGCCGACGTTGCACAGTGTCCGGGGTGTTCGGATCTGACCGAGCATGAGGTTCTGAGCAGAGCGGCAAAGGGAGCTGGAGAGGATCTCCTTGTGAGGTGTGTTTCCTGTTCTAATGTCCATAGGATTAGCCTCAGACCCCCGTCTTCAACTTCGGTTAGGGCAACTCTCTCTGATGGTGCGGATAGCTTTTCGGCGTTGATTGAGTCCGATGCAGATGAGGAGATCTCAAAGGGTGACCTTTTCCAGTTTGATGATGCCCATTGGCAAGTCACAAGAATAGAAATCGGGGACAAGATGCCAGTCAATTCTTCGGAAGCGAACAAGATAACATCGATGTGGGCGATCCGCAAGGACGCTTGTGTGGTCAGGCTAACTCTAACTGAGGGGGAAGTCAGCACACCCTCGAGTATTGAGTGCGATCCTGAGAAAGTTTTCTCGTGTGGGACGGTGATGGTTCTGGATGGTAAAAAGTGGAGGATCAGGGCAATTCATACAGGTGCTGGGAGAACCCTGAGAGGCAAGAGAGTTGCTGCAGAAGTTAGGAGAATGTACCTACACTCGATATAGTGATTACCTGCGATTTGTCCATGGCATTAACAGAGCTTTCACTACGTGGCTAGCCACTTCTGGGTTCTCTCTGAGCCTCCTGAGTCCATACTCATACCACCTAGTCCCATAGGGAACGTAGACTCTCGTAAGGTGGCCCTTTGAAGCAAGACCCCTCCTTACATCGCCCCTGACCCCCAAGAGAAATTGGAATTCGTACCCCGGACCCTTTTTCTCTAATCCCGTAGAATCTGAGTTGTCCATGCCCCTATTTCTTAATTCGGCCAAGGCGTGATCTATTACTGGAAAATCATGTGAGGCGATTGCTGTATACGCCCCTCGATCCAACATGGATGTAACTGCTCGATTGGTGGCTTCAACAATGTCAGAGTAATTCGTATGGGCTATGTTCCCAGGCTCCAGATATATTCCTTTACATATTCTGAAGTCGGTTTTGTCGGCTAGGGAAGAGCAAATTGAGTCAATATCTGATTCGGTCCTATGTAGCCTCCCCTGCAAGACTACTCCGATGTTTGTAAGGCCCTTGGAGTGCATGGCCAGCATTACATCGATAGTTTCCTGGGTGACTCTGCTGTCCTCCATGTCCAGCCTTACGAATGAGTCCAGCTTCTGCGCTTTCCTGGTAATTGACTCTATGTTAGAATAAGCAGAGTCCCTGTTTACGAGTAATCCGAAAGCTGTTGGTTTTATGGAAATATTTGCGTTCAATCCGTGTTCTTCGATTGCATCCAATAGTCTGGAGTATTCTTCTAGGAAGTAGCTCGCTTCCTCCATGGAACTGATTTCTTCCCCCAAGACGTCGACTGTGAAGCAGGCGCCCTCCGCTGATAGTTTTCTCATCGTTGCGATTGCGTCAGACATTTCTGATCCTGCCACATATCGCATGGCCACACGCTTTACGATGAACTTCGGAGCCAATGGCATTGATGCCACGATGAGACGCCCGAACAGTGCCATCTTACCTTCGAGGAGGCAGGAGAGACTTCACGATTACTCTTGAGACAAATCCCTTCCTCTCAGAACGGGGACTCCATTTTCCTCGAGGAAATTAACCAGAAGCGATCTTTCCCAGCCCCTGAAAGACTTCCTGTCGAGGTGGGCGAAGATTTCTCCCCCGGGGAATGCGGCTCGTGTCGCCTCTATGGCGGAGGAAGCTGATTCCTTCCAGTTTCCACCGGGAATCTCCGATTCTAATTCCGACTTTTCGAATCTGAGAGAGTAGTTTGCCAAAACGTGCCCCAGCCAAAAGTCTCCAGATTCGACCACGGACTTGTGCCGCGGCGCGTAGTGGCCCCCGCCAAAACCCACCATGACTGAGCCACTGCCGGCCCATTCTCCCTGTGGTTCGGCTCCATTAAGTCCGAGAACATCACAGATTACGGTCGACCAAACCATTGCTGCATCTTTTCTATTCCACTCTGCCTCAGTAGAGCCTATCTCAATGTACAGGGATGGGGTCTCGAGCCTCGGACCATGGTGCGTAGTCTCCATTGTAAGATCGAAGTCCCCCTCAAGGCCGTTTTTTCTTGCCACCTCTAGCATCTTCCTGTACAACGATGAAAACCTCGGCGAAGGAGGGACAACGTGCCCATTAACGCCCCCTGCCACCCCTTTCTCACCTGTTGGGGTGATTCCTGGAAGGCCAATTGCGTGAAGTGTTATTGCGGGCGTATTTGTTGACGAAACGTGCCTAGATAGGACTAGAACTTCGTCGATAGAATCGCCGGTCTCATCCATGTGGACCATATCGATTTCATCCGCATGAATATGCAACTCGTCAATCTCTAGGATCGTAACCGGCCTCTCAGAATGACGGCGAACTCTTCCGTGATCAAAATTCTCGACGTTTTGCCAGTCCGAAGATTCGACTAACGCTCGAGCAAGATTAATCGAGGCCTCGTCGAGGGTGGAGCTGAGGATGAGTGAGGCCATGATTTGGCAAGGCGGGCCATACTTCAATGCTTTCAGCCACACCTTGAAGCGGGATGATTAGGACGAGATAGCATGCAAGAGCTGGGGTTCAACCCTGTCAGGGTCGACAAAGGTGACTCGCTCTCTGTGATAGTTGGTTCCATGGGGGAGATCATGAAGGTTGACTCAGAAGGCCGAACGGTCGGGAATTTTTCAGTTCCTTTTCCTTCTCAGCCGACATATGGAACTATTTGTTCGGGAAAGTGGATCGGTGCATGGGTCGACAGGGGATTCAAGAAGGCATGCATGGGAGCCATCCCTCTCGATGGTGAATTGGACTTCGGAAGAGGGCGTGATTTCCTCAGGACAATGGGTAGTTCGGCCTCTGATGTCCTACCAGACTCTTGCCTCTGGACCAGGGACATAGAGGGGGAGCCGATGGGGCTGACAAGCAATGGGGGGGAGATAACCTTCGGAGTCCTGAATACTGGGATTTACAGGGTGGATGGGGGTGCGAATGAAATCTGGAGATCCCCCTACCCCCAATGGCCAGAGCTACAAGATTTCAGCAACGTTGACTCGATTATTGACATGGTCCATACTCCCGACGGGATTGCCATTTGGTCGGAATCTGGAGGGGTTTCACTAGTTTCCGAGGACAAAGGGGCCGTCCTGAGATCAGAAGTTCTCAAATTGCCCGAGAGGGTGATCGGAGTGAGATTCGATGAAAGTATTGGATGGATGCTGATGATGAGTGGACGTTATGCCGCGATGATGAAGGAGATTGGGTCCGAGCCGTGGATTATCAATTTGCCAGGTCCGATGATGGACTGTGTAAATGCGGGCGATGGCAATTGGAAATGGACTGGTTGGAGGCATGATGGGATAATGGAAGAAGGTTCTCCACGAATTCTGGAAAGGGAAGATATCGGAGTATCGATTATCGGGGACAGGGTACTAACCAATAGCGGCCGATGGAGGGGTCACGCCTTCACAGAGTGACCGCACTTGCCGCAAGACTTCCTGTCGCTATGTACTGCTAGAAATACCCCTGGGCCACAGTTCGGGCATGATTCGCCTCTGACGAGTTGGTCTCCGTCAATTGAATACTTGGAGTGCTTGGCGTTCCCATTGGGTGAACCCTGTGGCATTATTCATCGCCTCCCTCTTCTTGTTCATCGGTTGATTGGGATTCTTCGGGCTTCGCCGGCTCATCACTTGCTCCATCTTCCCCTCTGAATTTGTTGTGCCTCCCTACGATGTACGAGGGTTCGATGGAAGCAGCCTCTTCTGAGGCGTAGATTAACGCTAACCCAGTAGTCCTAGGCATACCATACCTTGTGCTTACGTCCTTGACAAAAACCAATTCTGAATTTGCTCCGGGCTCAATTTTTGTTGCTGCGGATACCATTTCCTCTAATTTTGGAGTTGAGGAGTTTGGATGATCCCAAACAAACCTAATCTCGACCCTGTCTAGCAGCGGATTGTCCTTCCTTTCGATTACTTGCATAATTACACCTACCTGATGTTAACCTTCAACGCATAATTCCCTGGCCGGGTGATGTTGAGCCTCTTTGCCACCTCGGACCTCTCTGGGTTGAGGATTACCACAAAACCCTGCCAATCTGTCGTAACAGGGGAGTTCGGGCAGTAGTGGCACTGCCCTTCCCCGTCCGGCAATATTGCATTGCAATCTCCGCATGCGAAAGGTTGCTTGGCCATTTTAGTCGGTCTCCTTCAGCCAATCTGCCGCGCCCAGTCCATCCATCTTGCAGTTCAGACCAATCTTGCTGGCCCTGGGGTCATTCTGATTAATTGCCTTTGAGACAACTCTAGATCGTACATGGGAACCTTCCTCGATATGCTTACCGGTCTGGGATCCTTCAATTCTCCTAACCCCCATATTCACTTGGATCGGCTCGTCGAGAATCTGTGATTTGTGCAGTAGTGCTTCGACGGGGCCTATCCTGACGAAAGCGCCATACTCCGAAACATCGGAAACATAGCCATCTACGACCTCATTATTTTCCATGTTGAAAAGAAGTGCCTTGAACTTCACTGCCTGGTAGATTGCGCCGTCTCCGTGGATTATCCTGCCTCTCCCCACTGGTTTATGGTCAAAGGTAAGGACCGTGTAATTCTCATCGGAATCAAATCTGCCTTCGAATGCGTCATTTGCCAAACTGTCAATGTGGTCTTCTAAGCTGTGACCCTCTCTGATGTACTCGGCCGGGATGCGAATAGTGTCCTCTCGCTCAATTATGCTGTACATTTTTTCTGCCTCAGTGACGGACCGCTCCAAGCAGCCAGGACGGGGGGTTTCCCTCCCGTCCGTCATCGGCTAAGCCTCTGGAGGAGAAGTCCGTGCGACCCGGCGACCTGCCACTCCTGTATAAGCGCAACGGACGGGCAGAAATGGCTGGCGCACCCCGATATATGCTCAGACCGTAGGTCTGAGTGAGAATATGGGGCGAACGTTCAAGTGGGTTACGAAAACCAAATTTGACTCTGATGACAGTTGATGCCACGCAAAAACTCCTTCCCATGAAAGTTGGGGCAGCTTTTGCAGTGTCGATTATGCTAGCTATGTCACTATCACCAATGTTGGCCACTACAGGGGTTTCGAGGAGCCTAGAAGATTCCAACGAAATGAGGAGTTCCGGAATCGACCCCTGGTCGGACGGTGGCCAAGCCTGGCCACAACCAGGCAGGACCCCCGATAGGGTTTCCAATCCTCCAGGCCATGTACATTCTTCGGATTCAGGGGGCGGCCTACTTTCAATAGTCGACCCGGTGATAAACTGGGATTTTGGTTCCGACCCCATAGGTACTGATTCTCTTGGCACACCTATTGCTGATTTCTCCTCGTCCCTAACCACTGACCCTTCCTCGGAAGAGAGGTGCGGAGGAGACTCGCTTTACACCATAATTGTACAGACTGACTCTGCATCAGGTGAGAGTTACATGAGAATAATTGAGGGGGAGGACTCTGATCTCGCATGGGAAGTTAGTCTCGGAGTTACAGAGAAAGTCAAGGCCTCACCTGTAGTTGTGGATTTGGATGACGATGGGAAGCCGGAGGTGATAGCGGTGTATGACCAAGGAGGGACTCTGAATGTCGATGCGTGGTCGCCCAGGCTATTCTGCTCGGTTACCGGATGGAACCCCGGAGCAGGTAGTTCGCAACAGCCAATCTGGACCTGGGAGGATGACGACTTGATGGTGAGTAGTGACGTTGGGGCTTATGTCAGTGGTTGGCTGGGGGGGCACAAGCCAACTGCCCAGCCACTTCTTGCCGACTTGGACCTTGATGGAGATGCAGAGTTGGTAGTTGCTGCGGTAAACGAGAACAGTGGGGATCCGGTCATTGTTGCACTGAGTCTGCCTTCTAGCGGCTCGCCCGCCACACTTTGGGAAAAAACACTGGACAAGGGGAGCCATCCTTCTGACCCTGCTTTTGCACAGACGGATGAGAATACTGGCTATGTTGTACTGACGACCACCGAGTACAGCAATGGCGGAATGTGGGTTTGGAGGCTTGACTCGTTGACGGGAGATTCGGGATGGGACGGCCTTAGCCTGAATAACATAGATGGCGACTCTGATGCGCCTCACATCAGACTCCCTGGTCCAGTTGTAGCCAATCTTGATGATGATGAGACTCCCGAAATTGTAGTAACCATACCTACAGATGCCGACGGATCGGGTGCTGTTGATGGCGCTGAATTCAGAGGTCTAGAAATCAGCACCGGTGCCGAGATATGGTCATTCGAGGCAGATAATGGGTACGCTGACGCGCCACCCATTGTTATCGATACAGACGATGATGGGACCATCGAGAGGGTCTGTTGGGTCACTTGGTGGCAAACTGCAACAGCTAGGCACGGAGTCACGGGTTGTCATGATGTAGATGGATCCAGCCCCGAAGAGGCATGGCACCGGGATCTCGAGCAGAGCAGCGGGGCGCCGAACGACGAGATAGCTGTCTCACCCCCAGTTTGGATGGATATTGATGGTAGTGGGGAGCCTGAGCTCCTAGTCGCCTATGGGAGATCACTCTGGGCGTTCGATGGAGCGGAGGGAACTGGGTCTGCCATCAACACTGAGTGGGCCAATGAGTTGGAGTTGAACCACCGAACTTGGTCTTCACCTGCGTTGGCCGACATCGATGGGGACGGCACACTGGACATCATCATCGGTAGCACCGTTGTCTCGCTTGAGAGGTCCGACGTTAGACCCCTCCTTGATGGAGGGGGGATAGAGTTGGACCCAACTGCCCCCAGTCCAGGTGAGGAGGTCACGGTTTCTGCATTTATCGAGAACTCTGGAACAGGGCCCATAGATTCGGAATTTGATGCTGTCCTCTATGCCGATGGAGTAGAAATTGGGAGGAGGACATTCACATCTCTGGAACCAGTTGAGCCAACGGGATCAGGGTCCTTTGAAACATTCAGTGTTGAATGGTCGGGGCCACTTGGGGACCATGAATTCACATTGGAGCTAGACAGTTTCGGGAACCTGACTCAGACTAGGACGGACAATGATGTTGCTAGCAAGATTGTATCCATCGTCCCGACGTACAATGCTTCTTTCGAAATTCCGACTGAGCCCGTCAGGGTATCTCCAGGCAGTAGCACAACTGCTAGCCCGACTGTGAGGTCTACTGGGAGGCTCGCTGGGACATGGTCCCTCAGCATAGATGACTCCGAACTTCCTGAGGGTTGGACGTGGTCGGACTCCACGCAGGAAGGAATTAGCAATGTCGAGATTGGAGTGGATGATACTTGGTCCCCTGATCTAACTATAACAGCGCCTTCGGAGGCACTTGGTTCTGACTCAGGATACCTATCTCTGACCCTGACCCTCGATGAAGACTCGAACGTTTCTGTTTCTGCAAATCTTCCAATAGAGGCGAATAGAACGAGGGGGCTCTCACTTAGAGGACCCGATGGAACGTCTCAGAGCAGCGGCTACGGACTACCTGGGCAGGATGCAGAAGCATGGTTCATGGCCGAGAATCTAGGAAATGCCGAGGAGGACCAGATTCTCCTCTCATGGGACAGCACACCATGGGGCAATGACCTGCGCCTATACGACATGGAAGGGGCCGAAAGATCAGCGTTAATTTTGGCCCCCGGAGAAGAGTTGGCGTTAGTTGCAACCCTAGCCGTTCCTTCCGACGCACCCGTGGGAGATTCAGTTGGCACGCCTCTAACCATGTGCGTTGGCACGGGCACGGAAGAAGAGACCTGCCAGACCATACAATTAACATTCCATTCTTCGAACGTTGTTTCTGGAAATCACATCAGAAGCGTTCCCGCGAATGGACTCGAATGGTCGGTAATTACTGAAATGCCGGCTGAAAGCGGGACAATCACATGGTCACTTTCTGAAATGGGGATGGCGATGCCAGGGTGGTCTTGGATCGGAACTGGCGACATCTCAGTTTCAGGCGATATGATAACTATGACCGGCCCCTCTGGTGGAACATCTTCAGGTTCGTTAATTGCTAACCTCCCCGAGGACGCTTCTCCAGCATTCCACTATTTCTCAGACGCGAGTCAGGAGTCTACGGAACACCACCTAATCATAACATTGGAGGTATTGCAGATTTTCAGAGCGAATTTGGCTGTAATTTCGCCCCAAGATCAGCCGCATGTGGTTGATGTTGAGGAAGGCTCCCTTGTCGTCCTCAGACTCGAGAATCCCGGTAACGGCGATGACGTATACTCACTTGGCTATTCGGTGATTATAGACTCCAATATTTCCAGCGACCCTGGAGTAGTTGTGGAATTCTCGGTAGGAGAAGTCGGACTTACTTCGGGGAGCCTGACAACTATTCCAGTAACGGTAACTCTCCCTGAAAGTACGCCAGCAGGGGTTCCTTTGTGGCTTGAGTTCACCGTAATGTCACAAGGCGACCCGGGAGTATCGTCCTCCGACACCGTTGCCCTTGAGGCCAGACAGGACCACAGGTGGGATATCGGCGCTAGTGTCGATTCTGTGCCCATGGCCAATGGCAGTATTTTCGTCATTAATCCAGGGGTCTCGTTCTCCTTGGAAGTTGATGCGAAAAATGTGGGTAATCTGGAAGATGGAATCAATCTTGATGTGATGACCTCGCTTGACCTAGTGGACGGAGACTCAGCTACAGGATGGAGCGCCACTGGAGACTCGGCGGAAAATGTCGCAGTCAACCAGACTGTTTCTATGAGCATAGTTTCAGCTGTCGATGCTGAATCATGGAGCGGATCATCCATGACCGTCGTAGTCACCGCATCCTCCCAAGGAGAAGAGGTTTCTACGTTCTCATTCACTATTGAGGCAGGCCATGTCCCATCATGGAACGCAATAGCTGATCAGGCGAATCTTGAGGTTGACCCATTTGGTTCGCAGATAGAGCTCACAGTTGTGCAGTCTGGTAACTCGCCCACTAGGGCATATGCTTCCATGTTCATTACAGGGGAGTCAGGGTGGTCCGTAGATGAGCCCGACGAGCTCCCTGTCCTTTCACCCGGAGAGACCGCGCCACTAATTCTCAACATCACCCCTCCAGAGAATGCGGTCTATGGAAGGGCCGTGGAGCTTCACCTCCGCCTAAGGGAAGGCGACTCTAGTGTGGTCTCCGAGATAGTTTTCCCACTAAGGGTGGCAGTCACGCATGAGTTCTCTCTTACCGGAGAAGGGGACTGGTTAGTGAGTGATTTGGGAGGGCACCCATTGGCCATGCTCGAAAACCTTGGTAACGCACCTAGCACCATCTCATTACAAGTTCTAAGTCTTCCACTTGGTTGGTCCGTCTCAGGAAGAACCGAAGTCGTACTGGGTGTTGGCGAGATAACCGGCGTACCACTAGAGTTGGTTCCTAGTGAAGACTGGGATGGCAGTGTGAAGACCATACGAATTCTGGCGGAAGATACAGCCGGAAACCAAAGGGAAATAAATCTGGATACCGAGAAGGGAGATTTTTCATGGGCGAGTTCTCCTGTCATAGTGTCCACTAGTGGCGATAGCGCGCTTTTGGGAATTCATGGAACTGATTCCGGATCCATTGTCACTGATTCATTTTCAGGGTCACTGATTTGGAGTACCCTTGGCGGTTGGGCATGGCCGGCGACATCCAGTGGAAGTGGCACTATCTCGGTTTCATCGGGTTCCGACCAAGGAAGTCTGGAATACAAGTCAATAGTGGTGGAGCCAGTCACCAGAGGGGCTAGTTGCTTGGTTTATGGCAGCATTGGCGAAATTACGGCAAGCTGTTCGATAGGAAATGGTACCGAGCCTTTCGATTACACGATAATTCTAGTCGACGACATGGGGGGCATGATGGTTTCCCAATCCGGAACCGTAGGGAGGAATACGACTGCAATAGTCAACTTGACCTCGGAAGAATGGGCTCCACTTCCGGGCAACAGGGAGATTTCAATCAGATTGCTGGACTCTAGGGGGATCCTAGTTACGTCCCAGTCCCAGATTTTCGAAGTTCGGAGAACGGATTGGAACGTCGGTTTGGTTCAGCTGGAACTGGATGGACAGGGTGCTAGCCAGAAAATTGAAATTTCCACAAGGAGGGAAAATTACGAACTGCTCCCTTCAGGGACGCAATGCAGCATAAAAATCGAAGCGGGGCAATACACTTCCGTCCACATGGTGGATATGACATCTGCAAATGCCCTAGCCCCTAAGCCATCTATAGATAGGCCAGATGTTGAGGATTCAACCGAGATGGTCGCCACGATAAGCTGTGACTTCCCGTGGGACCAGGATTCTGATCCTTCGGATAACGTGGCCAGCGTGATTCTTTCGGGTGGCGAAGAATTGGATAGTGGAATTAGCGATTCGAGCACGGCAGTTGCCGCGGCTGCCATGGTCATCGGTGCTTCGATTGCACTTTCATGGATGGTCAGCAATTACAGAGAAGGCCGAGAGATGATGGAGAAAACCAGGTTGGCGGTAGAGAAGAAGGCCCTTGAGAAAAGGGCCGCTCTCAAGGAGAAAATGGCCGATGTCGAAGAGGAGGTTTTGCCTGAATCTGCTGATGAAGATAGGGAAAAGGTGGCCTCTGAGGAGCCGCCTGCCTCGGAAATTGGTCAGGACGATTCATTCGAAAGCCGCCTAAACAGACTCATGGGTGAAAGGTAATCGGGGTTTCTCAATGTCTAGAGCGCCTCCGACACCTGCATTCTACACATTCGACCCCATTACTGTGGACTTGATCGATCTTGTGCCCCCAATTCAAGCATCCCTGGGTGGAGATCACCGGGAGCTGCTTTCTATGTGCCCACTGTCTGTTGACATCCAAGGCCTCCGTCAGGGCCAAGAGGCCCCGTTTGATCCCGCCACATTGCTATACCTAGCTAGCGGGGACTGGGGGCCTAAGGGGGGCATGGCTGAGCCTCTTGACTCGATGGCGACTAGAGAGAAGCTCGGCAGATTTCCCAGTGAAGACGGCAATGTGATTTCGTACCTTATCTCGTTCACTAGGCAAAGGGGCGACATGACTGTATTGCACGAGCTACTTGCTAAGCTTTGTGACGGGCTATCTGAAGAGAATCTTGGAGAACCGGGATTCAGGGATGGTTTCGGTGGAATGTCCCTTCTTGGGTGGATTGACCCGCGGGAAGTTAGTGAGTTGAGGTCCTCGATACGTTCTGGAAGATGGACTACGTTGGGAGATGAGCCACTTGATGGAGGGGTAGACTATGGATTTAGGCACCTTCTGTCAATACTAAGATCGGCAGAAAAAAGGGGATGTGGGATTCTAATGAGAAGGCACTCATAATCAGAATGTTTTCCCAGTGAGTCTCTCGTACATCTCGGAGTACAAATTTGCAGTTCTTGAGATGATATCTTCGGGCAGAGAGGGTATGGGAGGCTCTGGCAAACCTGACTCCCTGGCTTGGTAGAGTTCACTATGGTGTCCAGTGCCCAGATAGTGCTCTCGAACGAATTCCTTCGATAGTGATACTATCTCCCCTCCCTCATATGTTTCAGCGTCCCACCAGCGATCCTCGTCCAATGTCCCAAAGGAGTCCACTAGAACTGGTTTCCTTCCAGCCCCCAATGCAAACTCCTTCTTTCCATCAACATGAATTAGACCTCTGGCGGAGGCTTCCCTCTCGATTATTGCATCTATTGCCAGAACGCACTCGAGGATTGAGTCGAACTCCTCTTCAGTTAGATTTGAGATCTGGAGAGCTTCCTCCCTGTCGAGAAGCCTGTCGAATTTCTCAAACTTAGTTGACACCTCCAAGTAGGGGCTGGGCAGCTTGACACCCATTTTCAGAGAAAGCCCGGGCTCGAAACCGAACTCTTCGGAGCCGACCTCCCCCCTTTCGTACCTCCTCCACCCCGATCCTGCAAGATAATGCCTGCAAATCACTTCTAGGGGCACGAAAACGTTCTCCATGTCCCTCGGAATAGCGCCGGGCTCTTTGATGACCTCGAACTTCTTTGCAAGGCACCTATCGGGGGCGTTCATCTCTATCAAATGAGTTTCACATATCCCCTCTTGTTCAACAAGGTTGAACCAATGACAAGTGGTCCTGTTGAGGCTCTCCCCCTTTCTTGGAACCAAGCTTGGGATGATTTGGTCGAATACGCTAATCTGATCGGTATATCTGAACTCGATAACTTCGGGGTCATCGGTACTCCATACCTGCTTCACCTTTCCTTGATACATCATCTCCGCCATGTCACGTTTCGGAAGGGGCACGACGATGAACATTACTGACGTGATGTCAGTCCTTTCTGGCCGCTTCCCTCAATATGAATACTGAAAGAAGCAATATTGCAACTATTCTCAAATCAAAATCGGATTCATCATCCTTGGGCTGATCCGAATCAAATAATTCAGCGGCAGAGTCGATCCCGGGGGATTCAGTGGATGAAAGAATAACGGTCCCTCCGACGTGGTAGGGGGAAGAAGAGGTGAATCCTCCGGGAACTTGGTCCGGCGTAACCGAAGCCATGGCGATATCACATAAATCGGATTCGGTCAAGTCGCTGAGGACATTCTCGAAAACGCCACTGTTGTGGCTGTAAAGAGTGAGTTCCACCTCGTAGTGGCTAGCTATACTATTGGCTATCATTTCTGCCATGTCAACCTCGAATCCGACCAATTCGCCGCTGGCGCCGAACCTAGTCATGGAGGAGTCTTGGTTCAGCATGCAGACACCGATGTCTCCATCTTCAAACAATATCCTGTGGAGCGTTCCGCCTTCCGTTGGAGTTGGCCAGGCATCCTCATACTCCTCGAAGTCATAGAAATCTAACTGGGGCCTGTCTGAGAACCAAAGTTGGTGTGTGGAAATGGCGGTTCCCCTCTGATGAATGTCCGCCAGAGCGGAATTAACTGCATATCTTAGTTCCTCATTCCCCGAATCCTGAGAATTATCTGACCTAATCATGGCAATGAAATAATCCGAAATATCGAACATCTCGCCCACAGTAATTGTATTCCACTGAGCAATCATTTCTGAGTCTGTCAATAAATGATGAGGGCCGATTACGAAGTCGACCTCACCGTCCCTCAGGGACCTGATAGCAAATTGCATATCCTCAAACTCCATTTCTTGCAAATTTGAATTCTGGGCAACGAAACGAGAGGAGTCTTCGCCCGAAATAGTGCCAATGGAATAGGACGCTTCGCCTGATGCGGGTAGCCATGAACAAGAAAGCAATATCAGGACAATTAGGATGGCGGCAGTCCCTCTCATGGAGTAATCAGGGGGCGATTTGACTTAGAATTGGCGGTCCGCCTAGACTATATCCAAGGAAGAATGCCAGAGAATGGGGCTCACCATGTTCGAAGAGGATTCTCGGCTCTCCGATTCAACAAGAATGAGGGGCGCTGCCCACATAATTTCCATTTCAATAGTAATACTCCTATTGACTTCAGTGAATCCAAGCCAGGCCTCTGATTTCAAGAGCAGTTGGGAAGTAGTAGAAAGCGGGACTTCTGAGGATCTCCTTACTGCTACTGAAATTGAAGGCGTAATTTGGGCATTCGGAACAGGGGGTGCGATGCTACACAGTGATGACAATGGAATTACATGGGCTGCCTACGATTCTCCCACTACAAGTGGCATTCTAAACTCGGACTCGGGTTTTGGGTCCTTGCTGGTTTCGGGAGAAAATGGACTTATGATGCTCAGGAAGAGCGGCGAAGAGCTTTGGACGGACATCCCCCTTCCCGAAGGATCCATTGTGAATGGAATCTCATTGACCGGGAGTGAAACCGCCGTTGCCGTGGGAGCCCATGGAACAATATGGAATCTTGAGGGGGGGACGTGGGCGGAAACAAACCTGTCCATAGAAAGTGATCTACTGGGTGTTTCGTTCCTCGATGAGAATCTAGGAATTGTGGTTGGCTCAGATGGGACCATCCTATTTTCCGATGATGGGGGAGAAAGTTGGGAGTATCGTGAGGCACCCGAAGGAGCGGGTGATGCTGAAATCGTCTCGGTGGAGTTCTACAGCCCCACTAGGATTTACGCCATTACGAATGATGGGAGAATTCTAATCTCAATGAGTAACGTAGTGACGGGGACTGATGTAGGGTACATTTGGACACTCGTAGAATTCGAGAGGCACTATCCCGCAGGATCGAACGAGTATGTCCTTGGTCCGGAGACACTTGACGTCATGCTGACTTCGATTGAGGTAGTAACAACGTCGAAGTTTCTGATGACGGGTGAAGGCGGCTACATCTCAATGAGCATCAATGGTGGGACAATTGTTTCTCAGCAGATTAACCCACTTGGAAACAATAGTGACTTCAACGACATTGTAATGCTGACTGGATTCAATGGCGTTGCAGTTGGCGACGGGGGCAAGATACTGTGGACCGAGAATGCTGGTGCAGACGACCAATTAGGATTCGTCGTACCGGAATATGGAAACTTCGGAGTCTTTGTTGATGAGACTAAGGCAATGTTCCTATCAGGATTCATCGCGACACTGAAAATAGTCGCATTCGGAATTATCCTGGGATTCCTCCTAGGAGTCACCCTTGCAATGTGCAAAACATCCCCGACATCACTTAGGTACGTTGTAGAACGTTACGAAGCTAAGTATGTCAGATTGGTTGGGATTCCACTTCTGGCGGGCGGACTGTACCTATTTTATTCGGCCATACCAGGGGCTAGTAATCTGGGGCTGCAGGGAATTGAGTATGTTTTCCTTCCAGTTGGCGCACCTGTTTCTTTCGCCAAGATACTTCTGGGAATTGCGCTATTGTTCCTAGGTACACTATTCCTGAGTAATGATGGAAATTTCTCGAAAGTACGGGTTGGACCATTCGCCCTAAATCCTTGGAGGGTCAGACCGTTGAACGCAATAGCAACCGTTTACACGGACTTCTTCCGTAACACTCCGTTAATTGTCCAGTTCCTATTCATCCATTTCGGCCTTAGGCTGGGAGCCCTTATCCAGGAACCCGGATTGGAAATTTTTAGCTTCGATAATCTGGAAAATAATCATAACTTCCTGACGGACATTATTGCCACATACGACCATTCTGAAGGCAATTATGGGACGCTGATAGGTGGAGTACTCTACGACTCAGCATTCATCAGTGCCATATGCGCACTAGGATTCAATTCTGGTGCCTACCAATGCGAAACCATCAGAGGGGCGATTCAGGCAATACCTTCGGCCCAGATGGAAGCAGGAAGGAGCATTGGCCTAACATATTTGCAAACTATGCGACGAGTCATCATGCCTCAGGCGATTCGGATCTGCATCCCTCCGATGGGAAATGAGATGGTGAATCTGGTATTGAACTCGTCCCTTGCCATGATAATTGGATATGCAGAGCTTACTAGGCAGGGCAAGTTGATCGTTGCGAGTACGTTCCAGTATGCATATGCTTGGGGGATGGTTCTGATATCCTACTTCGTGGTCACATGGACCCTTGCCCTAATACTAAGGTGGCTAGAGGAAAAAACTAGGATCCCGGGACTAGGGATTACAGGAGGTGAATGAATGCCAGAAAAGGTACTAGACGTGGAAGATCTGCATATGATTTATGCGGGTGGCGTTCATGCTGTCAAGGGCATATCATTTGAAGTAAAACAGGGAGAGTCTGTTGCCATAATTGGATCATCCGGAAGTGGTAAGTCGACTGTCCTAAGGTGCATAAATCGACTGATAGAACCTACTGACGGCAAGATTTTCTTGAAGGAGGAGCAGGTTAACACCCCTCACACCGATGTAAATGACTTGCGATCCAGGATAGGGATGGTTTTCCAGTCATTCGAGCTATTTGCGCACCTTAGGGTCCTTGACAATATTACATTGGGCCTGAGACATGTCAAAGGTATGGGCAAGATGGAAGCAGAGGAAGCAGCAATGTCAGTTCTGGAAAGAGTCGATATGCTCGACAGGATTGATGCATACCCGGGTAACCTTTCCGGCGGGCAGAAGCAGCGTGTTGCTATTGCCAGGGCCCTTGCCATGAAGCCGGAGGTTCTGCTTTTCGATGAGCCGACCAGCGCCCTTGATCCAGAACTCATAGGTTCGGTTTTGGAGACCATCCGTGGACTTGCTGACGAAGGAATGACAATGGTCGTAGTGACTCACGAGATTGGCTTTGCCAGGGATGTTGCTGATCGAATTATCTACATGGACCAGGGAGTTGTGGCAGAAGAGGGGCCTTCCTCCATCATCAACAACCCTCGGACTGAGAGGCTCAAGAAGTTCCTCTCATCCCTTCACGAAGATGAGGTCGTGGAGCAAAATGATGTCGATTAATACCTTAGATCATTCCCTGTGCTGTCATAGCTTCAGCGACTTTGAGGAAACCGGCGATATTCGCGCCAGCCACGTAATTCCCGGGCATCCCAAATTTCTCCGCAGTTTCAGAAGCGGTCTTGTGAATCTCCACCATTATTGACTCAAGCCTCTGGTCGACCTCCTCTCTTGTCCAAGAGAGCCTTAGGCTATTCTGACTCATCTCAAGGCCAGATGTTGCTACCCCTCCTGCGTTGCTTGCCTTACCTGGGGCGAACAATATTCCGTTTTCCAGGAATGTCTCTACTGCTTCCGGCGTGCATGGCATGTTTGCCCCCTCAGCAACTGCAATTACGCCATTCTTAACTAGCATTTTTGCTTCCTTGCCATTGATTTCGTTTTGTGTGGCACATGGAAGTGCCACATCCACATCGGAGTCCCAAAGACCATTCAAGGAAGGTTCCGGTTCAGACTTGGAGTAAGTGACACCGTCGAAGTTATCCGCATACTCGCTGATTCTTCCCCTTCTGTTGTTCTTTAGATCCATTATCCATGCTAGCTTTTCTCTGTCTATCCCAGCGGGATCATAAATCCACCCTCCGGAATCCGACATGGTTACTGGGACCCCTCCTAGGTCGAGAACCTTCTCGCATGCGAACTGCGCGACATTTCCTGAACCGCTAATTGCTACTGTGGAGCCTTCGAAGGACTTTCCTTTTGTCGCCAGCATCTCGCGAGCGAAGTATACCAAGCCATACCCTGTGGCCTCGGGCCTGATCAATGACCCTCCGTATGATCTTCCCTTTCCTGTCAGGACCCCAGTGAACTCGTTTGCTAGCTTCTTGTACATCCCGAAGAGGTATCCTACCTCTCTGCCGCCTACTCCAATATCACCAGCAGGAACGTCTAGGTCTGCCCCAATATGCCTCCACAATTCCATCATGAAGGACTGGCAGAATCTCAAAACCTCTGCATCGGTTTTGCCCTTGGGATCGAAGTCTGAGCCTCCCTTTCCACCCCCCATTGGAAGTCCAGTGAGGCTGTTCTTGAACACCTGTTCGAAAGCGAGGAACTTCAAAATTGACTGATTCACCGAAGGATGGAACCTTAGTCCGCCCTTGTATGGCCCTATTGCGCTATTCATTTGAATCCTAAAACCACGATTGACTTGCAAAGCGCCGCTGTCGTCGTACCATGGGACCCGGAACTGGATTATTCTCTCAGCCTCCACCATTGACTCAACCACGGGCAGGAACTCAGGGTGCTCCTTGATTACTGGTGAAAGGCTGTCCAGCACCTCCTCAACTGCCTGATGGAACTCAGGCTGGTCCGGATCCCTTGCGATTACGCTGTCGTAAATTGTTTTCATTTGGCTGTCCATAGCACTCACCGGTTGATTTGAACGATTCCTTCTACAGGTACCGGGCGCTTTGGCGACCCGAATCGCCCTTTTGAATGGTATCCCCTTGAGATGTGCGATGATGCCACTATTCTGAGTTGGTGGATTAAGAGAAAATCATTCTTTCAGCGATTTCTGACACCTTTTTCTCATACCCGGGCAGGGTCATAATGTATACAGCAGCCTGACTGACCTGACGCACCTTTAGGGCATCGGCTATCGGGGTGTGCTCCTTGAACCAGCGGGTCTTTCCATCGTCACCGATTATTCTGATGTCGACTTGAGCCATCCTCGGCTCGGCGAGAAGTAGCTTGATGTTGGGGACATCGACAGCGACATACCCTGGCTGGAGTCCTGCCCTCTGTGCCATCTCGTCTTCAAAGGATCTGCGTTTCTCGGCATCGGATGCGAGTCCTGCCAAGAGTTCCACCTGATCATCTGTCAGTTCCTGCCTCCTTCTGCTAGAACACACCTTCAGAAGCTGCCTATACTTGAGTCTCCTGATCATATCTCTTGCATAGTCTCCAGCCTCATATAGGGCCTGCCAAATCTCTGCATCGACACGCCTCTGCAGGTCGACTGAGTCGGGGAGCTGGTCTGCACTTCTTTCTACGGCTCTTGAAAGCATGATTTCTGTAACCCGAGTAACCCTGTGGAAATATACGGCGCTATACATTAGACCCCGTGCCATCAACATCCCCTCCAGTGCCGGGAGTCCGCCCTCCTCAACCGCAATGTCGCCCCCGTGCCTCTCTAGACACATGATTAGCCTGCGATAGTCAATGACCCCGTGATTCACCCCGGTAAAATGGGAGTCCCTAAGGAGGTAGTCAATCTGATCACAATCAACTGGGCCATGGACTATGTGGGCCAGTGTGTTATCCTGCTCAACAAAGTTCGAGCGTCCTTCCGACCAGTCCATCAAATTCCTCTCGGAGCCCCTGGCATCTGGCCCCCTGATTAGGCTGGCAACCTCTGTGGGGTCTATCCCATGGCCCTCGAGAATGTCGGGAATTGATTTCCTATTGTTAATTGAGTTGACTTCCCCCTCTCTGAGCACATCATATTCTCCAGTGATGATTCCCTCGGTAATGGACATGTGATCCATACCGCCTCTCTCGTGAAGAATATGCTCAAGTGTGTGGGAATAGGGGCCGTGACCTACGTCGTGCAGCATTGCAGCTACTTGCACTACATCCTTCTCGGAGTCATCCAGAGACATTGAGTCTGCCATCATTCCAGCAACATGGGAAACACCGAGAGAGTGTTCAAAACGAGTGTGGTGGGCCCCTGGAAAAACCAGATGCGCTAGCCCTAGCTGCTTGATATGACTGAGTTTGTTCATCTCAGGGGTCTTCAGCAGGTCTTTCCTGACGCCATCGATCCTGAACTGCCCATGGATTGCATCATTGATGGTCTTCATACCGTTCCCTGCGAGCCTCCGAGAGTATGCTTCCCCTTGAATGGCACTCTATCTTGAATTTCAGAAAAATTGTACAATGGAAGTGTAGGTCATGCTCATTGTATTTCATATGCATTTCAATTGAGATACAATTAAGACCCCTTGCCTCTCTGTGCGGCTCGGAGGAAGCAAGTTGGCCGGCCACAGCCCAATGGTCTCGCTCAGGATTCCAGAGGATCACCTCTTGGAATTGGACAGGCTAGTAGGCCTCGACGGGATGAGGAACAGGTCCGATGTAATCCGGTATGCTGTGAGGCAGTATCTCTCCTCTGAGCATCAAGTTTCGGGAGATAGGGTGCAAGTAGACCTAGGACCTGATTTGAGTGCTAGGATTGGCGACTTCTGCAAATTACACGGAGAGAGCCCGGATGTTGTGCTTAGGCAGGCAGCCAGGGAGCATATCAGGAGAGTCGCGATAGAGGATGCCACGGTTGAGGATCTCCTTTCTGCTCGAATGGATGCCCTACGTGCAAGGTATGATGACGAATCAAACGCTATATGAGGCGAGGGAAAATGTGTGAGGACGGGATGCACAGAACCAACGCGGGGGGGCGCTCTATGCGCCCTCTCGCACCAAATTTCGAAGGTCTCTTGGACCGAGCAAGAAAGGCTAGTTCAACGATGAGCGCCGAGGCCTAGATAGTGTCATTCTCCGTAGTCTGAACCCAATCTTCTTGGTCGTTCTACTGGCAGGGCCCTTTCCATGACCACTTCCGATACCCCGGATCTGGGAGTTTACCATGCTCATGAGAAGATGAGAGACTCCCAAATCGAGATGATCAGGGACGGAATAGACTCCCTGCAATCGGGGGGAGCCCTGCTGGCTGCAGCGCCCACTGGAATAGGCAAGACTGCGGCGTCCTTGGCTTCCGCATTGCATGTTGCAAATGATAGGTCCCAAGAGGGTTTGAAGCCGAAGATTGTGTTCATGACAGGTAGGCAATCGCAACATAGGATCGTTGTTGACACTGTCAAAATGATCAACTCGAGGCTTCCAACGGGAGTTTCGAGAGTCAAATTAGTTGATATCATTGGAAGGGAGGGGATGTGTGATGTTATCGACAAATCGACCGGCAAATGCAACTGTGAAAAAGAGTCGACGGAGGAGGGCAGACAGAGAAAAAGAAACAGGATGAAGGACATTATCCTGTCAGAGCCTCGGCATGTCGAGTGGGGAATAAAGTATGGCAAGCAAGAAAGGGTGTGCTCATGGGCAGCCGCTAGGGCAGCTGCCAGAGATACAGATGTGTTGGTTTGTGACTATAATCATGTTTTCATCGAGGAAGTCAGAGAAAGCTCACTTCCGGCCATGGGAATAAATCTAAATGAGTCTATATTGATAGTTGATGAAGCCCATAACCTACCAGATCGAATCAGGAATGGATTAGAAAGAAGGATTACTGATCAGGTATTCAGAAGGGCGCTGAGTGATGTCCAGGAATACAAGGGAAACCTGGAGAAAGTTGCCTTGCAGTTAGATACTGGTGAAGCATATGGTTTCGGAGACGCTGTAAAGCTGGAGAAGCAGATTAAGGCCCTCAGAGATGACACTGTACTGAGAAAATGGTTCGACAGCAAGACCGTGGAAAACGAGGAGTCTGACTGGGATGACCTGCGGATCGAGACAAATGATTTCCTAGATGCCATAGGCAACGCCATAGTCGGGCTTGATGATTCGACGAGCGACCAAATCTCAATTATCCGAGAAATGATTGGAAACTTGATGAGGGTGAAAATAGATGATGACGACTCACTGGAAGAAGAAGAGCAGAACGATTGCATCAGACTTGCGGAAATGCTGGACGTTTGCATCAAATACAGAAATAGCGATGCCCTTGCATTAGTGTTCGACAACATATTGGAAGAGCCCCGGATTTCGAGTCATTTGCTGGATCCGGGAGTTGTAGGTGGCCCCATATTCGAAGAGTGTGCTGGCTCAATTCTGATGTCTGGAACACTATTTCCCCCAATTATGTATTGCGAAATCCTAGGGATAAACGAGGAAGGATATAGGGGCAAGGAGTACAATTCAGGATTCCCCCCTGAAAATAGACATGTGCTAATTGCCAGCGATGTAACGAGCAAGTTCTCGGAGAGAGAGTCGAGTTTCGGGCCCATTAGCCAACACATAACTTCCGTTCTGGAAAAAACTCCAGGTAACGTTGCAATTTTCGCCCCCAGCTATTCGATGATGGAACGAATTGCTTCAGAGACGGGGTACGTCTTCGGGAGGCATCGCCTGAAGGAGGAAAGAGGCATGTCCAAGCGCTCAGTTGATGGAATGGTCAATAGGCTACACGAACTTAGGTCGATGGGTAAGAATTCTGTGATTTTCGGAGTATTGAGCGGTAAACTGTCAGAAGGGATAGATTACTCTGACAACATCCTTGATGCCGTGGTCTGCATTGGCCTCCCATTACCCCCGCCCAGTGCCAAGCAGGACGCACTGTTTGGATACTACACTAGCAGGTTCGGGAGATCAAGGGCATGGAAGTATGCAAGTCTGCAGCCGGCTGTAAACAGCGTCCTACAGGCTCTCGGGAGACCCATAAGAAAGGCGGAAGATAGGGCTATAGTGGTACTTCTCGAGAAGAGGCTCCTGGAAGGCAGGAGCAGGGATTGTATGCCTGGGTCAATGGACTCATTAAGGACATCTAGTCCATCTAGAACAGGCAAGCATGTTGAGCGATTCTTCCGGATACCTAAATCAATGGGTTCATCTTAGTCGGGCCATTGGGGGCAACGATAGCATGACGTGGAGGAGAGTTGTAATTGCCGACTCAGACGACGGTGCTGTAACTGAAAATGAATTCCGAGGAGTCGGCATGGGCCTCGATGTTACCGCCTCGGAAGCGCATTCACAGTTTCTCTCTGACCTACCGCACATGTCTGAGGTTTCGAAGTCCCACGAGGAATTCATGGGACAGGTTGGAGACATACCTGAGTCCACCAGGATGGTGAACAACGACGTCACAACTATTGGCGAGATGGTTGCTGATCTAGGAGGTTCAATAGAGGGCAGCTACATGGAGATTCCAATGCCTTCGGCGAATAGAAGGGGGGTCGTCCTCGAAGTCATGGAGGGCGAGTCAGGCACTATAGCTCGAATTATCGCGCCCAGTGGTTTTGGAGGAGTTTTGAGGACGTTCAGACTTCCTACTGGGTCATTCATATCGGATGCATCATGGAACGGACACACTTTGGGGTTGTCCCTTGAAGATCATTCCTGAGGGACTATTGAGGCCTCCCTAGATGGAACTTCCTCGAGCTGGTCTATCTCCTGGAGAACTGAGCTCAGTGCCATCTGGGCACTCTCCCTATGGGGCTCGCCGAGAACGTGGCTTGAGTATCTGGCCTCCTCGAAAATTCTGTCGAGAGACAACAATGCCTGCTCGCTTATTGGGAGTGCGTTTCTTATTGCTAGCTCGAACTCTCTGACTGTCTCGAAGTCTCTCCTCAGGAAACCTCTGCTCATCAGTATCTGGCAGAGTCCCTCATAGCAGTTGAATATAGCCTCCCTGACCTCATCCCCTGCTGCCAAGAGCTCTGCTGTGTAGCTGAACACCCCTGCTAGCTCATCGATAGCAGCCTGTTTCCTCCTCCTTAGCACAATTACGCCAGCCGCGGCTAGTCCGATTATCACAAGGATGGCTAGTGCGGTCATTGCAGGGCCCACCAATGATGCCCCCTGCTCCGGCTGATATTCTACATCGACAACGGCGAACTGTGAGAGTCGGGCAGCGTCAATGGGGTCGATAATATCGGAATCGGAACTGAACTCTACTGACAAGTCCCCCCAGAAGTCCCTGTCCCATAGGGGATGGTTCTCATGGAATGACTCGAACTGATATGTGAAGATGCCATTCTGATCTGTGACCCCTACCACAGTGAAATGTGTGCTACTCTCGTTGACTAGCCTAGCGGTAATCGAAACTCCTTCTATGGCCTCGGCCCTGTCCGTGGCAGTGACATTCACCTTTCCTGACATGGAGCTTTGGCCTATTTCTAGGAACAAAGAGTCTGGGAGGAACTCAAAGTTCACTGGGACCTTGATTATCACCTCGAACTCAATCTCGCCCCCATTCAGGAACCTTGAGGAGTCGGGATCCACGACTATCGACATGCTGGCCACACCAGGAGGCATTGTTGAAATTGCATTCGACTCAACCAGGAACTGCCCTGTTGTCTCATCCCATGTTATCTTCGTATTCGGCCTCAGAGATTCATCCCAGTATAGCGAGAGGTCCATCTCCTCCATGGTGTTGCCCTCCCCTCCGATCTCAATTATCCTGCCAAGAACCCTAATAGGTCTATTTCCATCGCTTCTGACGACCTCGTCCTCAAGGAATAGGATCTCTATCTGAATGTCGGCTCTGGCATACACGGTTGCATTGATCGAGTTGGAAAGGTACAGCTGTTCGCCAGCGAAAACCAATGAGACGTCGTGTGAACCCCTTGAAATCAGGTAACCCAGTTCATGACTAATGCTGAATGTTCCATCTATGCTTGTAGTAATGGTGGAAACTTCTTCGCCATCTAGAAGGAAGGAAAGCACCCTCCCCTCCAAACCCGGATTGCCGGTAGAGTCGGCATCGAATAGCCTACCACTTAGGTTCCATGCACCACCCCTAGTAACAACATTGTTCTCGACTTGCAGTGTCATTCCGGTGTGATATGCTATTGTCAGGTTTGCCTCTACGGATCCTTCGCGGTGATATCCCTGATTCGGAGCTATTACCGTGAGTGTGTGCTGACCCACGTCTAGGAATTCGGACACTACCCAAGAATGGGACCAGGACCCGTCTTCATCCGTCGTAGTAGTGCCTATCAGAATTCCATCAATAAAGATCTGGAGCGAGTGGTTTCCAAGCCACCCATCCGGAAGGTTATCCTTGACGGAGCCCCTGAGTTGAAGTACGTCTCCAACAGCGACCGGAACTGGTTGTTCAACACTCACCTCGACTGGACCGAAAACAGTGAAAATAGTGCTAGAGTTAGAGGCGATTACGAACTCCTCTCCACCAAATTCTATCCTAACGTTCCTTGGCCCGAGAGGCATGTCTGGGGGTACAGGGAAGAATAAGCTAAACGTGCCATTGTCAGACACAGATAGGGATGTTAGGAATTGGTCGTTCATGTAGACATCTAGATCTCGTCCGGGAAGTACCCTTCCAGCGCCATCAGTCAGCATTCCTTCTATGAGTAGCAGCTCGTTCCTGTCGACTTCCCCAGGAGGTGTCGTAAGAACGACCTGGGATGTCTGGGTCGCGTTGAATTCCTGTGTTATTGAGGATGGGAGATAGTATTCCGGATTCAGGGAGTCACCCTGGCCCATCGGGTCGACCCATGTGAAACCGCCAAGGAAGTCGACGGTGAAGGTGTGGTCGCCATAGTCTGTATCAAGCGGTAAATCGTAAGTGATGCTCCAAATCCCAGTAGAGGAGTTCGAAATTGAAGTGTACAAAGGACCTACGTCGATTCCGTCTATGGAAAGATGGACGACACCTCCCTTTTCTTCGCCGTCCTCGATCAGGGGTGCACCATGCTCGTCTAGCAGGGTTCCAGTGAACGTGACTGACTCACCTGCGATTGCGGAGCCCGTAATTGAGGTCACATCGAGAACCGTTGGGGCGAGTATCACCACTCTTGTCCATGTCTCATCGCCCAGTAGACCGGTGGTCCCATTGAAGCCAGCAAATGTGGCGGTAATTGTCATCGGGCCGGGAGCCCTATTGGAATCGGTCGGGATTACAGTAGTGACAATGCCGTCCTCGTTCGTAAGGCCGGACCATGCTGGTGCCCCATCTATGGAAATATCGACCTGGGCTCCTGAGACGAACTGTCCGGAGTTGTCAATCAATGACATGTTGAGTGTGATGTTGTCCCCTCTGACAGTTCTCTCATCAGGGTCCAAATCCGTTGGGGAAATTATGGAAAGCATTGAGAAACCTCTGCTGTCAAAGATTCCATCCTCGGAGCTGGCGCCATAGTAGTTGACGGACGGCGTGTATGAGGCGGTGATATTGTGCGTACCACGTGGGAAGGAAAGATCCAGGAAGATTCTGGCAGACCATGTGCCATTGGCATCTACGGTTCCACCAGTGACTGAGAACGAGTTAGTGTCCCCATCGATGGCGAAGTTTAGAGTTGGATTCAGGGCATTTCCTGATCTGTCAACTATTCCACTTCCATTACTCGAAGTCAAAGTTCCACTAATGTCGAGGAACTCCCCTGCAGCTGGGTTGGAAGTAATTGGGTCGAATGTAATGTTGGTTGGCGACCTGACTGTGATTGTGTTGATTATCGTGGACGATGGATGGAGTGTGTCTGAACCATTTGAACCATTGAACATCAGAACTATCGGAATCAAACCGAGAGGGTGCGAATGAGGGACTGAGAATGTGAAGTTGACGATACCTTGTCCATTTGTCGGTTGTTCGGGAGTTAGCCACGTATCGTGGAACAATGCGGAAACCGGCATGTCGGAAAGTTGCCTGTCCCCATCGCTAGATTCTACCAGCTTTGCTCCGAATGTTATGGATGTCCCCCTGTCTACTATTGTATTGAGGAGGGGGTTCCTTTCAGTGAACTGGGTGACGCCTCGAACCAGGATTGTTTCATTCCCAGAACCGGTAAGGTAGAACGGGGTACTGCCGTTTTCAACGCTTACTATGACAGTCTTGAGGCCGTTAGTCACGCCATCCCCCAGCGGATCAGTTGGCACCATTATCGAGAACGATCCGTTAGCTGCGGTGACATGTCCTGTGACCAGAGTCTCACTGGGGTCGTTCAGGAAAAAGACCTCCAGCGTCATGGGACCCGATACTGAGCGATTCTGGTCCACTCCATCTAGGACCTGCCCCTGCAGTTGGAAAAACTGCCCGGCGGTGACTTCGGGCAATGGAGCATTGTCAATTCTGATGCTACTCGCGACCTGCACGGTGAGGTTCACTGTGCTCTCATTCCCTATCCACCTGCCTGCATTGGGTGTGGTCAGACTATCAGTTAGGTCATCCGGTGCGTGTAGGCGGACATCATAGTACCCGGGCGGAGCGTCAGCAGGAATGGTCGGAGTGAACCTTGCGACGCCATCTGAACCCGTGACTGTGGAGTTGAGTACCTGCTGCAGGGGCCCTCCCCAATCGAAGTAAATGTCGACGGTAGTGTTCTGCAGCCTGTCATTACTCTCCACATCGGTGACTGTGGCATTCGTCACCAATGTCTGGCCTGCAATCACGATCGACTGCAATGGCTCTGCCTCCACTACGTACTCGGTCTGTACGCCTGCTTGGAGCACCACTGCACCGGAAACAAGGTAGTAGGCACCACCCGTGGGGGGGTTCTTCTCGAAATCAAGGATCAGTCTGAGGTCGTAGACACCAGCACCGACACCGCTAGGCATCTGGAATGTAATGTTGTACTCGCCGGTAGTGTTGTCTATCCACTGCTCCCCCAGTCTGTAGGTTACTGGTGGTGCTTCCAGGCCATCGGGAGTAGGTGGTTGGTCGGATGGCACCTCCATATTCACAATGATGGAAGAGTTGTTTCCTAGAATCGTGCTGTTCAGATTGATGTCCCTGGCGAAACCAGAAATCCAAGATGATTGCCCTCTGGGAGTCCATTCCGAACCCAGTGTGAATGAGACGTCAGCCCTACCTTGGACTCTGACGGTATCTAACACGCTGTTGGGAAGAAGCCATGTGGAACCGCTATAATTCAGCTGCCACGGGTAGTCCCCCGCCTCCACATCTATAGTGGGCCTCCATGTTACCATCACGCGCGGGAGCTCTGGGTCTGACTGATTCCATACCAACTCGCCGTTGAAGTCCAATGAGTAGTTCCCAACGAAGCTCGCAACGGAGTTTCCAGTATGGTCTGACAATGTCACTTCTACCTCGGAGTCTGACCCCACGGGAGCTGGATTCAGAATATAGCTGAAATTTACGTAACTCTTTACTCCGTGCTCATCGATTACCACAGACTCGTCTTTCGCGAAGAGGCCGTCCGCCTCAAACTGGTAACGAATCTCTACCAGACCAGCGGGAATGGGGACCTCTGATGCAGAGAAGGACCAATTGACAGCAAATTGCCCGAGGGCCCCCGTCCAATCGGAGTCGTTAAGATACCATGAATTGAGAGTTGTAAAGGGGCCGTTGGCTGCGGATCTTCGCATCTGTAGTGTAAGGGTGCCATTGAGTGCCTCTGGGATGGTCGACCTACTCAGAACGGTGCCGTTGAGGTATATTGGCTGGTCGACCTCAAGGATGGTGTTGTTAGCCCCATGTCCCTCCAGGGTTACGGTAAGGTTGGGTGCTGGTGTTAGGTTTAGGTTGAATCCGACTGACTGGGGGCGTAAGTGATAGAGGGGGGTGCTTGCATTGTTGAGATCCTCCTCGTGCCAGCCTAGGAAATTCAAGGTTGCAGCTATCAGCCCCTCCTGTTCAGATTCGTCTATTGGGACGGAGAATTCGTAATAGCCGCCAGCCCCGACGCTGGAGATTAGGCTAACTGGGCCATCAGCTGTGGTTGTGTAGTTGAGAACCACCTGTAGGCTATCTAGTTGAGTAATGTCATTGTAAGGCTCACTTGAGAGAGAGATCTCGCCTGTTACCGTAGTGTTCACTCCAATTCCTATCTTTGGCTCGTCCACCGGCTCTGGTTCAGTAATTGACATGTCTACATCGTCAGTGATGTTCATCCTCCAGGGGAAGGTAATCCCCTGTGAACCGACGTACCCATTCTCATAAGTTCGAAGAACCAGGGCGCCATATCCTGGATTAATGACCTCTTGGGGCTGCCCTGTTATGTTGAAGGAGCCATTCTCGTCCGTAATTGCTGTGCCAACGAAATGCTCCTCTAATGCAGCGGAACCGGGGACGTTCTCCGTCTGATTGGATCTTACCAAGTACATGTCAATGGTGATGTTCGCCACAGAGGTCTGATTTTCAGTGAACCTCAGTATTCCATCCAGGGAAATATTGCCCGATGAAAGGTCCCTGTCGAACCAGATTGGACCCCAGCTCTCGTCCACTACCTCGACTGTAGACAGGGATGGACATGCCTCGAAGGGGATCCAGCCGAGATCTGCGTTACCCAGATTGGAGTTTGTCTGGAGGTGCACCTCTACCCAGGTTGTGAAGTCCTTACCGTAGACCTCGAAAGACGTACCAGTCCACTTCCCTCCAGAGAAACCCGTGACTTTACGGGCAGGGATTCCCGCGGACCTTAGCATCACGGCGAAAAGAGTGCTGAACTGGTCACAGTCACCCTCAAACGAGTTGTTCAGAATCCAATAGGACAGGTCATCCTCGTCATCGAGAACCCCGACTTCGGTCCCGTTATGGTTTCTCAGGAAAGAGGTAGTCGAGTTACCATTAATGATGAAGTCCTGGATTGCGGACACCCTGTCCCAAGCGGAGAACGCCCCTGACTCATTGATTACTGTCATTGTTATTGAGTTGACAAAGCTGGCGGCATTGCCCTTTGCCAGATATGAGCTTGGGAGGTCCGTCGCATAACTGCTATTGGAGAACTCTGTTGTATTTTCCCTAATCGCCTGGGTGATCAGAACTTGCGGGGCGGTAACGAAGAGCGTGTCTATGGTTGCACCGTCCACTATTGCATCCCTGGTGAAATTCGAGAAGTTGAGGCCAGCATTAGCATCGGTCCATCCAGTATAGTTGACAGCGTTATGGGGTACGATAATTTCCTCGCCAGGGAAGATCAGTGCCCCTGACTCAAGTGATATCTCCCAGCCAAGGACCTCAGATCCATCCCAGAACTGCTGGTCGGCAACACCCTGTGTGGTCGAGAAACCCGGGAACATCTGCGTATTCCCAACGAGACTAGTGTTGACCCCCCAAGAAATCCCGGTATAGAAGTCATAGGTATGCCACCTCCAGTAATGCGTAATATTGGGGTCCACCCCCATTGAGGTGTTCATCGCCTCGAAGAACATCATGTTGGGGTCTATATCATCCGTCGGATCCCACGGATTTCCATCGGCGTTCAGACAATTAATGTCCCAAAACTCTGATGTGCACTCCTGTCCATCGGGAACTCCCCCTCCATCGGTATCCGGATCCCTCCAGTCAGTGCCCGTAGAGTTCTCAATGGTGTCTGGTATCCCATCTCCATCGGTATCTACTGGATTTAGGTCATCGTTAGGATTATTCTGAGGGTTCGTTCCATCCAGATACTCCTGGAAATCAGTAACGCCCCCGTTGTCAGTGTCGGTTACATTCCACAGTGTGAAGTAGGTATCAGTAGTGCCGTTTCCACCCAAGTCGCCGAATGCAATCAAGCAAACTGTTGTATTCTCAAAGTAGTTGTTTAGACCGTCCCCATCTGAATCCAGAAGGTTATCACATGGATTGCTAGGGTCGGTTAGATTGAGTATCTCATCTAGGTCATTCACCCCGTCCCCATCTGTGTCGGACATGTTCCAATCGGAAAGGAATCCAAAACTCCCAGTAGATTCCTCCCAATCGGCTAGCCCATCCCCATCAGTGTCGAAATAGTCATCGTCGCATATTGGATCGTTGGAGAAACCTAGGGATTGATCCCAGCACCAAGAGAAGTTGACGAATGTAACAGATGTGGCATCAGGTGGTTTGTCCGTGTCTATGCCCCTCAATGCATCGCCATTGATGGAAGTGAACCTAAATCCTGTGAGGCTGCCGTTTGTTGATGACACGTAGTATCCCATGGGTTCGCCATTCTGCCTCCAATCCTCGGGTGTCTGATCGAGTGCGGATGTATCATTTAACGTGAGAATCATGTTTGTGGCATCGAAGTCGACTATTGACAGATTCAGTGTTTGAAGCGAAGTGCAGGGGTCTGTTCCGTGAGACGGGTCAAGCTCCGAGCCGTCACTAATCCCTCCGCCGTCAGTATCTGCAACATTCCAGAGGGTACATGTCATGTTTTCCTCCCAGTTGGGTATGCCGTCGTCATCGAAGTCACCGGAATCCTCAATCCTTGTTGGATCCGTCTCATTTTCATCCACAATGCCGTTCCCGTTGAGGTCCTCCTCTCCGTCGTCAAACTGGTCATCATCCGTATTGTTGTCCCTTGGGTCGCTTGCCAGAGGGGGGTCCCCGTACTGGCCATTTACCTCCACACCATCACTAATTCCGTCACCATCGGTGTCAGGGGATGTTGGGTCGGTCAGCAGAACGAGTGCTTCGTAAGAGTCGTTGAGTCCGTCCCCATCAGTGTCGTTATTCTGGGGGTCTGTGGAAGTAATGCCGTCGACCTCTGCCGTGAAGATCAGGCACCCACCGGGTCCAAGTTGCAGTACTGGGTTGCAGGGGGATTCAGTAGCAGTCATGGCTAGTGGGCCTGGTCTGAAGTACTGTGTGGGCGGGGTAGTGGTTCCATTTCGGGTCCCCCAAGCTGGGTTAATGAACTCCTTCAGGTTCACTAGCCCGTCTCCATCAGGGTCCCCCGATGCCCCATCTTGATTGGTGCGTGAAGTGGGGTCTAGCCCATTTGCAACTTCCCAACCGTCGGGCATGCCGTCGCCATCGGTATCCCAGCCATTTGGATCCTCATCGATGAGGCCGTCACCGTCATCGTCATCACTTGTGCAGTTCGCATCACCGTCACCGTCACCGTCGAAATTGTCGACCATCCCATCCTTGTCATCATCAAATGTGTTGAAGCAAATGTTTCCCCACGGATCCTCATCAGCTCCGTCGGAACCTAGCCCCTGTATGAGTTGCATGGCGCTTTCCTCGTCCCAGTTACTCACGGGTACAGTGCCATTCCACCAAACGCCGTTGTCCAGCTCATTTGGGGTGTTTGGGTCATCCCAGTTCGCAGGTATGCCAAACATCAACTCATTCAGGTTTGAGAGTGAGTCTCCGTCTGGATCGCCCGTGGATCCGTTATCGCCTGTAGATGAGAGTGGATTCAGGCCGTACTGCCATTCCCACCCGTCAGGAAGACCGTCATTGTCCGTGTCCCAGTCCTGGGGCTGGGTATTGATGTAGAACTCGAGACCGTAAGATAGGCCATCTCCGTCCTGATCGGTTGAAGCCAGCGCCTCCCAAGCAGCGAACTCCAATGCCGAGTACGAAGAAAGGAGCATCAGGGCCGAGAAAATTATGGCTGACCTGCTCTTCCTGAGGCCGTCCTTGTCCAACCCTGTAGATTGACTAAATGAGTCCATGCTACGCAACCCCTTGTACTAGGGCGGAAAGTAGGGCACTTAAGAGGAATGGAGCGTCGTTCGGACAATGACTCGCTACTAATCAAACCAGTTCGATGTCGTCATCCTCGTATACATCGTCCTCTTCCTCTTCTATCGACACAACTGGAGCGGGTAAATCATCGTCCTCTTCATCTTCCAAATCATCATCTGAATCACTGGAAATTGCATCTAAATATGCCATATGTGCCTTCCACCTTCTCCTGTTCATAGCGCCTTGGATCCCTGCGATGAGTAGCATTGCTGCAACTATTCCCACGATGTAAGTTGAAAGTCGGGGGTGTGTAATCTCGTTTACAAGTCTGTCAATTAGTGACGAAATTCCCACTCTCATCACGACGGTCTTCTCAGCCGTAGCATCATCGGGCCAGCTCTGCTGCGTGTCGAATGGGGTTGCCGAAACTAGGACATCTGCGGTCTCGCCATTGTTTGCAGAGTCGGGTACGTTAACGTCCAATACGAATGTGACTTCTTCGAATGCACCAAGCACTATCAGAACCGACCCCGACGGGCCGTCGATGTCAACGGACCAACCGGTCCCGTCAACTTCAGCCTCCAAGAGTACGGTGAGAGGACTGTTGCCCAAGTTCTTGACCTTCATCTGGATAGGGTATGACTCCCCCGGAACTAGAAGTCGATTGGGCGTTACTTGTACGATTTCCAAGTTGGGGTCATCGGGATCAATCTCAAACACCATTGGCAAGTCAAAGTACTTGGCATCGTCATCAGTGGTATCTTCGACTATTCTGAGGTAAACTGTGTGATTGCCAAACTCTACCTGATTTGTCAAAGTGATGGTCACGAATACCTCGGTTTCATCGCCCGGGGCAAGAGAGACCCTAGGAACGGCATTACCCGACGAGTCCTCAATTCTGAATTGCCACTGACCGTACGCGGCGTTTCTATCGGTGTTATCGTCCAATGAAGCTGGATTCTGAATCCTCCACCATGTGGCGGATTCGCCGGATGTCATCGTATTGGTGATCTTTGCCCTCAGAGATACTTCTGCGTTTCCTGGCCCGGGGTCGCACAGAGAAACCCTGATGTGGCCAAGTGGTGAACCATCGCAGTCATAGGAAACCTCGGCCCTTATTCCAAATGTGCGTTGGATAGTGAATAGTACCGTGGACCTCAGAGAGGCGTTTCCAGAACTTACCACCTCTATCTCAACTGGGCCGATGTCGGGGTCTTCTCTGTCGGCCGAGGGCTTGATCATCAGCCTCAGCGTTTGAGTGTCGTGCCTATCCAAGAGAGCTGTATGGAAAGTGCCGTCACCTTCGTCCTCCAGAATTCTCTGACCAGTGTCATTATCGTACACGTGAATGATTGACTTGGATCTTTGTAGTACGTCGATCCTGAATGTGTCAGCATCGAAACCGGTGTTGAAAATCTCAAGAAGGAATGGGGTGAATTGGTCATAGTCGACATACCTAGGTATGGTTGAATCAATGTCATCAGGGCGTGAAGAGTTTGCTATTGGGATGTCATGGTCCTCTGACCATATGGATACTTGTGGAGGTTGGTAAACGTCGATCTTCTCCAAGTCAATCTGAAGAGTGTCCTGGTGAACGACGGTAAGTACGCCGTCGACCTCTGCTTCTGCAACAGCTCTGATATCTATGGAGCCTGGTGCACCTGTAAGATCCTCAGGTGCGGTGAGAGTAAGTATTGGATTCAGAATATCTCCTCCAGCATTGAGTGTATATCCGCCTGGTGAGTCGAATTCTAGCAACCATGAGCTTGGGAAATTTGTTAGGACCTCTAATTCCACGTCCATCGACTTCGTAGAGTCTCCCCTGTGAACTAGTTGGAGTGGAACGGGGGTTGTTTGTCCGGGAGCTATGTATTCTGTAGTTCGGTCCAGCCTATGGTTCAATGCAACTCCCCACTGCTCCATTGTTACAGGTTCATGCTCGATTATGACGCTATTACCTTGGATGTCAGAAACCTCGAGTTCGACAGAATATTCCCCGGATGGGATGCCGCTAGGGTATGACCAGAGGTACTCTCCAAAGATGCCTTGGCTTGTGTCCTCTATTTCCTCGTCGTCCTCATCGATTACGTGGTCTATCCGGTACATTCCGTCGGGATCCCGCATCAATAGCCTTACCGAGTCTACGTCATACCTGCCAAAACTGCTCTTGACATCGAAGGAGAACTGCATAACCCTCTCAGACAGGATGTCATTCGGAAACCATTCCAACTCTGGCCCCTCTGCGAGTTCTGCACCCTCCCTCTGTAGGAGAACAAGGCTGTTGGATATTGCGTTTGCCTCAATCTCTAGGGTGCTGAATCTGTCGTCGCCGTCTATCTCATTCCATGCCACCTCGGCCTCGCAACTAGAGCCGAATGGGCTTCCACTACTGTCACAACCAGACATATCGGCATCGACAATTAGTTCGAGGCGCTCGTCCTTGTCTATAGTGAATCTCTGGTCGTTCCCTAGGTCGATTTCAAATGTCTCATGGTCAAAACTGCAGCTCTGAGTAAGTCCTGGATTGCATGCATCAGTGCTCCAAGAAACCGAACCGACTTGACTACCTGATGACTTGAGTGTGATTGTCCACTCCACGGAGGAAGTGTCAGGGCCTGTCGCCCTCATGAATAGCCCCAGTGGCAAGTAGTAAGATCCGGAGCCTGAGCCATGATTGGGGCGTCCGGCTACATCCAAAGAAGACAGCATAGGACTAGTTCGGAACTCTATGCTGCTGTCTAGGGCGCTCATCGACTCTTGGCCCCCTGATTCGGGAACCTGTGTTGTGATGTAACCATCACCGCCTGCAGAAGAATTCTGGGAAGCGAAATACATTGTATAGAGATTCAACTGGACATCTGAGCCTGCTTCCATCCTGGCTTCTTCTGGAAGCTCGTATTGGTGGTTGGAAAGCATGCCAAAGGGCATCAACATCAGCAGGGAAAGTGCCAGGGCCAGCCTGAAACGGCGGGACGCGCTATTCGCTATGCTGCTCGCATACACGTCTTGTCGCCCACAGGAGTGGCGTTAAAGCGTTCGTGCCCTAAGGGCACGTGATATGTCGGTTCGGGGGGTTGCCAAAGCGCTCGATTCAAGGAGTAGGACCCGTGCTCAGGGGTTGCAGAGGTACCCGAGTTGGTCAAAGGGGCCGGACTTAAGCTCCGGTGCAAAGTGCTTCGCAGGTTCGAATCCTGCCCTCTGCACCAATCACCTGATACGGGTCATCGAGCAACCTAGCTCACCGTCAATGCCGACAACTTCTAGCTTCTTCATCGATACTGTGGCAGCAACGACCTCTCCCGGCGACATTATCTCATTCAACAACTCCGATGCAAGTGTCTCCATGAGGGCGCTCCTCCTCCTCGAAACGACTCTATCGATTGAAGAAGAAAGGAACTCATAATCGAGAACCATGTCAATCTGGTCTTCCTTCGGCTTGGAGGCGCCATCCATGATTACGTACATATCGAAACTTATCTTCTGAGGGTTACCAATCTCATGCTCGTGAACCCCTATATCGACATCTCTGACGGAGTTCTCCAGAAACAGAGTTGTGAACTCTTTGGACCCTGATCTTACTAACTCTCTGAGAGCCTCGATGTGTGAATTCAAGCTATCCCTCCGTTTCAAAAAATACGTCTCTCTTTCGGGCTAGGAACCTCTCTCCCGAGTCTACGAAAATAGTCTGGCCCGTGATGGACCTTGAGCTCATCAGGAATACGACTGCATCTGCTATGTCGTCTGGACTAGGGCCAAATCCCAACGGGGATTCAGATTGTGCCCTTGAGAAACCAGCCTGGGTCTGCTCAGAACTAGGTAACGTGTGGCCCGGCGCCACTGCGTTTACTCGTACTCTCGGTGCCAATCCCCTGGCCAAAGCCTCAGTCACTCCCAGCATCGCAAATCTTGACGCAGTATACGAAAGATGATCCGGATTGGGCTGGGCGACCTTCTGGTCGAGTATGTTAACGATGGAACCGCCATTTTCATCGGGCAATCTTCTGACTAATTCCCCGATAAGTAATATTGGAGAGAGGGCGTTGACTTCCATGTGACCTGCCCATGACTCTTCCGAAACGGTAGTAATATCATCATGAGAAAACATGGATGCATTGTTGACTAGCCCGACGACTGGGCCCAATGAATTCTCGGCAATAGAAATTATCTCAGATGCTGACTTGGGGTTTGACAAATCGCACTGTATGTGAGTGGCATTTCCGCCTGATGATTGTATCTCAGATACTAGTTCCTTGGCCTCATTCTCGGAAGAAAAATAGTGGACTGCTACTGAGAAACCGCTCTTAGCCAGCGCCAGGGAGATTTGCTTGCCTATCCTTGCTGCTCCTCCCGTCACAACTACGGTGCCACCAGACATGATGCCCCGAGGAAACACACCCCTATTACGGGTTGTTCTCGACGGGCTCAAGTAGGCCCTCATGAGAATGGTTAATTTCGTACCTCCATCCGAAGGAACTGATGGCCACTCGCCTGCCCCTCGCCAGGGATGCCGCGGATAGTGCAATGGGATGTGGCTCGGCGCCCCCCGAAGAAAGAGAATCTAGGAGGTCTAGGGAGAGAAAGAGGCTGCCTAAGTGGTTCAAAACTTCACTCCCGGTTGGCACCTCCCAAGTAAGGTACAATGAGACAAAGAGCCGAGTAGTTGAGAATGGCCTGAATACAGTTTGTGAAGAGGCTAGGTGCCCCAATGTTCACGACTGTTGGGGCAGGGGCACTGCAACATTCATGATTGCTGGAGATATTTGTACTCGTGGTTGCAGGTTCTGTGCCATTGACACGGCTAAGAATCCCCCTCCTCTTGATCCTTCAGAGCCAGAGTCTCTGGCGGATGCGGTCAGTAGAATGGGTTTGAGCCACGCGGTAATTACTGTTGTGAACAGGGATGACCTGCCAGATGGTGGTGCGAATCATTACGCTGAGTGCATCAAAGCAATTAATGAGAAGTCTCCTGATGTCGGGCTGGAATTGCTTTCTTCCGACCTAGATGGGGACTTAGATTCGCTTGCTAGGCTACTAGATGGTCTGCCTCTGAAGGTGTTTGCGCACAATGTTGAGTGTGTGCCTAGGCTAGACTCAGTTGTCAGAGACCCCAGAGCTTCATTTGAACAGTCCATTTCTATCCTCATGGAGGCCAAGAGAATTAGGCCAGACATCCTGACAAAGAGCAGCATTATGGTGGGCCTAGGTGAAACGGACGAGGAGGTTTCCGAAGCGATGATGAGGCTTCGTTCTGCAGGAGTAGACATGATTACTCTGGGCCAGTACCTTCAGCCTGGCGACAGGCACCTCCAGGTGGACAGGTTTCCCGAGCCCTCAACATTCGCGAGATGGGACAAGGAAGCTAGAGAAATGGGGTTCAGTGCTGTTGCCAGTGGGCCTCTAGTGAGGTCTAGTTACAGGGCAGGGCTGCTTTGGGAAGAGGCGAAAGGCGGGGAGCCCGTAGTAACAAGGGAGTCGACCGGTTCAGCCGTAAGCTACCTGAAGACAAATCAGATTGGCCAAACCCAAACAATATGAGCAAGGAGCGAGTGATTGAAGCATGGGCGGAGACAGTTCTGACATCCCCCTCCACATCCCGGATGCGCCGCATAGGCCAGGAGAAGATGCGGAGTTTGCGGACTGGCCTTGGAAGCCGGAAGATCTAGGGATGCTAGAAATCGATTGCTCGGCTGAGGACTCGTCGGGACATGCGACGGGGCTAGTCAGAGTTCTGGGAGATGACAACAGCGCCTCAGGAAAGTGGGATCCGAAGCTTTCTGCTGAAGAGTTGAGGATGGGCCTTGAGCATATGCTAAGACTGCGTATTTTCGACGACAGGATGATGAAAATGCAGCGTACTGGCAAGCTTTCATTCTACATGAGGTCTTTTGGCGAGGAGGCGGTGGCAATTGCCCAAACAATGGCACTAGAGAATCAGGATTGGTTGTTCCCTACTTACCGGCAACCCGGCGCTCAGTTCGTTAGGGGACGTGACATGGTAAGCATGATTTGCCATTGCATTGGTAACGAGAAGGATAACGTAAAGGGGCGGCAAATGCCGGTCCACTACACCTACAAGGAAGGGAGGTTCATCTCAGTCTCGAGCCCCGTCGGGACACAGTTCAGCCAGGCAGTAGGCGTTGCTCTGGCCTCTAGGTACAAGGAGCTTGACGAGGTCACAATTACATGGATTGGGGACGGGGCCAGTGCAGAGGGCGACTATCATTATGCACTGAATTTTGCTGGCATATTCAAAGCTCCCGTGATTCTAAATGTTGTAAACAATCAATGGGCGATTTCGACCCACAGCAACTTCGCTAGCGGTTTGCAGAATTTCGCCATCCGGGGCATACCTTACGGAATACCAAGCATCAGGGTTGACGGGAATGACTTCCTAGCACTATTTTCTGTAACTAGGTGGGCTAGAGAGAGGGCATCCAAGGGACTGGGGGCGACACACATAGAGGTTCTAACCTACCGAGCAGGGGCACATAGCAGCAGTGACGACCCATCCAGATACAGGCCCCAGGACGAAAACGAGCATTGGCCGGGAGGGGATCCAATTGAGAGGTTGAAAGACCACCTAATTAGTATCGAGGAGTGGTCTGAGGAAGATCACGCAGAATTATCCGAGAGGCTGGACTCGGAGGTCATGAGTGCTTACAAGGAGGCAGTAAAATTCGGCGATCTTGCAAATGGCCCTTACCCCTCATCGGACGCCATCTTCACTGAAGTCTACGAGAGCCCCCCCTGGCATCTAGTGGAACAATGGGACGAGATGAAGAAGTGGAGGGACGAATAATGCCTAACATGAATATGGTTGAGTCGGTGAACAGCGCTCTAGACACCATGCTTTCAAATGATAATGATGTAATCATTTTCGGGGAAGACGTGGGGTACTTCGGAGGGGTATTCAGGACTTCTGATGGCCTTCAGGAGAAGTTCGGCAAGCATCGTGTTTTCGACTCGCCTCTCTCAGAGGGGGGAATTGCGGCTACTGCCTTTGGGATGGGGATCAATGGACTGAGGCCAGTTGTGGAAATTCAGTTTGCAGACTACATCTTCCCTGCCTATGATCAGATTGTAAACGAGATGGCAAAGATCAGGCACAGGTCAGGAGGGGAATTCTGGTGCCCAGTCACCATTAGGACCCCCGCGGGAGGGGGGATTAGGGGCGGACATCACCACTCACAGTCCCCGGAAGCGCAATTCACTCACACCCCGGGACTCAAAGTAGTCTATTGCTCGACACCATACAACGCGAAGGGGCTTCTAATCAGTGCAATTGAAGACAACGACCCTGTTATTTTCTTTGAGCCAAAGAGATGCTACAGAGGGCCGTTCTATGGTGATCCCCACAATGTTCCGACCTGGAGTGGGCATCCTGAGGCCGAGGTCCCTGAGTCCCACTATTCAGTTCCACTCGGAGAAGCGCGTCTGGCAATTGAGGGCGAGGATTGCACAGTCATTGCGTGGGGCGCCATGGTGCATGTTTGCGAGCAGGCGATCAAAGATAGTGGCATTTCCTGCGATCTAATAGACCTTCAAACCCTAGTTCCTTGGGACAGGGAAGCGATTGAGAAGTCAATAACGAAGACTGGGCGTTGTGTGATTGTACACGAGGCCCCGAAAACAAGCGGTTTTGGGGCAGAAATGGCAGCTTCCATACAAGAAAGATGTTTCTGGAGCCTTGAATCGCCAATTGAAAGAGTGACGGGTTGGGATACACCTTTTCCCCATACTACTGAATGGGATTACATGCCCGGACCGGACAGGATAGCCGCGGCGATCGCGAGGACG
Source organism: Euryarchaeota archaeon UBA438 (assembly GCA_002504435.1). Taxonomy (GTDB): domain Archaea; phylum Thermoplasmatota; class Poseidoniia; order Poseidoniales; family Thalassarchaeaceae; genus MGIIb-O5. The sequence goes on from DAQP01000043.1 coordinate 57,381, forward strand.
CAGGAGGAATGAGCATGGGAAACTACGATTTCAAGCTCCCAGATATTGGAGAGGGAGTTGTTGAGGGGGAAGTTGTAACATGGCATGTTTCCGTGGGCGACAAGGTATCCGAAGACGATCCTCTTGTGGATGTAATGACTGACAAAGCGACAGTGACCATACCGTCTCCCACTGATGGCGTGGTTTCCTCACTGAGTGGTGAAGTGGGGGATATGATTGCAGTTGGAACTACCTTGGTTGAATTCGATTCCGAGGGAAGCCAGGTTAAGCCAGAGGAGGTCGAAGAAAAGGTGGCTGAGGAGCCAGAAGAGGCCCCTGTTGCGGAACCAGAGCCCGTCGAAAGGGCGCCTGATCCGGCACCCCCGGCGATATCCCCTCCAACTCCAGAGATCAAGGTCCCTGCTGCTACCAAGAAGAAGGGCGGGGCTATTTTGGCTAGTCCTGCGGTGCGTAGGAGGGCCCGGGAGTCGGGGGTGGAGTTGTCCAGCCTCAATGGTAGCGGCCCGGCAGGAAGGGTTCGTCATGCTGACATTGATGCATTCCTAGCTGGCGGGGGAGCGGTGATGGGAGCTGCTCCAGCTGCTTATTCGACTAAGAGGACGGATGTAACAGAGGTCAAGGTCGTGGGACTTAGGAGGAAGATTTCGGAGCAGATGGTCAAGAGTGCCTTCTCCATTCCTCATTTCTCGTATTTCGAGGAGGTGGATGTTACTGAGCTTGAAGAGTTACGTCAAATGCTGAATTCGAGCAGGACTCCTGAACAACCGAAGCTGACATATCTGCCATTCATCATGCTGGCACTCTCCAAGATTATGCCAGAACACCCAGAATGCAATGGCCACTTCTACGATGAATCAGGGGTTGTGCACAGGCATTCAGCAGTCAATCTTGGAATTGCTACTCAAACGGATCGCGGACTCTACGTACCTGTCGTTAAGCATGTCGAGTCCCTGGATATATGGAATGCAGCTAGTGAGCTAATCAGGGTTTCAGGGGCGGCTAGAGACGGTACGGCAAGTCTGGATGACCTGACGGGTTCGACATTCACCATTACGAGTCTTGGAAGGGAGGGTGGCCTAGGTGCCACTCCAATAATCAACCACCCCGAGATGTCGATACTAGGGGTCCACAAAGCAAGGGATATGCCAGTGGCCAGAGGCGGGCAGATAGTTGTCAGGAGAATTATGAATTTGTCAAGTTCGTTCGACCACAGGGTGGTTGATGGAGCTGATGGCGCGAGGCTGATTCAGCACCTGAAAAGGATGCTCGAGCATCCTGCCCTGATCTTCATGTGAGGATTCGACATGTCTGAATTAAGAAAGTGTCAGGTTCTCATCGTCGGCGCTGGCCCTGGTGGCTATGTTGCTGGAATCAGATCCGGTCAACTGGGACTGGACACGATAGTTGTTGAGGGGGACAAGGCAGGAGGAACTTGTCTGATCAGAGGATGCATTCCTAGTAAGGCAATGATACACGCTGCTGAGCGTTTCGAGTCCCTGAGTCAGCACGCATCGGAAGGAGGGCATATGGGCATCTCGGTTTCTGAAGGGCCGATGCTGGACATGTCAGCCATGGTTTCATGGAAGGATGAGATTGTTGAGCGGCTGAACAAAGGTGTTGAGTCGTTATTGAAAGGAGCGGGTGTTGAACTATTGAAGGGCTGGGCTAATTTCACGTCCCCCAAGAGGTGCTCAGTGGAAACCTCAGAAGGCACCATTGAGATTGAGGCTGAAAATGTCATACTAGCTACTGGATCAAGTCATATTGACCTGCCTTTCATGCCTTGTGATGAAGAATTCATTCTATCTTCAACCGGGGCTCTAGACCTCAAGAATCTGCCAAAAAAGGTGGCCATTGTTGGTGGCGGATACATCGGCCTAGAGTTGGGTTGCGCACTGGCCAAACTAGGTTCTGAAGTTACTGTCGTGGAGGGGATGGATAGCATACTTGGGATATTTGACAAGGAATTGAGGAGGCCCTTGGAAATTTGGCTAAAGAAGCACGGAGTTGTCGTGCACACTAAGTCCCTCGCCAGAGGGGCCGAAGTGAAGGGCAGGGGCGCCTCGAAAAAGGTCGAGTTGAAGTTCGAAAAGGGAGGGGAGGAACACACCCTGAAGGTCGACAAGGTATTGGTAACGGTTGGAAGGAAACCGAACACGAGTGACTGGGGTCTGGAAAAGACTGGTGTTAGGATGGATGCGTCGGGGCGATTCATCAGGATAGACAGGAAGTGTAGGACTAATGTTCCCGGAGTTTATGCAATAGGGGACGTCTCTGGGGAGCCGATGCTGGCTCACAAGGCTAGCGCACAGGGCGAAATGGTGGCGGAGATCATCTCCGGCCTTGACAGGGAGTTTGACAAAATCTCAATTCCTGCTATCGTCTTCACCGAGCCAGAGGTGGTTTCTGTTGGGCTCCTCCCAGAGGAGGCTGAAGAGAGGGGGGAGTCCGTAATTATAGGCAAGTTCCCATTAGCTGCCAATGGTAGAGCCCTAACTCTCGAGGCGGAAAAGACAGGTGGTTTTGTCAGAGTTGTGGCTAGAGAATCTGATCATGTGATATTAGGAATTCAGGCAGTAGGCAGTCATGTGGCCGAGCTCCATGGGGAATTCGTTCTGGCCTTGGAGATGGGCGCACTATTGGAGGACATTGCAGAAACTGTCCACGCTCACCCGACAATGGCAGAGGCTTTCCACGAGAGCGTCTTGAAGACACTTGGACACGCCATACATTCGGCATGAGGTTTGGCAATGAGGGAGATTAGGGTCCTCAGAGCGGGAATGGTCGAGCATTCCCTTGTTTCAAAGGCCATGAAGGAGCTCCAGAAAGAAAGGATTGAGGATAAAATTCCGGATACACTCATCATTGTAGAGCACCCCGAGGTTGTAACCATAGGGCCAAAGGCCAGGAGGGATGGGGTCGAAGTTGATGGCTACCCCACAACAGAGACTGATAGAGGAGGTGGGATAACCTGGCATGGACCTGGCCAGTTGGTGGTTTACCCCATCATTAAGTGGGAAGTAGGGGAGCAGAGCGTCAGGAAAATCATCGGAATACTGGAGGACTGGTCCATTGCCGCTATGGGAGAATGTGGTGTTGAGTCCTACAAAGATCCGTCAATGCAAGGGGCCTGGGTAGATGGGTACAAAGTCTGTTCAATTGGTCTGTCATTTTTGCACTGGGTTAGTCGGCATGGCATGTCGATTAATGTCGATACTCCCGGCTCCAGGGTTGAGAATCTGGAAGGTTGTGGGATGACAAGAGGGACTCATACAAGTCTGCACCAGCTTGGATACACGCATGATGAATCTGGAGAGCCCCTGGACATTCTCCGATTCGAAGAGGCGTTGCTTGAAACCTGCGAGGAAATTCTGAAAAGGACCCCAATGAGGCCTGAAAATTGGACTCCGGAAGTATTGGCATGATTCCTAAGAAGGGGGACTTATCCAGCCACTGGGGCCTCGATGAAGAAACCGTATTTCTGAACCATGGTTCATTCGGAGCGACACCGATTGCTGTATTGGAGGAACAGAATAGACTCAGAAGACTGATGGAGGACGATCCTGTATTATTCGTCGAGAGGGTAAGCCGCGACCTTTGGTGGGAATCCATAATTGCAATCTCCAAATTCATGAATGCCGATCCCGACGGGATGGCATTTGTCACAAATGCCACCGCTGGCGTCAATACGATTCTGAGATCCTTGGATCTGGAAAAGGGGGATGAAATAATTGTTCCAAATCATGCATACCAAGCGTGTTGGAACGCTGTTGATTTCGTTACCTCTAGATCAGGTGCCAAAACAGTGGTTGTTGACATCCCATTCAGGGTGGAAAGCGAAGAAGAGATTGTCAATCTCGTTATGGGTGCCATAACCGATAGGACTGTTCTAGTGATGATAGATACGGTGACTAGCCCCACGGGACTGAGAATGCCATTCGAAAAATTGGTTAGGGAAATTCAGGGAAGGGGCGTTGATGTCCTTCTTGATGCGGCTCACGGTCCCGGCATTGTTGAGATAGACATCTCCGACTTGCGACCGGCCTACATCACTGGCAACTGTCACAAGTGGATTTGTACGCCGAAGGGTTCAGCATTCCTACACATAAGAGAAGACAGGAAGCACCTGATTAAACCGCTAAATATCGGTCACGGTTATTCTAGCGACGGTACGGATCAGGAGAAATTCAGATTCGAATTCGATTGGCCGGGAACCCAAGATCCGACTGCTTGGCTTTGTATCCCATTTGCACTGAAATACATGGAGGGTTTAGTCGATGGGGGGTGGCCAGAGATAATGGAAAGAAACAGGAGGCTTGCCCTGAAAGGCAGGAATATTATCTGCGAGGCCTTAGGGACGACTCCTCCGACGCCCGAATCTATGATTTCATCACTAGCTGCCGTTGAGTTCCCATGGGAAGGTGAGGTTGTCGCCCCGGGGATGGAGGGGGATCCTATTCACAATTACCTGTATGACGATTTCAAGATACAGGTTCCCGTGATGGCGTGGGCGCATCACGGCACCAAATACATCAGAATCTCTGCTCAACTTTACAATCACGAAGATGAATACATTTACCTTGGAGAAGCATTGAAAGAAATCCTTGGCAGGTAGGAAACCATTCAAGTCCATTGGACGTGGCCCATCATACATGCCGGAGGCGGTAGTGGCGATAACTGGGGCCTCTGGAGCCAGGTATGGAGTGAGGCTAGTAGAGCAACTGAGCAACTGTGGATGGAATGTAGATCTAATTGTTACAGGGGCTGGCGCCATTAATCTCGATCTGGAATGTGGGATGAAACCAGAAGAGCTATCGGAAATCAACGGAGTTACGCTGCACAGTAATGCTAACCTTGCTGCTAAACCGGCTTCTGGATCAGCGAAGTATGATGCATACATCCTCTGTCCTGCCAGTGGAACCACAATAGGGAAGGTAGCCTCAGGAATCTCAGATAACTTGGCCACCAGGAGCGCCCTTGTGGCAATTAAGGAGAGGAGAAAACTGATTCTAGTCCCCAGAGAGACCCCGATGTCAACACCTCATCTCGAGGCTATGGCAAGGATGTCATCATGGGGCGTTGTGATACTTCCGGCAAACCCCGGGTTCTATCACGCTCCAACGACAATCGAGGAATTGGTGGACTTTGTTGTTGCTAGGATACTCGACCAGCTAGATGTGGAACACGAGTTGGGAAATAGATGGACTGGCGAAGAAGTTTCACAGGATTAAACGTCACCTAGGGAATCGTTTTCCAAATGGGTTCAATAGTCAAGAGTGGTCGTAATTTCCCGATGGGAGATGATTCTGATTGGTCGGAGCTTACCGTTTCAGAACTCAAAGAAGCTCTGAAATCGAGGGGTTTGCCAATTTCTGGTAACAAATCAGAACTCGTGGAGAGGATGCTAGAAAGCGAGGTCATTGATGCGGAAATAGTCGTCGAGGCTGAATCTACGGAAAATGAGGGGATATTGAGGAAGATTCTCTATTACAACTCGCCTGAAAATGTGCGAAAAGGAATAGGGAGAATTCGCGAGATGCCTGTGCAGGTACTCGCAGTAGCAGCGGTGTTGATGGTTGGCGGTGCCGGGGGAGCTCTCCTCTACGGTGACGATATTATTGAGTGGATCCAGGGGGAGCCAGAATACAGGCTTATTGAGTTCGATCAGAGCCAAGTCAGGGAATATGCACAATCTCTTGTTGATCTTGGCCATCCCGAATGGGAGGGGAGAATGTCAGGCACTGTAGAAGAGCTGAATGCTGCTGAATCAATAAAAAACAACTTTACTTCGGCTGGGATACCTACAACAATGGATGAATTCGAAGTTCCAATGTTTGTTATTGGTGAGGAGCCGGAATTGTCTATTTGCGTGCCAGGGGATATTGGAGGGCTAATAGGCGGACCCACCCCCTGTTCGGGAGCGGATGTGAATAGGGAAGTTACATATTTCACTCATAGAGAAGAATTCGTCATCCAAGGATACAGCGGCTCGGCATCGGTTAGTCATGTCGAGAACATGGAAATCATCGACTTGGGGAATGGTAGTTCTGAGGCTGATTGGGGTTCCGCAGCAAGCAAAATAGCAATGGTGTGGCTAGAAGAAGGGACAGATGGGAATACTGCATTACTTCAGCGAGCCATAGAAAATGACGTATACAGTATGATTACAGTAAACGCTAAACAGAACTGTGATGATTTGGTCATGGGCGATTGCGTACCATACTTCAAATCGGTAGACAAAAGCCAATTCGATTTCATTCCAGACAGTTTCGGGTTCATCATGACCTCAAAGAGTGTCGGAGAAACAATTGTTGACATGGTGATAAATGGGGACGGGAGGTTGGGTATGATGACAGATGTCGATAATCAGGGGGTAGCGACCATACGTGTCCCTTGTGGCGTCATCCAAGGCAAGACCGAATCGGCCATAGTTATGGGTGCGCACCATGACACAGTCTACAATGGACCTGGTGCTGTGGACGATACCTCAGGAGTCGCCACACTGCAAGAGATTGCTCGACAGTTTGGGATACTTGAGTCTCAACTTGGAGAGCCAGAGCATACGCTATATTTCTGCACGTGGGGAGGGGAGGAGGAAGGCCTCTGGGGATCCAAAGAGTGGGTGGACAAGTACAGAACTATGCTTGGAGAGAATCTAAGGCTGTATGTGAACCTAGACATGAATCACGTCGATCTTGAGAGGAACACCGGTTTGACCATGTTCGGGAACAGTAAGTCTGATGTCGAGTCATTGAGAGGGATTTCCAAGGCATTCTCTGAGTCGTTTCCTGAGCTTTCATCAAAATATGTCATCAACATCAGGGACATTGATTCGAGCGGGATGCCATATAATTCGGATCATGCGCCATTCGTTTACGAGATTGATAACGAGCCCGACGATGGCATGGAATACGGGAATGCAGTTGTGTGCTATGGTTCCGGTTCTACTGAATATCACACATATCTAGATAGGATGGACAGGTTCAATGAGGAGAGTTTGGTTGTTTCGGGGGTAATTTTTGGATCGTTAGTGAGATACCTCTCATATGGCGAGGCCTAGTACTCACATTCTCTCCGGACAATCTATCCCCAGTAGGCCCAACCCCAGAGACAACGCCCTAGCGGTTAAATCGCACATCGCTAGCCTACTTGATTTGACTTCTTCGTCTTCATCCAATACAAGGCATACCTCATAGAAAGAAGCGAATGAGGATGCAATTGAGTGCAGGTGCGTACAAAGCCTGTGAGGATAAAGTCCGGCTGCTGAATAATCAACTGCCTCTGAGAAAAGTACCAAGGTTTTCGCCAAATCCACCTCCTCTGGAGTTCCTAAGTTAATCTGGGATTCTTGGACTGATTCCCTTCCAATTCCCGAACGTGAGAATATGCTGCAGATTCTTGCGTGGGCATACTGGAGATAAGGTGCAGTATTTCCCTCAAATGAAAGCATCCTGTCCCAATCAAAAACATAGTCCTTGGTTCTGTCTGAAGACAGATCGGAATATTTCACAGCGCCAATACCAATCATCCTAGCTGCACTCTCCCTCTCATCCCCACTGAGTCCGGGATTCTTCTCGGAAATTGATGACTCTGCCCTCGATACTGCCTCTCTGAGAAGATCCACCAGCTTCACAGTCTGGCCCTTCCTACTCTTCAGCATCTGGCCACTAGAATCCAGCACTGAACCAAAGTTAACATGCACGGCACGGTGAGACTGGTCCATGAATCCGGCCTTTGTAGCGACCTCGAAAACCATCTCGAAATGTTGTTTCTGAGGGGTCCCGACGACATATAGAAGTTCGTCGCAACCAATCCTCTCGACTCTGTCGATAATGCATGCGAGATCTGATGTTGAGTAATTGAATCCCCCATCTGCCTTCCTGATCATCACAGGGAATGGTTCACCATCACGGTTGAGCCACTTCCCGCCGAGAAAGACCACGTCTGCCCCTTCGCTATTCTGGAGCATTCCAGTTTCCGACAATCTGTCAACGACGTTTGGCAGTAAATGCCTATATGCGGACTCCCCCATGAGATCGTCATCAGTTAGAAGGACCCCTAACATCGAGTAAACATCATTGAAGTAATTTGTCGATACATCCACGAGAATTCGCCAAAGCCTGAGAGTCTCTTCCTCCTCACTTTGTAACATGACCACCCTGGACCTTGCCCTCTCTGCAAATTCAGGATCTTCATCGAACTTCGTCCTTGCCTCCTTATAGAACAAATCGAAATCGGAAATCCCTTTTTCACCGGCGACATTGCCTTCTCCGATGTCAAGAAGGTGCTCAATTAACATCCCAAAGGGAGTCCCCCAGTCACCAACGTGATTTTCCCTGTGGACAGTGTGCCCCTTGAATTCCAACATCCTCACGATTGCATCCCCAATTACTGTTGACCTGAGGTGGCCAACATGCATTTCCTTGGCAACATTTGGAGCTGAATAGTCAACGGCGATTACCCTGGGCTCGTCTAGCGATACGCCCATCCTTGGATCTGCCGTCAAAACCTCGACCCTTGCTGATAGCCATGACTCAGCAGCTGAGAGATTCACGAATCCATTCAGAGAAGATACCTCGGCAATTCCAATGAGGCTGTCAGAAATTGCAGAAGAAATCTCACCAGCTATATCAGAGGGGCTCTTCTTCAATACGGGAGATAGCGAATGGCAGGGCATGGCGACGTCTGCCAAAGAACCGCCGACTGTTGATGGGCCCACTAGCCCCTCCCAAGTTCCCTCCTCCAGACCAAGTGAAAGGAGAGGGGCGGCCATGAGGGGGAGTGCCTCTCTGATTAGTTGCCTCATTCAATCACCTCAGGATATTGGGTACCTTAGCAGCGCCGCTATTCCTCCGAAGGCATCGTACAGTGTAGCTCCCTCCTCCGTATCCATAGAAACAAGTGTAACTGATGCTGATGTATGCCCCGCTAGAAGGGTTAGTTCGTCGATCAAATCCATTGATCTTTCTTGATCCTCTCTGACGTCCTCGGCGGAACAAGAGTTGCAATCTGGAACTTCGGAGCGGCTCTTTTGCGTCTGTTCCCACTCATTCCCACAATTCTTGCAAAACCAAAATACCCTCCTCTTGGTGATATTCTCGGACAGGAGTAGCCTATCGACAGCTCCTTGATCCAAGGCGGTTCTAATCATCACCTCGCCATATGTCGCCTTTGGATGGGCCTGCATTACTTCTCTTAGGAAGGAGTCGACCAGTTTCCTCTCGGCATCCAATTCAATCTGGTCCATCAATCCCCCAGCACGCTGAATAAGCTCCCTTAGGCCACTCTCGTTGGAGTACCCTACATCGAAGAATGGCTCCCTGATGAGCTTCTTTATTTCATGATGAAAATAGTCATTCTTGACAACATAATCCTTTGTTGCGCCCGGGCCTCCGATGATTATTCCCTTGAGATCCTCGATCATTGGTAGCCAGTAAGCACAGGCCCTCTCGGCAGACTTCTTGAAGAATTTATCAGCTGCTTCCTCTATTAGCCTCTCGAATCTCTGAGCGGACTGACCCCCCCTCCCGTGTTTAGAGGGGACTAGGGAAGTCACGTGCTCCTGGCAATGTAATCGCTTCCCACTGGCAAGCCCATATGCTGACTCTGAACGATCTATTACAAACAAACCGTAAGCGGTCCTATCGATCAGCATTTCTTCGAGCTGGCTTAACTCGAATGTGGAACCGCACCTGTATCTGTAAGAGCCGAAGGGTTCTGGTGGATCATCAATTACCACATTTACGAGCCTTGTCTTGTTGTTGCCGACTATTACGTACCCAACGAACAATGCCAATCCCCTTTCTCCGGGAGTTTTGTACCTGTTCAGTGAGGCCATTGCAGATTCAATAGCGTCGGAAACGTGCTTCCTGGTCGACTTGGATTTGATATTGGCGGCCTGTCCGGCCTCGTTTCCTAATTGATGGCGGACGTCGCTAATCATTTTATCAGGGGGAATGACCAATGAAACTAGTTCGGTGCCCATGCCCCTCATCGAGGACAAGTCTTCTACCGCCTTCTTCAGTCTGAGTCTGCGTTGCTGAAGCTCAAGCTCGTCAGACATACCTTCCCTCCTGCGGAAGGCCGGAGGGGCAGCATTTCAACCCTTAGACGGTGGTTGGGCATAGGCATTGAAAGGGGGCGTCCCGGCCCATTAGTCGATGGCGACGGTTATCGCAGCTATCGGAGGCAGCCTCCTTAGGCCCGAAATAGAGGAGCGTCACGCTTGGCTTGAAGGGCTAGTATCTGTGATTAGAGACAGGGTTTCAATGGATGACAGGATCGGTATTGTGGTCGGTGGTGGAGCTCCTGCCAGAGAGGGTATTGAATTAGCTAGGCCACTAATAGACAATGAAGGTCATCTGGATAAGATTGGAATTGCCGCCACTAGGCTGAATGCCACCATTGTAAGAGAGGCCCTTTCAGATGCCGGTGTTTCGGTCTCTGGGACCATTCCTTCCAGGGTCGATGAAGCTGTATTGCTTCTTGAAGAGAGGCCGGTAGTTGTAATGGGGGGGACGACCCCTGGTCACACTACTGACGCAGTAGCGATTCGTTTTGCCGTTGCTTCTGGTGCCGACAGGTGCATAATAGCAACAAATGTTCCCAAGGTCTACGACGATGATCCCAGAACCAATCCTGATGCTGAGCCCCATGACCTGCTCACGCTCGGGCAGCTGCAGGAAATTGTCGGTCCCGCCGAGCACTCTAGGGCGGGGGCCTCCCAGATTGTCGATCCGGTGGGAGTCTCCGAAGCTAGAGAGGCAGGTATGACTCTGAACATTCTTGATGGGAGAAATGTGGGGCTGATTCGTGCTGCAATTATAGGCGACAATTTTGAAGGAACGTTGGTTGAAGGGGCGTGAATCCTTGAGCAGGACAGACAGGATAGCCAAGGCTGCCAGAAGGACCGCGCAGGAAGCCAGGGATGCCGCCTCCAAGCGTAGACAAGATGAGAAAAGGAAGAGGGCAAACAGCTCGATGGCCATTGAACCGCATCGCCATTGTGTGGTTTGCTGGTCGCCAATTGCAATGGAGAGTGATCCAGCAGTCTGCTCAGAGTCTGCATGTATAGAGAAGAACGAGAAAAGGGAGGGCTCTAGAAAGAGGTTGACGATAATGATGTATCTTTTCCCTGGTATCGCAATCATACTGCTGATGCTGCAGTTGGCCGGAGGGGCCGTTTAAGTTTATTCTGAAGTGGTAATATGAACATGGTAAGGATTCTATCTGTGCTTCCCGGGGCCGTTGGTTCAGTGTGCGTATTATTGGTCCTAGGCAGTCTTCTTGGGGTTGGTTTAGACGAGTCTCGGACTGATGTCCCAATAGTCCCCTGCACTGACGACTCTGTTGGGTGCCTAGTCGGCATGACAACAGAAAACCTCGATGTTCCAACGTCATTCTTTCTCCTTGACATCCAACTTGAAATCCAGTGGGACGAACCCGATAGGAGTTGGATTGGGGTTGTTGATTCTAAATATGCAGAAAATTGCCCTCCTGATTCCAATGGCTTAACTTCGTGCACGTCTGAGGACTTCGAGTACGAAGCAGGAGGCCCGGACTCGGACGACGGGGATTTCGAATTCACTTTGAAGCCCGGCAATTATCGCTTTGTTACGGCTGGGAAGGACGGGTCCACCCTCGATGAGCAGATTGTCACGATAAATACTGAAGTTCACCTATCTTCATTTGTAGAAATTGTTCTTGCAGGCGTGGGAGTCATGTTACTGGCGGGTGCAGGTGAGATGGCTTTCCCTATCAAGAGCCTGTGGAAGAAGTTCAGGGACTCCTGACTTATACACAGTTTCCTTGAATAACTGAATCATAGTGGGGCACGCATGGCCGCAGAGAAGTGCCCGGTATGCGGATCCAAGATTGACGTGGGCGGCCTACCGGTTTCCATAGGCGGTTTCAATCTCTATTGCACCGTGTGCGGACACAACTGGCACGTAGAGTAGTTACTCCAGAGTATCCTCTCTGGGCCAATTCTCTGGAAGATTTAGTGGGTCTAATACCTCGTCTGCTGCTATCATCTCCACCAGTATGGAGCGTAATTCCTCGACTCCTTCTCCACTCTCGGCGCTGACCATCAGAGTGGCCCCTTCCGGTGACGACTGATAGAGGTCTGACTTGCTGTGAACAACTAGTATTGGCCTCTCGGAAATAAGTCCCCTGACCTCTTGCAGTAGATGTTCCTGTTCCTCAATGGGTGTTGTTGCTGATTCCGTATGGTCAATGAGGAAGAGGAGCACGTCTCCCACATTCTCCAAGGCCGCAATGGCTTGCATCTCTATGCTGTTTCTTTCTGACATTGGACGGTCGAGAAGCCCCGGAGTGTCTACCATCTGGTACTTTCTCCTCCTGTGTGTGAAATGCCCCAAGTGCAACTGCTTAGTCGTAAAGGGGTACGCGGCGACCTCAGGCTCGCCGCTGGACAATGCCGTGATTAGGGCTGATTTTCCGACATTTGGCGAGCCGGCGACCACGATACATGGCTCCATGGAATCAATCGAGGGGAGTGCCCTCAATGTGTCGCGCGCAGCTCCAAGCCACTCTATCTCAGGGGAAACCTGGTCTAGAATTGAGGAGAATCTTCCATAAGCGGCCCTTCTGGCTTGATGGAATCCATCAACGTCCCGAAGCCTCAGAATCTTCCTCTGGGTATCTCCTGCAATGGATCTGACTCTTTCGGCTGCCCACTGAATTGTCCCCAAACTCCTCCTATATTCATCATTACCTACGGCCGCATCCACTAATGCCTGATCAAAGGGCGAGAGGGCGTTCAGGCTAGGCCACAATTCCACATATGCAATCAACGTTGAGTCGATGACGGAAGCTGCTGACTGCACCATCTTGTTCATCTGCTTACGGACCCTATGGTACTTGTCTGGATCCTCTACAGTGTCGGGTTGCTTGCTGGCGCGTCTAAACGCCTTATCCAGAATCTCATCGGTCCTGAGGACGGTTGGAATCCTGCGCCACTCTACCGATGCCATGTCACCCCTCGGCCGCTTCGCGGTAACCATCCCTCTTCAAGTGAGCAGTTCGCATTATTATTCAATAATCGAAACACACCCCTTTTCTATGACATACCCTACGGAGGGGCATGCCAGACATTGAAGGAGGAGGCATGGAGAGCAGTCTGCCAGATTGGGCTCGAAAAATTCACGAAGCCCACGGTTCGCCTTCTTTGGATGAACTTCAGGATGTTTTCCATGGTCCTCTTTCTGAAAGGAGGGCGGGTCTGAGGAAGGATGATCTCCTAGAGATATTGATTGATTACCGCGCTCTTCCCAAGGGCTCCGATAACTGGGTCAGAGGAATGTTACTAGGGACAACCAGGAATGCTGTAGAAATTATGGATGAGGAGGGTTCCTTCAGATCCATAGCCAGAGATGTGATTGTAGAAGTTCGACTACTCGCACACATGAGGCTTCCTTACCTTGAGGACAAGGAGATGATGAAATTCGAGAAGGAAGATATGCGACGTCGTTCCGTGATGCAGGAGAAAGCCGAACAGATGGCTGATGGAAGACAAGACACCAATCTGTGGGGATGACTATGGAAGACCTTGCTGACAAGAGATGCTTGGCCTGCGAGGGTGGGCAGCCACCCCTCACGGAGGAGCAGATTTCCGAACTTTTGCCGGGACTGAGTCAGGACTGGAAGGTTATCGAAAACCACCATCTTCGGAGAGAGTGGGGCTTTTCTGACTTTGCTTCTGCCCTAGAATTCGTAAATCTGGCCGGAGGGATTTGCGAGGACGAGGGGCATCATGCGGACTTCGAAGTCGGCTGGGGTAGGGTGAAGGCGGAGATTTGGACTCACAAGATTGATGGCCTAACAGAGTCCGATTTCTACCTGGCTGCAAAGTTCGATAGAATCGAGCGGTGATTTGAATGAGCCATGTCCAGGACACAATTACCTCCAGGAGAACCATATACAGGTACAGCAGTAAGGAAGTCGATCCTGAATTCCTGGAGATGGGTTTTGAGGCGGCGAGGAATGCGCCGTGTCACAAGAATACTCATCCATGGAAATTCTACGTGATGGGAGGGGACTCCAGGAAGGCGCTAATCCCTGAAATTGAGAAGCTAGCCGCAAAGAAGTGCAAAGAAGGAGAGGATTCGACTGAAGCAGTAAATAGGGCGATCAGTAAGATTTTGTCCCCACCAGTACTAATTTGCGTTACGACGGCATTGAGCCCCGATGACAGCTTTAGGGAAGAGGAGGACTACGCTGCTACCGTCTGTGCAACACACAATATGATCCTATCATTATGGGGGAATGGGATAGGTTCCCAATGGAGCACAGGAGCGATTACTCGTTCTGATCTCGCATATTCAACAATAGGGGCCACTAGGGGCGAAGAGAGGATAATAGGATTCATCAAAATAGGGTACCCTGAGGAAATACCCTCAAAGAGCAAGAAGGTCATTGAAGAAATCAGGTCCTACCTTCCTTAATCATAAAAGGAGAAAATTTGTCGTGGTGAGAAATATGAGAAAGGTTGTCTATCCAAGAACAGGGGGGGTTGACTCTATCGAGATAATTGAGTGTCCAGAACCCGTTCCAGGGCCCAATCAAGTTAGAGTGGGGGTGCATAGGGCTGGCATTAACTTCGCTGATCTAATGATGAGGCAGGGGCTATATGGATCAAATCCGGACCCGCCGTTCACGCCGGGCTATGAGGCCTCAGGCGAGATCTTGGAAATAGGTAGTGAAGTTAGCTCCCTGTCTTGCGGGGACAGGGTTCTCGCTATGACTGGTTTTGGGGGTTACTCTGAGCAGGTAGTTCTTGATTCGAACAGGGTGATCAAGCTACCGGACTCGGTGACTTACGATCAAGCAGCTGCAATCCCTGTTACTTACGGTACTGCCTTCCACATGCTTGTACACCTGGGTCGAATTGCCGAAGGAGACACAGTGCTGGTCCACCACGCTGCAGGAGGTGTTGGAACGGCGGTCGCACAGATATGCAAATCCTACGGGGCTTCATTGGTGATAGGTACCGCTTCCAAGCCAAAGAAGGAATTTGTGGAGTCAATGGGTGTCAAATTTGTTGACAGTGGCTCGGAGGACTTCGTCAGTGTCTGCAAGGAATTGACTGACGGCAAGGGAGTTCACCACGCTTTGGACCCAGTGGGGGGGAACAACCTGATGAAATCATACAAGGCCCTGAGGAGAGGTGGGAAGTTGTATTTCTTCGGTGCGTCTAATGCCGTAAAGGGCGACAAGCGATCTGTCATTTCTGCTCTGAGAATGTGGAGGAATACTCCCAGTTTCGACCCACTAAAGATGATGAGCAGCAACAAAGCCGTTTTCGGAGTCCACATGGGACTCCTAGATGACGAGTCAATTTTCAAGGGGCATCTCTCGACACTTTCCGAAATGTTGCTAAATCGGCAGATCGATCCAATTATCGACTCAGTTTGGAGATTCGAAGATGTTGCAAAGGCGCAAATGCACATGCATGAACGTAGGAATCGCGGAAAGATTCTCCTAGACTTCTCCCCGAGTTCTAGAGCCTGACTGGCCTAGTGGCACCACACGCTTGGCACTTTAACAGAGTTGTTCGATCCTCTTTGATGAACCTTGTATCTGGTGCTTTGCACTGATTACATAGGATGTAGGTCTTGACATAACTGACTAGTTTCTCCTTAATCCTCTTTGGTGGTACCCGGCCCTTGAGCATGATTCGCGATTGCTCCCTGGTGCCAGAAGTTCCTAATTCATTCAGCAGAAACTGATAGACGTGATTTGAGTCCCTGTCCATGGCATCCACGACATCGGAGAAATTTCGAAGAATGGTCTGGCTACCCTCGATCATGATTTCTGGTTCTGGCATTGTCCAACGTGATCTCTGGCTGAGTCCCTCGGGTATTCTGTCTCGTGCCCGGTCCAGAAGCTCCTCGTAGTCGAAACCCGTCATTGAATCGCCGAAGCTTGGGTCCCTTTTCACCTCACCGGAGGGACTCTCGCTCAGGCAAGGTCAAAGTGAGGGTGCCTGTTGGGGATGACATGGGTGGGGCATTGGAGGTCAAAGTAGCTAGGACCGAAGAAGGAGCGAGGCTTCCTACCATGGGTAGCGAACACGCTGCCGGCTGGGATCTTTACGCCCTTGAAGACTCAGTTGTGCCTTTCAGGAAGAGTGTGAAATTGCGGACCGGCCTGAAGGTGGCAATTCCGGTTGGATTCGAAGGGCAAGTAAGGGCACGCTCATCTTTGGGGTCAAAAGGATTGATCCTCCCCCATAGCATAGGCACGATTGATGCGGACTACAGGGGAGAGCTATTCGTACTCATGACATGGATCGGAGAAGGGGATTCCTATACGGTTAGGGCGGGCGAGAGGATTGCTCAATTGCTCATTTCTCCGATTCCGGAGATCACGTTCAGAGAAGTTGAGGAAAGTGGACTCGGTGAGACCGAAAGAGGCGAGGGCGGATTCGGCAGTACCGGTCGTTTCTAATTCCAATATAACCAACGTTTTCCCATATTCTATTCTCAATAGGTTCATAGCAACCGTAGTGGGGGAAAGGGCGATGACGAGCAGTGTCGACGAATTACGGGCCAAAGTCGAGCAATATCGCTCAGATGGGCTCAACACCCAACAGATAGCGGATGAGATGTCCCTTTCGCAGACTACAATCAAATGGCTCTCCTCAGGGGGAGTCGGGTCCGACGATCGCCCCCAAGACATCAGAGTTGGATGGAGATCGATAGCCGTCAAGGCTGGAAGAATTGAGGCCATATCATACGTTTTCTGCGATATTATTGAGGAAGAGATAGGCGAAGATGTTGACACCGTAGTTGGAATCAGTATCAACGGTATCGCTTTCGCACAAGCGGTCGGGGGGCAATTAGACCTAGACATCGCCATCAGCCGTAGCATCAGTGACGATGGAGGTGGGCACATCTCAGAGGTGTTTGCGGATGTTGAAGGCAAGCGATGTGTCGTCGTTGACGACGTCCTATCTGGGGGAACAACCATGACCAAGACTGTGAACAACCTAAGGGCGGCAGGAGCTGACGTTAAGCTCTGTTTGGTCCTTGCAAACAAGTCGCACAGGAATGAGGTAGAAGGGGTACCTCTCAGAGGCCTTGTCAGAGTGGTGACCGTCTGAGGAAGAGGGATGCACTGGGCAGACTTTGCAGCACGGAAGCTCTCCGAACGAGAGGGGCCACAAGTAGTGGTATCCGGCATTACCCCCTCTGGAGAATTTCACATTGGGCACCTCAGGGAGATTCTATCTGCAGAGATGATTCATAGAGCCTGCCTGGACTTTGGTCTCGAATCTCGATATGTTTTCATTGTCGACTCGATGGATCCCCTTCGTAGGGTCTATGACTTCCTTTCCCCCTCTTACGAATCCTACATTGGTGTGCCATTGGCGAATATCCCGGCCCCCGGGGATGATGGAGAGCCCAATCCAGAAGGAGGCAGTTATGCCGAATTCTTCCTTCGCCCTTTCCTTGAAGCACTCAAGCAAATTGGGGTCGAGCCTGAAGTAATAATGAATCATGAGACTTACCAAAACGGCGAATTTGCGGAAATGATTGATCTTGCAATAACGAATAGGGAAGAGATTAACGGAATCATAGAGTCGGTCTCTGGCAGGGAGCTTCCCGAGGACTGGTTCCCATACAGTCCAATCGGTTCGAACGGTAGCCTGGACGGAGTCAAAGTGACGGGATACGATAGACCATTCGTCCACTGGATAGACGGACAGGGGGTCGAAGGGAAATCAGACATCAGACTAGCTGAGGGGAAGATGCCCTGGAGGATAGATTGGGCGGCAAGATGGGCGATACATGGCGTAACTTGTGAGCCGGCGGGCAAGGACCATGGCGCTGCGGGAGGTAGCTATGACACGGGAATACCGATTTGCAAACTTCTGGGCGGAAACCCCCCTGAAAAGATGGTCTATGAGTGGATTCAGCTCAAAGGGATGGGGCCAATGTCAAGTTCTTCTGGAGTGACCATAGGCCCGATGGAAGCACTTTCCATAGTTCCTCCAGAAATTCTTCGATATGTCATTGCTAGAAGCAAAATGAATCGTCACATTGAGTTCGACACTGGGGCAATGATGTTTCTTACAGCGGATGAATACGAACGTCTAGTTTCCAATCCCCCCAATGAAGAAGAGGGAATGAGCAAGAGGAAGAGGATCTCAGTAGAGACTCGCAGGGGTGCGATGAGGCTTAGCCAGGTTTCTCGGGACTCGGATCCTTCTGACTCAGTTGGAGGCGTTTCATTCAGGCATCTCTCAATGCTAGCCCAGATAAAGTCGGACGACGACAGTGTCTGGAGTTCACTGAGGAGAAGTGGGCATCTTTCAGATGAGCCGGGCACTTCATTGAGAAGTAGGCTGGAGAAGATGAGGAGCTGGATAGGCGGGGACCATTTTCCTGAGGGGTCAAGGATCGTCATCCAGAGCGAGGTAGGAGAGGAAGCAAGGTCCCAAATCGACGAAGAATCGCGTTCCTTCCTTGAATTGCTAGCTCGGAGGCTTGAGTCTTGCAACTGGGATGAGGATTCGATTAGTGAAACGGTCCGTTCATCTGCATCTGATTCGGGCCTTAGTAACAGGCAAGCGTACGTATCGCTATACCTAGTAATACTTGGAAGGGACTATGGTCCGAGAATCAGTTCCCTGATGGCCGAGATGGATAGAGATTCTCTAATTGGGGTCGTTTCTAACATCTGAAGGGGTGTATTGATGAGAACTGATCATCTTCCATTCCCAATGCCACCCAGAAGTCATGCACTAATTCAGGAATGGAGAAACCTAAGTTTCCTCCACTGGGAAGTGGATCCTGAGAGGCTTGCCCCTTACATCCCAGAAGGCCTCAAGTTGGATACCTTTGAGGGGAAAGCGTATGTTGGTACGATACCCTTCATGATGACGAACGTAAGACCTAGGCTTACTTTCAGTATCCCCGGGATTTCTACTTTCCCAGAATTCAATATCAGGACATACGTGACAAAGGGAAGTAGGTCTGGTGTTCTTTTTATCACGCTTGACGCGCAGAGCCTAGTTACCTGCAACTATGCCCCATGGGCTTATGGGTTGCCATACAGATATTGCAAAGCCAGATTGGACGTCGATGGATGGACCTACAGTTGGAATAGTGAGAGGAAGGATGGAGGAGTTGGCATAGAGGGGACATGCAAGGCAATTGGAGAAGTTAGAGAGGCTGAAAGGGGCACTCTCGAAGAATTTCTATTTGAGAGATATTGCCTCTACACGGTCCACAGGGGAAAGCTCTGCATCGCACATACGCAGCATGATCCGTGGAAGTTCAGAGAAGGTCGGGCTTCGATTAATTCAAACTCGCTGACCGGGATTTATGACTTAGGAATCGAGGATTTACTGAAACCTGATTTGGTCCACATGTCAGAGGGAGTTCTGGTTCATACTTGGTCGGCAGAGGAGGTCTGAACTTGCATATTTCAGAGGGTCGAGATGCCCTCCTATTGGATGGAGACTGTGGCCTATGCCACGGACTGGCTAATTTCATGGATCCGAGATTACACAAGGAGGCAGACATAGCATACAGGGAAATAGCTTCCAAAGAGGGGGAAGAGTTGATTTCAGGGATGGAGATTTGGAAAAGGGAGGCAGATACTGTCTATCTTTTCAGAGGGGGTGAGGTTTTCGTGAAATCTTCTGCGGCTATTAGGTGCCTACTGTACCTTAAGTGGCATTGGAAAATTTGGTTCCCAATTCTTTGGTTGGTGCCACTTCCAATTAGGGACATGGCCTACGACTTAGTTGCAAGAAACAGGCATCGGTTCTTCGCAAGGCCCGAGGTGTGTACATTCAGGGTAGATTGAAAATAATATGGGCGTGGATTAGATGAGGCTTCACCAGTTCCTTTCAAAGTCTGGAGCCTTCAAGTCAAAAAACGATGTGAAGGATGCGATTTGGAGTGGCCGTGTTACCGTAAATGGGAAAATTGTCAAGGATATAGCATATGATTTCAACCCGAAGAAGAGGGTTGTTTCGTTCGATGGGGAGCTTATCGAACTTCTCAGCGAGGACAAATATTTCCTACTCAATAAGCCGGCTGGTGTAATCTGCTCAAGACTTAACGAACAAGAGGCTGAGCTTGGCAAGACTTCGGTCTTCGAGATTTTCAGAGGCGCCCTCGATTCCAGGACGTTTCATTCACTGGTAACCGTAGGGAGGCTTGATGAGGGAACCACGGGCTTCCTTCTAGTTACAACTGACGGAAAAATTGCCCATAGAATCACCGATCCAAGGAGGGGCGTGGGCAAGACGTACAGAGTCGAAACTCAGTCGGTAATAGACGAAGAACAGGTCAGGTCAATCAGGAATGGCGTCAGAATCTCAGTTTCAGATGGTGAGAAGAGCGAGAATTATATTTCGAAGAAGGCGAAAATTTCCTTGGAAGGTGAATATAGTGCCTTACTTACCATCGAAGAGGGAAGGAAGAGGGAGGTCAGGAGAATCTTCGAGGCTTTGGGAAATGTGGTGCTTAGCCTACACCGAAAATCCACGGGTGGCATGGAGTTATCTGATTACAATCTTAGAGAGGGGGAGTTCTGTGAGGTATCCCTGGAGGAAATCTCATCGAGGGTTTTCATCGATTAAGATTAGCTCAGAGTGGCGATTTCCAGCAGCCTGGGTTCTGGGGTGCCAATCTGCATCTCGGCAATCGCCTCTACCTCCATCCTTGCTCCTGCCATAGTGGTGACGAAGGGAATGTTCAACTCTACAGCTAGTCTTCTCATCATATTCCCGTCCAATACAGCTCCCCCTGTAGAACGAGGGGTGTTAATTACCAACTGAATCATCCCCTTCCTCATCAGGTCAAGAGCGTCGGGGGACATTCTCTCAGCTATCCTATAGCAAGTCTCAACCTCTATTCCGCCCACTTCGCGAAGAACCCTAGCTGTACCTCTGGTGGCATGCAAACGGAATCCCAAATCGTGAAGTCTTCTGGCCAATTCTATCATTTCGTGCTTGTCCTCATCCTTCACGGTGATGTACACGCCACCGGTAGTCGGAACGGGAAGCTCTGTTGCAAGTCTCGCTTTGAGATAAGCTGCTGCTGGTCTGACGTGGGACCCCATGACTTCGCCAGTTGATTTCATCTCTGGTCCCGGGGCCGGATCGAGTCCCCTTAGTTTGATGAATGGGAAAACTGGTGCCTTGACGCAGACTGCTTCCGTCTGAGGTTCGGGGATTTCTAGATCGGAGAGCTTCTCCCCCAATGCTAGCCTGGCTGCAATCCTGGCCAGAGGGACACCTGTGGCCTTTGCAACAAAGGGGAATGTTCTGGACCCCCTTGGATTGACCTCCAGCACGTAGAGTACTTCATCGCGAATTGCATATTGAATGTTGAAGCATCCCCTAATCCCTAGCCTAATTCCAATTCTCTTGGTCCATTCCTCAACCTCCGATAGGATACTCTGTGAAATGTTCTGTGGCGGTATGAAACAAGTGGAGTCGCCAGAATGGATACCAGCCTCCTCTAGGTGCTCCATGATAGCGCCGACCAATACTTGTTCTCCGTCGCATACGGCATCGACATCCAGCTCCACGGCATTTCCTAGGTACTCGTCAATAAGTAAGGGCCTGTCAGGTGCCAAGTATGCCTCATTCATGTATGCATCCAACTGACTGTTGTCAGAAAGTATCTCCATACCCCTTCCACCTAGGACATAAGAAGGCCTAATCAGTACCGGGTAGCCAATCTCGGCCACAGCCCTTCTAACCCCATCGGGATCTATTGCGGTGGAACCCCTAGGCATCCTTAGGCCGTTTCTATCTGCGAAATCCTCGAATCTCTCACGGTCACTTGCCTCATCCACGGCTCCCGGGGTAGTTCCCTCGATAACTAGGTCGAGTCCCATTGATGACAAGTGAGGGAGGCTGTCAGCTAGCGGCAATGCTAGGTTGATTGCTGTCTGGCCGCCAAATTGGAGGAGTATTCCGTGGGCCTTCTCGCGTAGTAATATCTCTGAGACTGATTCCAATGAAAGGGGGTCGAAGTAGAGTCTGTCGCTGGTGTCGAAATCTGTAGAGACTGTCTCGGGATTGTTGTTTACTATGATGGCCTCATGACCCATGTCACGAATAGCCCCTACAGCGTGAACGCACCCATAGTCGAACTCTATCCCCTGGCCGATCCTTATTGGTCCTGAGCCGATGACAACGATTCTCTGTTTAATGAAATCATCTAGACCGGGTACGTGATCAATACCAGAAGGGGCCGAGCCGCCCTCATAAGTAGCGTAGTAGTAAGGAGTGACGGCAGCGAATTCTGCTGCGCAGGAGTCGACCATTCGGAACCTTGGGTGAATCCCTAACTGATGCCTTCTGGAGGTGACCGCAGACTCGTCCCTGCCTGCAGGGAGTTCCTTGAATCCCGATGACGGGAAACCTGCCAGTGCGTCCGCGATATGTAAGTCAGTGAATCCCGCTCCCTTCCAGGACCTCAATTGAGACTCGGGAACCTCGGAAGGCCTTACTCCCATTTCTCCAGCTGCCCGGATTTCTGTTTCTATAGCAGCCATATTCTCAAATCTATGCAAGAACCACCTTGTCACGCCTCCTGTGAGGTCTCGGACGTCCTCTATCGAATACCCCCTCCTGAAGGCTTCCATCAATGCACCCATCCTCCTGTCAGTAGGAATTCTCAACCAGTCTTCAAGAATGGCCGTAGGGAGGGATTCAGAGGCCCTCTCATCCATCGTTTCGCCGCCGGATGCGTCGGCCATAGTAAGGGGTCTTGGGTGTGGCTGTCCGTATTCCAGACTAGCCCATGCCTTGAGGAATGCTTCTTCGAAGCACCTCCCTATCGCCATAACCTCGCCAGTTGACTTCATTGAAGTGCCAATTACCCTATCTGCTGTCCTGAATTTGTCAAATGGCCATCTTGGAATTTTCACCACGCAGTAATCTAGTGTGGGCTCAAATGCAGCAGTAGTTCCCTCCCCAGTAATGGGATTTGGAAGCTCATCCAAGGTGTATCCTACAGCTATGAGTGCGGCCATTCTGGCTATTGGATAGCCTGTGGCCTTGGATGCAAGAGCGGAGGATCTTGAAACTCTCGGATTTACCTCGATGACTCTGTACTGCCCGGTTGATTGCTCGACTGCAAATTGAACATTGCACCCACCCTTGATGTTTAGTCTGCGAATCAACTTGAGGGCTGCGTCCCGAAGCATTTGGTGATCCTGATCAGAGAGGGTCTGCTGAGGTGCTACTACTACTGACTCCCCCGTGTGGACCCCCATTGGGTCTAGATTCTCCATAGTGCAGACAATTATCGCATTGTCCGATGCGTCCCTCATTACCTCGTATTCATGCTCCTGCCAGCCCAATATGCTGACCTCGATGAGGACTTGCCCTATGGCGGACTGAAGAAGCCCCTGACTGGCTATCTCGACTAATTCGCCCCTGTTGAATGCAGTTCCGCCGCCTAATCCGCCAAGCGTGAAGGCAGGACGAATCAAGAGGGGGAACTGCCCGATCTTGTCAGCTGCGGAAAGGACCTCTTCAATGGACGAACATGCTACGGCCTCACAAACAGGAAGGTCAATGCTCTCGCATACCCTCTTGAATAGGTCCCTATCTTCTGCCTCATCAATAGAAGCCAAATCGCAGCCAATCAGCTCCACCCCCAACTCGTTCAAGGTTCCATCCTTGGCCAATGCTGAGGCGATATTCAAGGCAGTCTGGCCACCCATCCCGGCTAGGAGGGCATCGGGCTTCTCCATCTCTAGAATTCTCCTAACTACCTCGGGAAGAAGGGGCTCGATGTATATCCTGTCAGCCATCTCTGGATCATTCTGGATGGTAGCTGGGTTGGAGTTAATCAGGATGACCTCGTATCCGTCATCGCGTAGTGCTCTGCAAGCCTGGGACCCTGAGAAGTCGAACTCTGCGGCTTGTCCTATCCTGATTGGCCCGCTACCAAGGATTACTATTCTACGGAGATCATCACGACGAGGCATCAGCTACCACCTCCTCCAATTATCGCAGCTTGGGGGTCTCCTGACAGATGGTCTTCGACAATATCAGCAAATCTATCGAAAAGAGGCGAGGCGTCATGTGGGCCTGGGCAAGCCTCTGGGTGGAACTGAACTGTGAACGCAGGCTTTCCAACCAGATCGAGTCCCTCTACTGTCCTGTCGTTGGCGTTTACGTGCCTAACCTCAAAGTCGGCTTCGAGAGTATTCTCTCCGGATTCTGAGCATGCACCGCTAGGATGAGGTGCCAGCATTCCTCTTTCGGGGTCTTCGACTGCAAAACCGTGATTCTGGCTAGTGATGTCCACCTTGCCAGTTACCAAGTCCAATACTGGCTGATTGGCCCCTCTGTGCCCGTATCTCAATTTGTACGTCCTAAGTCCCGCAGCTAGCCCCATAAGCTGGTGACCTAGGCAAATTCCCATCACCGGCATATCCTCTCTGACTGCTCTGGCGAGAGTATTCCTAGCGGCGGTTGCAGAACCTGGATGTGCGGGGTCTCCAGGGCCATTTGATGCGAAAATTGCGTCAGGCCTCCATTCACTCATTATTTCATCGAAACTGAGAGAGGCGGGGCACCAAATCACCTCAAACCTCTTGGAAAGTTCTCTGAGAATATTATGCTTAATTCCACAATCCAAAACTGCCAGTCTAGGCAGATTCTTCCCATTTCCGTCTTGTGCACCGGGATTTATCAAGACGGGTTTCTCGAGAGTTACCGATTCAACCAAATCATCCAAATCAGGGGGCTTCATTTTCGAAAGGATCGTTTCCATCTCGCCCTCCCTACTTTGGGGGCCGAACACACAAAGGAGTGTTCCATGCTCCCTGACCCTCCTGGTAATTGCCCTAGTATCCACCCCCTGTATCCCAGGAACCCCATGGGCGGCCAGAAGGTCGTGGATGCTGCCTATCGAGTCCCTGTGATCCGGGTTCCCCATCATCTGCCTGCAAACAACCCCTCTAGGGTGAACTCCCGATGACTCAGAAATTCCAGGTATTATCCCATAGTTACCCAACAGAGGCCACGTAAATGTGAGTACCTGCCCGGCGAAGGATGGATCAGTGAGGCTCTCTTGGTAACCACACATTCCAGTAGTGAAAACTAACTCCCCCTGAGCTATGGCATCGGCGCCGAATAGCCTTCCTGTGAACCTAGTTCCATCTGCAAGAATCAGTAAACCGGAGACATCGCTGGGCTGATCAATTCCCGTAGAATCCAATAACAAATCTGCTGCATCTTGGAAGGCCGGTGGATCTTCCACACCCGGGATACCGGCGCCGGGAACGAATCCGCGTCGTGTCCCGGTTGCCGACATCAGCAAACCTGCTCAAGTAAGACTCTTAATCATTGAGAAAGGAAAGAGGTTTTTCTAGGCACTAGTCTTCTTTGGTTACTATCTTCTTGCCGCTATCGCTAGGGACTACCTCAACCGTACCATCGGAGAACCTTTCGGACCCCAATTCACCCCTCCATGTGTCCAGAAATACTGCTAGAGCTGCTACCTCTGAGTGTGGCTGATTGCCGACTGCGACGTTGTAATCGGCAATCCCGAAGAGTTCCCCTGGGACCTTGGTTCCCCCGACCACTACAACTACTGGGCCATCGAAAGGAATGATTTCCGAGATCTCACGCCATGATTTACCGTACATGGTGAGATGAACAATCCTTCCTCCTTCCTTTGAAAAGTTACGCAGCCACCTCATAGGCTTGGGCTCGTACCTGCACTCAAGAGTTCCA
Organism: Euryarchaeota archaeon UBA438; assembly: GCA_002504435.1. Classification (GTDB taxonomy): domain Archaea; phylum Thermoplasmatota; class Poseidoniia; order Poseidoniales; family Thalassarchaeaceae; genus MGIIb-O5. Next base: position 83,128 of record DAQP01000043.1, read on the forward strand.
CCGAACCTCTCGGAAACTTCCTTCCATGTCTCCAGGGGGGTATCGTCTTCTTCCCCTGAGAGAATTATCTCATCGGCCCCGAATGCCCTGGCTGTAAGCCCTAGATGCGATGTAATCCTCTTGTCCCTTTCGATTCTATGGCCTAGTCTAAGGACAGAAAGGCGCGGCTCCTTTTGCTCGCTCACGGATTCACCCCAGAGGGGGAGCCTCATCAGCATGACTGACGAATTCCTCTTGCTCTTCGGAGGGGAATAAGTCCACACCCATGTTCATCATCGTACTTCTCACCCACTGCAATAGGATTGCATCCCAGAAGAACTTGGTTGCTAGGCCGATCATTAGTGCCATAGCGACGAGCCGCCCTGAAGCGAATGCTGCTGACTGTGCATCTATTCCTGAGCCAAGGATGGTGCTCCCAAATGGCTCTGATATGTAGAAAACAACTAACACGATTAATCCCCCTCCTATGTTGTTCAGAATGGCATTTCCAGTTTCCCTTCCTATCGACATAACGAGGGTCGCAAGGAGTGAAAGAGCGGGAACAATCATACTTATCTCTCTGAATGTGAATCCTCCGAAGGCCGACAAGGGGATTTCTGAATCCCCAAGTGATTCGGCGCCTTTGTCGATTGTAATCCACCAAAACACCAAGGTCATTGCAATCATGCCTCCAGATACTTGTGCCCTGTAGCTAATCATGTCTCTGATATCGTGCCTGTCAGAGGGCTGTAATCTTTGGATAATGGACTCCATCAATTCAAGTGACTCACTAGTAGGCCCTTCAGGGACTTCAGGTGCCGAAATTGCCCCGATAGGGGCATTGAGGGACTCTTCCAGAGCTTCGTCTCCCATTACCATCGCATTAATCGGCCTCCGTCACATCATAAAGCATGCGACTAATGGCACCCCACACATGGCCGACTGGCGACCTATCCTGAAACGCCGCGACAGCGGTTTTCCCCGCATAATGGGGGTGTTGAATGTGACTCCAGACTCATTCCATGCGGATTCTAGGGTAGAGGGGATAGAAAATGCCGTCGAAAAGGCGACAAGTATGTTTGAGGAAGGTGCAGAATGGATAGACATAGGGGGTGAATCAACTCGTCCGGGAGCCGTGGAGGTTAGTCAGGAGGAGGAGGCTCGTCGTGTTATTCCAATAATTGAGGCTGTCAGGGACGAGTTGCCCGAAGCAGGGATATCCATAGACTCGAGGAGGGAGTATGTGGCTAGGATGGCTCTGGATGCTGGAGCCGACATGGTGAATGATGTTTCATCGCTCGGGGATTCGAGGATGGCTGATCTGATTGTTGAAGCGGAATGCCCCATATGCCTAATGCACATGAAGGGGCTACCATCCAACATGCAAGAGAACCCCACGTATGGGGATGTTTTGGAGGAAGTTAGGAATGGCCTAATTTCCACATCCAGAAGGCTGATTGAGCGAGGGGTGGAGCCATCTAACGTCATTGTAGATCCGGGAATAGGGTTCGGAAAGTTGCTGGAGCACAACATCTCCCTTCTCTCGTCCGGCAGATCGGTGGTTCCATCAGATGAAATGAGCCTGATGTGGGGAGTAAGCAGGAAGAGCATGTTCAAGCAAATGCTTGGAAGGGACTTGTCCGAGGATAGGCTTGCCGGAACTCTGGGGGTTGCTGCTATGGCCAAGGACAAGGGCGTGGACATCATCAGGGTTCACGATGTCAGAGAGCATTCCGATTTATTCTCAGTTATGGACGGAATTGGGTGAAATCATGACAAATAGCTCCAATGTGATTGATTTTGATGAGGGCCTGAGGATTATCGGGACAGCTCATGTGAGTAGTAAGTCGGTGGAACTAGTCAAGGAGCAGATTTCCCAATACTCGCCGGACATAGTTGCCGTGGAACTGTGCGAGTCGAGGATGGCTTCCCTCACAGAACCAGAATCCATTGATTCGGAGGACCTTCTGAAGATCATCAATGAAGGGAAGTCGGCGATGATCATTTTGCAAACTGCACTGGCTGCTGAACAGCGTCGTATGGGGGTCTCGACCGGTGAAAAACCCGGAGCTGAGCTTCTAGCGGCTGTTTTGGAGGCCAGGGAAGCAGAAATTCCAGTTGAATTGGTGGACAGGGACGTTGTTTCCACTCTCCGAAGAGCATGGGGGAAGATGAGCATCAGGGAGAAATGGAGGGTTCTCGACACGCTACTTTGGGCCGATGAGGAAGACGAGGAGATCGATCTGGACGAGGTCCTAGAGGATACCGATCTCCTAAGCAATCTGATGGAGGAGGCTCGTTCCGTTGCCCCCAGGGCAGGAGAGGTTCTAATCGACGAGCGAGATGAATACATAGCTGGGAGGATTAAACAAATCAGAGAAAGGAAGGAAGGCAGGATTCTCGCCATAGTTGGAGCTGGACACATCAAAGGAATTGTCCAGCATCTTTCGGATTCCGAAGGATTCGTCGGCAAGAGGATGGAAGAACTTACTGAAAAGCCACGCAAGTCGATCTGGCCAAGGGCGATAATGTGGGGAATCCCACTGGTGCTAGTGGCGGCTTGCCTATGGATGGTCCAGAATGGCCACTTCGGCGAATTGAGAGAGACTGCAGAGACGTGGCTTATCCTGAACGCAGCTCTTGCCGGAATCGGCGTGGCAATTGCTAGGGGGCATCCTCTTTCTGTGATTGTAGGGGCCATTGCCTCCCCAATCACGTCGCTCAATCCAACAGTAGCTGCAGGATGGTTTGCTGGCTATACCCAACTGAAGGTCGCTTCCCCGACAGGAAAGGACGCCAGTGATTTTCTAGCCCTCGACTCGGCCTCCCTCCTATGGAAAAATCGGGTTGGGAAGGTCCTACTTGTTACGGCACTAGGGAATATCGGTTCCTCACTGGGTGCGATAATAGCGGGTGGTGCAGTAGTCGGAGGACTACTCGGAATTTTCTGAGAGGATTTCTTCGTCCTGCCCCCAATCCAAGGAGCTCCATCCCCTTTCATGCAAGTAGTACAGGACCATTTTTGTTACGACTTCCAAACCGGCAACAGTACCAGCAAGTGCAAAGGCCTCAGTTGATTCGAGCCCCAAATCCTCGGAAAACCATGTTGTGGCAAGAAGAGTCAGAATGAAAGTGTCGGTTGTAGCGATAATCCTCCAAGTGAGGGTCTTGACTAGGCTTCTCTTACGACTGGCACTCATAGTAACGGTCCTTTGGCGCATATTGCCACAGATTAATGCTACGGAATTAATTTCTCGCGTTCAATGACTCTAGAACAATGGCAATTCCTTGCCCTCCTCCGATACACGCAGTGGCTACGCCATACCTTCCGCCCCTTCTCCTCAATTCCAAAGACAGCGTTAGAAGGAGCCTTGTGCCTGTTGCTGCGAGAGGGTGCCCCAAGCCCACCGCGCCACCATTCACATTCACTTTCTCAGGATCTATCCCAAGGTCCTTGATGCAGGCGACACACTGTCCTGCGAAGGCCTCGTTGATTTCCCACAAATCGATTTCACTGGCCTCTAGCCCGGCTTTCTCCAATGCGAGAATGCTACTCGGAACTGGGCCATGCGCCATTATTGCAGGTTCGAGCCCGACAATCCCCCATGATACTATCCTGGATAGCGGGGAGTCGCCGTCAGCGGCTGCCCTAGATGCGGATTTTACGATCAATGCAGCTGCACCATCTACCACTCCTGAGGCATTTCCAGCAGTTACTAGGGATTCGGGCCCGAAATGGGTTCGCAGGCCGGATAGTGATTCCTGAGTGGTGCCGATGACCACGTGATCCTCGTCTGAATATCCCACTGTGCCATCGGGCGTCTCGACCTCTACTATCTCTTGCCTCCAAGTACCCTCGGAAATACTACTCTCGGTCTTCTGATGGCTCATTGCCGCAAAACTGTCCGCCTCCTCCCTTGTGACGCCAACTCTACGGCATAACTCGTCACTTGTTTGGGCCATGAAATATCCGCATACGTCATCCCTGAGATTTGTGAAAAGGTAGTCTTCCATGTCCTTTGGAACCTCGTCGCCCTGCCTGGGGGGCCTTCCAAGCTTGTACGTATCTCGCATGTCCCGAAGGACATGGGGTGCCTGACTGAGGTTTTCCATTCCCCCTGCTACCACGACCTCTGCCTCTCCGAGCATGATCATCTGAGCCGCAGTTACGACTGATTGGGCTCCACTGCCGCATAGCCTGTTCAGTGTAAGCATAGGGACCTCGTTGGGGATTCCAGAATTTAGACCGGCTCGACGAGCGCCAAAAATTGCCTGTGAGGATGTCTGAAGGGCGTGACCCATGACCACATGGTCAATCTCACTTGGGTCTGTACCGGTCTTTTCCATTGCTCCCCTTATGGCAATAGAGCCTAGCTCCTCAGCACTGATAGATGAGAGTCTGCCACCAGGTCCGCCGTCGCCCCTCTTTCCTCCGAGCCACTCGCAGAAGGGAGTCCTGGCCCCTCCCACTATTACGACGCCTGTATCTTCCATGGCACACCCAGATAGGTTGAGCACATGAGGATGTCTGATGTCCAATCAGGACTCATCTTCTGTCATTGAACCCAAATAGTCGGGTAGTTCGACGCCTGACATCTTGGCTACATCATGGATCGGTGGAAGACTCTGGACCAAGCTGCTAACGAAGTTGCTGGTAGCGGAGTTTCCATCAGGAGAGTTTCCGCTGTCCCACACTGTGATCTTGTCAATCTTGAGGTTCCTAATTGCCTCGACCTGTGCGGCAACCATGCTTTCGATCTTCTCAACCATCAGTAGTGTCGCCGCAGCCTTGGGATCGCCTGATGCACTTGAAACAAGGCTCTGGTAACCCTGGGCCTTTGCGTCAAGGACCTTCTGGATACCTTCCGCCTCGGCCTCATACTTGGCTAGAATTGCGTCGGCCTCACCACGTGCAACTCTGCGTTGTCGCTCTGCCTCGGCCTCGGCAGCGATCTCTATCTGCTGCTTTTGGATGTTGATTTGAACAATTTCTGTGGCGCGAAGCCTCTCTTCCTCTTCTGAGTATAATGCTCGTTGAATCTCTGCCTCAGCTTGAGCAGTGGCGACGTCGGCCCTCCTCTTTGCATGAGCTTCTGCCTCAGCAAGGTCCGCGTTTGCTCCCGCGATCTCTGCCTGTGCCGTGTTCTCACCAGCAATTGCCATTGCCTCCTGCTGCTCGACGAAAACCCTCTCCCTCTGCTCGGCTTCCTTTCGACCCATCTCCGCATCTGCGTTTGCGTTGGCGACCTGAATCTCTCTCTCCTTGTTTGCATTGGCAGCCCCTATTGCACCGTCCCTCTCGGCGTTTGCAACGTCGACGCGGGCATTCTCGACTGCAGTTGCAGCAGCCTTCTTACCGATGCTCTCGATGTAGTCCGACTCGTCAGTGATGTCGACGATGTTGACGTTCAACTGTGTTAGTCCGAACTTTCTTAGCTCCTGATCTACGTTCTGTGTAATCAGGGAGAGGAAGGCGTCTCTGTCTTGGTTTATCTGCTCAATTGTCAGAGAGGCGACTGTGAGACGTAGCTGGCCGAGGATGATTTCCTCGGCGAGCTTCTCTATTTCGGGTATCTTGAATCCCAATAGCCTCTCTGCAGCGTTGGCCATTATGGATGGCTCCTTACTAACGCCAACAGTGAATGTGCTAGGGACGTTAATCCTGATGTTCTGGAGTGAAAGGGCGCCCTTTAGATCAATGTTGATTGGCATCGGCTTCAATGATATGTATGCGTAGTCCTGAATCAGGGGCCATACTAAAGCGGCACCTCCATGCACCACCTTGGAAGGCTTTGCCTTGCCATCTGCCTGCTTTGCCGTCCGCCCGTAAATCACCATAACTTGGTCTGGAGGGCATCTCTTGTACCTCTGTGAGAAAAATATCACCACAGCCACTAGTACCAGTATTATCGCAAAAATTCCAATCGTCCCAATTGCTCCTGCTGTTGCCATTCGTAGTCACTCCTGAACCCAAGAAGGAGTTCCCAGTCATGAAGTCTTTGCCGGCAAAGGCGAAAGAAGGGTTTCGTGGAGCAAATACTTCAGAGAATCTCAAATCCTCTTCACCAGTAGGACCTCTCCCAGAGTTCCCACGACCTCAATCATTCTCCCAGTTCCAATCTCCTGCTGATCGGCTGACCTTGCGTTGTATGTAGAAAGGGAGCCACCCGTCTCAATCTGAACCTGACCAACGCCCTCATGGGGTATCACCAGGTATACCGTGCCCTTGGATCCGACCGCGTCCTCAATCTCCACATTGCCAGTAGATTGCATCGCTAAGAATAGCTCGAATAGCTTGGCTGTCCCGTACATTGATGCCGTGCCTGCAATCCCTCCAACGGCCACTGCGACTGGATCGGAGCCGTCAGATTTCAGGACGAACAAACCAGCCAGTCCGAAGAACATCATGAATGCCATGACTCCTTGGAAGGTAAGGGCCTTGAACGAGGCATCCGAACTTAGTACGTCTATCTCTAATCCGAAGAGTCCCTCGAAGACCCCTTCGGCCACCCCTCCAACTGTCATTAGTATGAACCACAAGAGGAACAAAATCCCTCCTAGAAGAGCTGATGCTGCGAAAATGAACTCGAGACCCGTTGCCTCCCCCAGCCCAACCAAATCGAAAATGTTGAAGTCGTCAATGTCTACCATTGAACACCTACGGGAGGGTTAGGCATTTGACCCATTCGGCTAATTTTGTCTGCGTTATATTACTTGTTCTGCTTTCTCATTGCAGTGTACCTCTCCAATGCGAGGATTGGACCAACACATAGGCCGGTGAGTGCAGAAGTCACTATCAGATTCAAACTACTGCTGAGGTACTCATCCAAAGCGGTGTAGATGAAGAGGGCGATCAATATCAGAACGACTGGGATAGCAAATCTCCTCAGGAACAGCTGATATCCGCCCATCTGGTCGTAGGCCGGATTCTCGATCATCCGGTCAATCATGTCATCTAATGCCATCTTTTCATCCAGTTAGCCAAGCCATGGCGCCAATCAGGGTCAGTCCGGCTGGGATTACATACCAAACTGCCTTTACGGCTTTAGGCGTGGTATCCTCTAGGTCGATTATTCGGCCTTCTGCATCCCTGAGGAAGGCAGTCTTCTCCATCTTCGAGTACCCATCGGCGAACTCTTTCTCATGCCTGGCCAGGAACATGAGGAAGTATATTCCAAGAATTACCGAGCTGCCTCCAGTTCCCTGCAGGATGATGCCCAGAAGTTCCAGAGTTGGGTCCCCTCCGCCGATGTCGCGGCCGAGTATCAATTGAGCGAAACCTAGCATGAACCATAGCATTGAGTCTACGCGTGCCATGGTGCATAGGGGAGGGCGTCTCCTCATCAAGGTGTTCCCGTCATCACCTGTTTCCGGGCCTGCCCGAGCCACTAGGGACCCAGATGGCCCATGTCCCCTTGGCTGTGGCTATCAGCCTTCCATTATGATCGATAATTTCCCCCTCCAAGTGAGCCAGATTCTTTCCCCTCTTGACGACCCTTCCCGATGCCCCGAGTGTGTCGCCCTCTATTGCTGGCCGGATGTAAGAAACATCAATCTCCGCTGTTGCACACCACTCTTCCTTGGAGAGGGCCGACACTAGTGCCCCCCCTAGTGCAGTGTCCAGCATCGTAGCATGGAGCCCACCGTGAGCGACCCCTCCTGCGTTTAGGTGCTCTTTCTGGACGGTCGTTCTAACCGTGCATTTCCCGTCACCAATCGATTCTGGCGATATTCCGATCATCTTAGCCAGTTCGGGGAATGTCGGAGGGAAATCGTCATCTGCCAATTCATCACCCCCTGTGTTCCCCTGGCTCACCTGTCTGGACCGCCCAGAGTCTAGAATACAGCCCTCCCGACTCCAGAAGGGACTCGTGGGTTCCGGTTTCTGTAATGCCGCCGTCGCCCAGAACCGCAATCATGTCCGCATTCCTAACTGTGGATAGCCTGTGCGCGATAATCAAAGTGGTCCTATCTCTGGAGATCAATCCTATGGACCTCTTCAGAGCTGCCTCTGTTTCGTTGTCTACATTGCTGGTGGCCTCGTCTAGGACCAATACTTGGGCGTCTTTTAGTACCGCTCTGGCTATTGCAATCCTTTGCCTCTGACCACCCGAAAGTTTGTGCCCTCCCTCGCCTATGTCGGTATTCCAACCCTCAGGGAGATTTTCAATGAATGATACCGCCTCTGCTATCCTGGCAGCCTCGAAAACTTCGTCCTCACTGGCCAATGGGCTGCCATACCTCACATTGTCCATTACGGTACCAGGAAATAGTGTGGTGTTCTGACTGACGAGGGATATCGAACCTCTGAGTGAGTCCAGGGTTAGTTCCCTGACATCATGGCCGTCCAACGAAACCGAACCTTGATCGGGATCGTGAAATCTGAGAAGGAGCCTGACCATTGTTGTCTTTCCAGAGCCAGTCGAGCCCACCAAGCCAACGGTCTTTCCAGAAGGGACTGTCAGGTTGACGCCCTCCAGGACAGTCTCCCTTCCCGGATAAGAGAAGCTTACGTCACTGAAGGAAATCTCGCCGCTGACTTTGTCGATGGCGGTTTCCCCCTCCACGATACCGACTTCCGTGTCTAGCAGGTCCAGAACCCTCGTGGTAGATGCCATGGCCCTCTGGTATAGGTCAAATGTTTCTCCGAGACGGGTCAGGGGCCAAAGAAGCCTCTGGGTGATGAAGACAATCACGGAGTATGCGCCCAGGCTTATTTTTCCCTCTAGCGCAAACCAACCTCCGACGAGCATGTTTGCAGTGAAGGCGAATAATATGGCCATTCTGATTATCGGAACGAAGGATGCGGAGAGTCTGATTGCCTCGCGATTTGCATCTCTGTATGAGGTGGAAGCGGCCTCGACACGGCTCGCCTCTCTCTTCTCGGCTGTGAATGACTTGATGGTTGTGATTCCCTGGAGATTATTGTTCAACAGGGCATTTAGCTCTGCGACCTTGTTTCTGACTAGGGAGTAGCGTGTCCCGATCCTTCGCTGATACATGAAAGACCCTGTGACTATCACGGGGACGGGGATAATTGCTAGCAGGGCTACTTCCGGTGCGACGGTGAACATTATCCCCCCGACAACGATAATCGTGGTTGCCACGTGAAGGAGGTCGGTGGCCCCTTGATCGAGGAATCTCTCTAGTTGATTGACGTCATCGTTCATTATGGACATCAATCCACCTGTAGACTGCTCCGAGAACCATTGCATCTCCAAGTCTTGAATGTGTGAATAGGCGGACATCCTGAGCTCATGCTGTGCGGTCTGAGCAAGATTCCTCCAAAGAACTGCGTAGAAATACTGGAATAATGATTCGAGAACCCAGATCAACACTGTCAGTCCTGTTAGTATATACAGCTGTTCGTACACATCCGGATATCCCATCCCAGCTAGGAAGGAGTCCTCTCTAGCTGAGACGACGTCTATTGCCATCCCAATCAGCACTGGTGGGGCGAGGTCCCAGATTTTGTTCAGAATGGAGCATATCGAAGCGAGAATTACCGTTGACCTGTGATCCCTGAGATGGACCAGTAGACGTGACAGGGGATGCCTGTCTCCGGACATGTCAGGCCCTTGGCCATGGGCCGTTTGAATATGACTGTGTTAATCCTGTGACGCGAGAGGGCCCCCGGTCCATGCATCTGCCCACAGGTCATATACTGCAATGCTAAGTTCCCCCGTGGCATTAGTCCTGACGGCATATATGTCGCCACTAGATACGAGTCCGTCGGAATCCTGGTCGGACCATATGAAATCCCACCAAGTTCCATCTGCCAGGGTTTCATTGTAGGTCCCAGAGTCCAATTTCATCGAGGAGGCCGTAGAAGCATTATCGTCTGAGCCTATGATTCCGTGAATGACCAGTTCGGATGGATTAGCTTCCGTTGCAAAGCCACTCTGAACTGAGCCAGCCCACTGGGTAACCCCGCCCTCGACTAAGGATGTTCCATCCGGGCTAAATCCCAGAGGCGCCCTTTCGATATCTTCCCTCAGGGCCAATTCGACCTCTTCTCCTGTGGAAATAGTAAGTGCGAATTGATCTTCATCTCCTGCATATGTCTCTATGGAAGTGATGATCGGAGGGCTCCCCATCAACTCGAGGACGATTGTGTGTGAGGAATTAGTTGCAGATGCGACTTGCTGCAGTGATGACTCGTCCCCCGTGATCCTCCAGTCCAGTCCAGAAATCTGAGTAGTGTCGAATCCGAAAGGAGGCCAGTCCCCGTCAGGGTCCATGGTTGACAACTGCGCGAATTCCTCGAACGGATCCGAATAATTTGGCGCCTCGTCCCTGCCCTCGAACCAGACATTTCCGATCCTGATGTTGGTGATTTCGCCACCTTCAATTACCTCGTTGTTCATCGAATATGTACCTAGAGTGACCCTAGTGGCGACGGATCTGAGTTGTTTGGAGTCGTCCTTCGCCACGCTCCAGTACACCTCTCCAAATTGACCTTGGACAGTGGAGGAGGCGGTTGTTTCCACCCTCAGTCTGTCGTACATTTGAGAATAGGTTAGGACGTTGAATGAGCTAGTATCAGAGAGTATGCCATTCAAGGCATCGGATGTAAGGGGGAAGCAGTTCGAGTCTGGGCAGGGGTCTTCCTCGACTTGCAAGCACCCCGAAAGCGGGGCGGAGATGACAAGGAAAATCACCGCCAGTGGTACTCTCACATCATCTCGCGGGAGCTCGATGCTGATGAAGGCATGCAACAGAGGTCACAATAATTCGGAAAATGGAGAGGCGAGTCTCCTATATGGGACGACTTAGAGGGCAGGACGAGGACGAAGACGTGACCGATGTGCTTGTTGTCTACAAGAAGAACTTCGAGGAGGTTCACGACAAGGCCCTAGAAACCGTCAGGAAGGCATTGGATGAGCTGGAAAGGCAAGGCTCGGTGAGGGTCGACTATACAGCAAGAGAGACGGTCCGTAGGGGGGATTTCGATGACCCAGATCTGGTAGTTGTCCTAGGTGGCGATGGGACCCTGACTTCCATAGCCCACTCCGTGGACGACAAGACCCCGGTAATGGGGGTGAATAGCCATCCACGGGCCGATGACGACGATGGCTCATATGGATTCTATATGGGGAGTGACCCAGATAGTTTTGCGGAAGATGTCAGGACCGCAATAAATGGAGGGGCGATCGTCAATACGCTGCCGCGTCTACAAGCAGAGATTGTTACTACCAGTGGTAACAAGATAGTGACTGACCCCGCCCTGAATGACCTGCTGGTGGCGAACACACACCAGTACCAGCCCTCAAAATATAGACTCCAGAGGGCATCTGAGGGGATTGATGTCATGCAGCACTCTTCTGGGTGCCTTTTCTCTACATTCCTCGGCCAGGGCGCCTGGTTCAGGCATGTGGCCAACATAGAGGGGACTACGTTTCCTCTCGACGAGATTGACAACAGGTACCTATTCGTGGCTAGAGACCTGCCTAGGGGGGATCGGTCGGAGGATGGTTCATACTGGGCGTGGACAGGTGAGCCGACTCTGATGACAAGTGACATGCACAGAGGCTACGTGGTGGCTGATGGCTGGGACGAGTTCCACTTCACAAGAGGTGCTACCGTAACTGTGGACCTGAATGGACCAACTTTGCAGCTACTTACCTTCCGTAGCACCATACATGACAGGGTCGCCCACTGGATTAGCCAGTAGTCAGTCATCATTCATAGAATCTGCTCAAGGAATAGCTTGGTCCTTTCATGCTGTGGATTGTCGAAGAACTCGTCTGGTGTGTTCTCCTCGATCAGGTGGCCCTCGTCGAAGAGGATGACTCTGTCTGCCACTTCCTTGGCGAATCCCATCTCGTGAGTTACCACGATC
>DAQP01000014.1:0-8374 GCA_002504435.1 Euryarchaeota archaeon UBA438
CCTATGAAGGCATCAGATATTCTATTTTCCAACATATTCCAGTGTCCCAGCAAAATGAACAAAACAACTTGCTAGTTTTCGTCCGCATTACTCCCCCGTTGCACGCGAATCATCTCCAACACTCGACAGTCCAAGATAGTGAGTATAAATATGCTATATTTTTTCTATGATTTTCCTATCATGATAAAATCGCCATTTCGATCAATTTCCAATACGTCACCATCTTCCAGTTGGTGTATAGATTCAGGCAGTAATGGCATCGCGAATCCCGAATCATTACCTCTGCCAGAGGAGTAATTGTGAGTAACCAGGACCTTAGCCTTTGGATGCCTTTCTGCAAATGAAATCACATCTGATGGCCTATGGTGATGGGGGAACTCTCCTATGTCTGGCATGCCCATCTCAAGTATCACCACATCTGCCCTCACCGCCCTCTTCTCTATCTCCTCGCAGGGACCAGAGTCCCCGCAGTGGAGTAGGCGGAATCCAGATTCATGGGTCAATTCGTATCCATGTGGGTCGGTTTCGGGTGTATGGAGAACTGGAAACCTCTCGTAACTCCATCCAGTATCCTCGAGAACCCCAGACTCGCGTTCATCCCACCGTGCCCTTTCCTCCAGTGAATCGGCCAGGCTTCCTGGGAAGCCCATTTCACATAAGGAGGAGAGAAACTCCCTTCCTCCGGGCCTAAGGTAGACCGAAAGTTCAGAACTTCCCGATGAATCCGAGATGAATTTCCTGTCCAACAATAAGAATGGAAATCCGAACGTGTGATCAGCGTGCCAGTGGGTAATCAGAAGATGCCGAACATCCGAGGTCGATAAGCCCGATCTCCTCAGTTGGGCAAGTAGTGTTGGAGGGGTGTCAATCAGGATTTTTTTGTCGATCAATGCAAGGGCATGCATTCTCCCGTGAGGAGAGAAAGCATTGCCAGTACCCAGGAAGTCGACTCTCGCCACGACTCGCGAAGTCCGGCCTATGACTTGACCCCATCGCTCCAATCATCAGTGGATTGCTGACCCTGCCCGGCATTTCTTCATAAACAGAACTAGGCTCGCCGGGCCGAAGGTGACAGCATGTCTGACTGGAGCGCGAAGAATCCGTATTCATCCACCCTCACGGACAATCACGTATTGAATGGAAAAGGCTCTGGCAAGGAGACTAGGCACATAGTTTTCGATTTAGGAGATTCAGGGATGAGCTACAAGGCAGGCGACGCATTAGGTGTGATTCCTAGATGCCCCCCGGAAATAGTTGAGGAATTGATTGGCCTCTGCGGTTTCACCGGTGAAGAGATTGTCGAAACCCATGTTGGAGAATTCCCAATTAGGGAGGCGCTGACAGACAAATATGAGATTCATAGGGTATCGAAGAAATGGATCGAGGCACTCGGAACTAGGTTGATTTCCGATGACGCAGAATCAGAGATTCGTATGGTAAGCAGGTCTCGCACATCCACCAGGGACGGTTCGGTAATCGTTGATTGGTCAGGAAGTGGGGAAGAAGGTGATTTGCCAGAAGGTTATGTGGAGATTGGCACACTCACCGACCCTGCTGAGACTCTGTGGAGGGAATTGACTTCAGATTCAGATTCCATGGAGGACTATATCTGGTCTCGAGACTACGTAGATGCACTTTCAGACTTTGGCCATGTTGGGTTCACCCCTCAGCAGATGGTAGAGGGAATGGACAGGCTGAAGCCAAGATTGTATTCAATTGCAAGCAGCCCGGATTTTGAACCCGGAACCGTTCATCTGACGGTCGGAATAGTTAGATACAGTCACCATGAAAGAGATAGAACCGGACTTTGCACTGGCTATTTGGCCGACAGGTGCGAAGTAACCAATACCGAGATTGGTGTCTTCATGTCACCGACTCGTTCCTTCGTTCTTCCCGAAGATGGTTCGACTGATGCAATTATGGTTGGCCCGGGAACCGGGATAGCCCCCTTCAGGGCGTTTCTGCAGCAGAGAGATTTGGATGGGGCCAAGGGTAGGAATTGGCTATTCTTTGGAGATTGGACCGAGGAAGGAGAGTATTACTACAGGGACGAGATGGAAGACTGGAAAGATAGAGGGGTTCTGGACAGGCACGATCTCGCGTGGTCCAGAGCGGGCTCTGAGAAAGTGTACGTCCAGCACCTCATGGAGAAGAACGGTGAAGAGATTTGGGAATGGATTAACGGCGGCGGTTATTTCTACGTCTGCGGCGACAAGAATTACATGGCCAAGGATGTTCACAAGACGCTCATTTCAATTTGCGCTAAGTATGGAGATATGAGCGAAGATGAGGCTAAGGATTTCGTAGAGACCGGTTTGATGAAAACTGAGAAGCGCTATCTCAGGGATGTATACTGACCCGTCCAATAATCAACCAAATGCCGATTTAATCATAGGGCTCTTTCCTCAGCAGCACATCAGATGTTCAGGAGGGTGCTTATCGCGAATCGCGGGGAGATAGCTCTCAGGATACTAAGATCCCTGAGGTCAATGGGGATCGATGCTGTCGTAATCCATGGGAAAGAAGACAGGCTTTCCCTCCCAGTAAGACTCGCTGACGAGGGAGTGTACATCCCACGTTCTGACCCACTGGCTTCTTATCTCGACATCGAGGCAATCGTGGAAGCCGCAAAGGAAGTTGGTGCCGACGCAGTGCACCCTGGATACGGGTTCCTAGCCGAGAACCCCGTCTTTGCCCAGAGGCTCGAAGACGAAGGAATCACCTTCATCGGGCCCAGTCCTGAGGTCCTCAGGTTACTCGGAGACAAGATAGCTGCTAGGGATGCAATGACAAAGGCAGGAATACCCGTTGCAAGGGGTTCAGACGGACCTATCTCGAATCCAAAAGAGGCCGCCAAGCAGGCTGCGGAAATAGGCTACCCAGTAATTATCAAGGCTGCTGCCGGAGGGGGCGGAATAGGGATGCAGGTAGTCGATTCCCCGGATGATTTCGACAAGGCCTTGAGACTCTGCCAAGGTCGAGCTCTTTCTGCATTCGGCGATGATAGGGTCTTCCTAGAGAAATTCATCAGGGGCGCTCAACACATAGAGTTCCAAGTACTTGGAGATGGGGAAAAGGCCATCCACTTCGGCGAGAGATTCTGCTCCATCCAGAGGAGACATCAGAAGATATTGGAAGAGGGCCCTTGGCTTTCTGAAGACATTAGGTCAGAACTCGGCTCCAGGGTAGTCGCTGGAGCGGAGGCGGTCGGGTACAAGGGACTCGCAACTTTCGAATTCCTGCGTGACACCGATGGAGAGTTCTTCTTCTTAGAGGTCAATCCGAGGGTTCAGGTTGAGCACACTGTCACTGAAATGATTACAGGGCACGATCTAGTTTCCCTAGGAATCAGGATTGCTGCTGGAGAATCAATCCCGCTCTCCCAGGATGAGATAGTCATTAGTGGGCACGCCATTCAAGTCAGAGTCAACGCGGAGAACCCCACCACCCTAGCTCCCTCTCCCGGGAGGCTCTGGGAGTGTCACTGGCCAGGCGGGCCAGGGATCAGGATAGACTCCCATGCACACACCGGGTATGACATGCCCGCAGTTTTCGACTCACTCCTGTCAAAGATAATATCGTGGGGCTCGGATCGTACACAGGCCATCTCCAGGATGGAAGCCGCACTTTCTGAAACAATACTCCTCGGTGTCGACACCCTAATCCCCCTGCATCAGGAGATTCTCAGGGAGGAAGACTTCCTAAATGGGGACGTGACAATAAGGTATCTGGAGGAACATCCCGATTTGGTAGGTGGAGGCAATTGATATGGAGATGGTCATCGTTGGGAGCATTGGTTACGATGATATTCAAACGCCCGAGGAGAATGGAAGTGGAATTCTAGGAGGGGCCGCTTCACACTCGGGACTGGCAGCATCTTTCCACATGAGGCCTCTTCCCGGAAAACCCCCTAGGATCGGCATCGTGAGTGCAGTCGGGGAGGATTTCTCCACATACCACCAGATGGTCCTCGAGGATGCAGGACTGAATCTAGCTGGTGTTGTGGTAGGCGATGGAAGGACGTTCAGGTGGTCGGGGAAGTATGATGACTCAATGGACAGAGTGACAACAATTTCGACAGATCTCAATGTATTGGAAGACTTCACCCCGGTGATTCCGGACGCTTGGTCAGACCCAGACGTACTTTTCTGCGCAAACGCACATCCAAGGATTCAGCTTGCGGCACTCAATCAGTGCCCCGGGGCCAGAATAACTGTCTTGGACTCATTCAGGCTGTGGATAGAAGAAGAATTTGAATTACTCTCCGAAGCCATGAGGAATGTGGATGTGGTCATAATCAACGAGGAGGAAGTCTGCTCTATCGCAGACGAGCAGGTACTTACGAGGGCCATTGCATCCGTAATGTCTGGTGAATCACTCCATGGGGGAAAGGAAGCTGGCCCTGGCCCTAGAAGCCTCATTGTGAAGAGGGGCGGCAGCGGGGTTCTGGCACATTTGCCCTGCGGAACCATAGCTCTCCCTTCCTACCCCACTGAGAAAATGGTCGATCCAACGGGATGTGGAGACACCTTTGCCGGGGCACTTTTCGCTTGCCTGGTGGGCCACGAATCCCCTCTGAACGACTCCGAAGTCATGAGAAACGCGTTGGTACATGCTACGGTAACCGCATCATACTGCGTTGAGCGCCTTGGTACTAAGGGGGTGAGGGGCTTGGGCAGAGGGGCTTATCATGCCCGTGCAGACAGGTACCGGAGAATAGTCGGAATATGATCACTCGAGCCTACGAACCCCGGGGATGTGGTGCTTCTCGCTACTGGGGGACGACCTTCGAAGTTGTGAGAACCTGAGGCCGGAACCAGTTTCCGACAGAGAAGCAGGCCCTCCCTCCTCACCTTCCAGAACCTTCCTGACCTTGCGATTAAGAGCGTCCTTAGCTGAAGATGGAGGTGTCAGAGCCCTCCTACTGTCCATTCTCCCAACAACATCTGCTTGGTGATCTTGGTCACTTCGTAGTCTGAGAATTTGGGATGTCCTGAATTTCTCACCCTCAGAATGCTCAACTCCATCCGAGTCCCCATACTGGGACGAGTAATCCCCCCTCTCCTTGCGACTCGCCCTGCTCTTCGGCCTAAGTAGGGAAACAATCCAGCTTGGCTTGCTACGCGACCTAGCTATTCCTCTTGTGTCTACACGGCCACCATTCATCGATGTTGCCAACTTCGAGACTCCCGGATAGTCATCCAGGCTTGCGTTGTCAATTGATGGGGCAGCAAGCGCCTTCCTTGTCTGCGCCTGCCTCGCTTTGGCCATCCTAACCAAGCCAGGCTTACATTCCTCCCTCACGGCTTCGACTGTGGGTTCGGGCAGGGCATGGGGATTGTATGGGGCAATCGGCTCTCCGAATCTGTTATGTGCGGCCTTGATCATTTCCGAGCTAGATGAGACTCTGGAAACAGACTCACTTGACTCATCGAAAATCCCTCCGAAAATAGAACCCTCCTCCTCTAACGGACTAGAATGAACAGGGCCATCGTCATCATCGAACATACCACCAAAGCCAAACATATCGGCCGCACCAGAAAGGGCCGACTCAATCCTGCTCTCCGTCTGAGAGGCGGGGTCCTTCTCCCTATACCAGTCCGGGGACTCTTGCCTGCCCCAGGCTCTTTCGTAAGCCGACAAGGGCTTCTCTGGCTCGCTTGTCTCGAAGTTAGGCATTTCCTTGGGTGGAACAGGCTCTTCTTGGAACGACCTCCAACTGAACTCAGATTCATCCTCTATCTTCGTCTGCATCGGTTCTTCGATGCCAACATTCAGTTCCGGAGGTGGTAAATCACCAAGTGGGGGCGGTGCTGGCATTGGAAGGGCCATCATCGGGGGAGCTGTCCCCCCTGCGTCCATGTATGCCGGGAAAATGGGAAGCTCAGTTTCTATATCCTCCAACCCGACTCTGGCATCAGCCACGCTATCTCCGCTCCTAATACGATCAACCATCAGACACAGTCGCATCAGGGCCCCATCGCTCCCACCGATCATATGCCGTTCGTCACCATTCTCGATAACTAGCGTGGATTTCCTGAGAGAAAGGTATGACATTATGGAAATTCCACCAGCTACGAAAACCGCCCAACCAACGGGTGGGAGTAGTACGGAGTAACCCACCCCCATAGCTACGGCCCCAATAATCGGAGTCCCTCCGGGCAGGTTTGGGATTTTCATGTGCCTCATCTTAGATATGGATTCTAAATCCATCCTGATGCCATATCCATCGAACCTCTCGAGGGTTAGCTGACGCTCGGTTAGAATTGCGCAGAATCTTCCTCTACTCCCGACCAAACTAAGGTTCCCGATTAATTCGGCTTCTCCTTCCGTCCGGCCGGGCCTAAGCCCAGCTATGTGCATCCCAGTCGTCGAGCGCATCTCTACCGGTATAAGTTCTAGGGGCGCTGTCCACCTTCCAACCCCTCTTATTGGAATAAAAAAATCACGCCGGAGATGGATTAGATAGACTTCCAATAATCCTCATGGGAAGCGCATCTAGTTGCACCAGGATGACCCTGCTCTCGCCATCCCCCCTTACAAGTAAGGGGCTATCCCAGTTTATTCGAATTATTTCCCCTGCGATTTCTTCTATTCTCCCTACTCTAAATTGCATGTCTACCGATGCATGAACGACATCTCCGACCGAGAGATCTCGCTTCTGAAATGGAGCCTTCGAAAGTGAACCTCTGGAAGTCGTGTGAGCAGTCACAGAATCAGATCCCTTGTGAACAATCAAACTTCCTTTCGCCAAGGCTCCCTCCTTCATCCCTCTGAATGCTATCCCCACTCTGTCCCCAGAGTTGGCCTGCTCGACATCGTCATCCATTACCTGCAGACTTCTCACTGTGGCAGGGTTTCTCCCTGGTAACTCCTCAACCTCGTCATGCTTCTTGATGGTCCCCGATTGGACGTATCCAATTCCAACAGTTCCAATTCCCTGTACGTTGAAGTGTTGATCAAGGGGAACAACCAGGGGGCGATCGGCAGATTCTGCCTCTGACATTCCGAATAGCGCCTCCCTAACTTCGTGAGGCTCGGGAAGCTCCTCCAATATTTCCCAATCCAGCCCTGCTTGGGGTAACAGCATCCTCACCTGTTCAGGATCAACCCATCCCCCTTCCTCGGGATTGATCAGAGCTATGCCTCTTTCTATGCCCGCACAACCAAAAGCCACCAGGCACTCACCAAGGGCAGCGTCAATTTTCGTAACCTCGATTAGCCCAACTCTTGATACATTAAGTACCGAAAGTAGGGGCCTGATGCTATCGGGATGCTTTAGAGGCCTCAGTATCGATAGAACACGACTCTCACCCTCAATCGTTTCCTTGTGGGCATACGAATCAACATCCCTCGAGTCACTCTTCTTCGCAATAGTACGAGCGTACTCATCGGTACCTACGAATCCAACGTTCAGTACTGACACCACATCACCCGTCGATTTCGGATCAAGGCGTTCCACGCATGGCGTCACGGGCACTCTGCGCACCGTCCCAGAGAATTTTCTCCTCCTCGGTGGACGGGGTGAATTGTGGAACTGAGATGGGCTTCATCGAATCATCAATGGCAACCATGAAAAAGTACCCAGAGCAAATTTCCTCAGGCTCCCAGTCGGATCTAGTCATTCTGCAGGACCTAACTAGGACTCCAACAGTTCGGGGGGAAGTCCATACAACACGCCCTATGGTCCTAATCACATCCCCCTGGTATGCAGGCCTCTTGAACTTCAGAGCATCTACGGAGACCGTAACGAACTCCCTGTGAGCAAATTTACTCGCAGCCATTCCTGCGGCTGTGTCCATTATCGACATTAGCCGTCCCCCAAACAGGGTATCAAGAGCATTGGTGTCTCCGGGAAAAACCTCGTTCAACAGAACTACTGGCTCAGTGGAGCGTGGCTCACCCATGTTCCTCGACCAGATGCCGAGGCCCGCCCCCCTTGAATCCATCACACGAATTTACCCCTAATGGGCCAAAACGACCGTTTAATTCAATCGAAAAAGGCTACTCGCGACGCCATGGAGGTACCGGAGCTTCGCTGGAGGGAGTCAATTCTAGAAGATCCCGAAGGGGGAGTCATAGTGCTTTGGCCACACCTCCCGTGCGTCAGGATGCCCTCCGGTCTGAGGTCGAGGAGAGTATGGGATGGTGTAGCTTTCCTACTTAGTCACAATGACCTTTCTTCAATGAGGGAAGAAGAGAAGCAGGATAGATCTAGCCCAGGTGTCCACAAAGATGCTGCCATTGCTTCCGGAACTACCCTCGGAAGATTGGTTAGGGAATTGGAGGAGCTTGATGTTGAAGGCCCCAGAATTCCTGACCCAGAGCAGATCAGGCTCCTGCTGCACGCGGAGAATTCTAGAGGGGGCCTGCC
>DAQP01000014.1:8795-13034 GCA_002504435.1 Euryarchaeota archaeon UBA438
TGGTCAAGGACCGCGTCTTCAGCAGTTTCTAGGATTGTCCCAGATGCAGAGGTAGGAGTCGAGCTGGGGGCCGCCTCAGCAGCGTGCGCAGCCTGGTGGTCAGAGGAGGAGGGAGTTCTAGGCGAGGAACTGTACTCTGAGAGGGACCTGCGTTTCGCTTCCCGAATAAGAGGCGCTCTGGCTGACTTGAGGAATAGTAGGATTGATGACGAGAAAGCGCAGGAGCCAACACTGATGGTACCCGTGCATCAAGCCAGACTCCCCTCCCTCGAGTCCGCATTATCTGTTTGGCCAGCCGCCGAGAGCATCATCTGGGGGACTGAGAAATGACAACCTCGCCATCATTCGTAGTTGAGACTCAGACGTTCAGGTTCAGCGCTTCAAATCCTGTGGATCTGGACGATGCAGTGGCTCTAGCAGGTGGATCTAGAAGCGGGGATTATGTGGTGATCTCACACGAGAAGCCCAGAGCAACTTACGTTGTAGAGCCTAACGGCACAATTCTAGTTCATGGCCTAGCAAGGGCAGAAGTAGCGGAGCTGGCCGTCCAAGAGTTGCTATTGACCCTAGGACAAACCATCGACGGGCTATCAATGGAATCAGGCGAGATGCTCGTCAGCTTCTCATTGGGAAGGGCGGTTTTCGAGGAAATCGCAACTAGGAGGTTTGAGGACATCTCAAAGGATGAGAGGATAGGGGCACTGAGGATAGAAGCGATCCTTCATCGCGCCACGCTGATACTGTACAACAATGGAAGGGGTGTTGTTATTGGCCAGTCGTCAAAGAGAATAGCTGAGATGGCCGTCCGCCATTGGGCGGCGCAGCTAGATGAAGAGGGAGCTTTGGCGTGAGAAAATGCTGGAAGATGGCATTTGGACCGGTCCAATAATGGATCAACACATCCATCTGGACCGAAGTAATAGATTCCTTGGTGCCATAGAGGAGTTCTCTCGATCCGGCGGAACCGCAATAATGCTTGTACACAAACCTGGATTCTCGGGAAACCTTCCTCTGGATTTGGATGGATACAGATCCGCTTATTCAGAAACCATTTCCATGGCAGAAACCGTAAGGAAAAAGATCGGGATCGATGTAGGTGTAGTCTTGGGCCCACATCCGGTAGTTTGGGATTTTCAAGCCGACCAAATGGGGATCGAGAAGTCTACAGAATTACACATTGAAGCTGTGGGTTTGGCCTTGGATATGATTGATTCAGGTGAGGCCGTGTGCTTAGGTGAGGTGGGCCGCCCACACTATCGTGTAGAGCCAGAGAGGTGGGAATCGGCAAACGAGGTTCTTTTGGAAATAATGTCATTGGCCGCTGGAGAGAAGGTACCAATCCAACTCCATGTTGAGGATGCGGGGGCGGATACATGCAGGGAACTTGCCACTATGTGCGACTCCTCGGGCCTACTGAGAAGCAATGCCATCAGGCACTACTCCCCTCCCGACATAAGCATGGAATTTACCAGCGGCCTGTCGTCCACAGTCAATATGGGGAAGGAGAGTATCGAGGGCCTGATTGACACTATGGCACTTTCGAACTCCAAATGGGGGATGGAGACGGACTTCCTGGATGACCCAAACAGGCCTGGAGCGGTACTTGGTCCCAAGACTGTCCCGAAGAGGACCCAGAAACTCTGTTCGTCACTGTTGGAATTGGGGTGGGAGAATGACGAGGTCACCTCACTGATGCTCAACATACATGAGATATGGCCAAACGAACTCTATGGCTGATTACTCGAATTTTGTCTTTGGGGTGAATGTAAAGACTCCCCCAATTATGAATAGTATGATGGAGTACGCGAAGAAACTGGACTCGCTGAATTCCATATCAATTCCGAGAGCATCGATAGACATCGTCCAGAAAGGTCCGTTGGCGGGCATGAAGACAATCATCATTACAATGCCAAGCCGCTGTCTCCATAGCATGACAACCCGAAGAGTACATCACATTTCAAGGAGGGAGTAGTATCTCCAGCAAACCGAATCGATTTAGAGAGGCCCTGCGCTCGCGAAGCCACAGCGCCTGTAGTGAAGGGGTTATCACAAGAGGTTTCCAACCTCTTGTCCCGGGTTCAAATCCCGGCGGGCGCACCAAGAATCGGATTATCCAGTGAAGCATTCAAACGCACCCGTCTCCCCCTTGCCTCATGGCGGATGAGAATGGGTCTCCGGAGGAAAAGGGGGCCCCCGTTTCTGCAATCAGCAGGGACCATTCTGATATCTCTGATCAGAAGCAGCTGGTCGGAAGAAAAATTTGGAGAATACTGCCCTATGTCAAGAGGTACTGGAGAAGGGCACTGGGTGGGATACTGGCCAATGGAGCAGCTAGGGCATTTGACCTGATTCCATTCATCGCGATTGGAATGGCTGCCGATTTCTACAGAGATGGGACATTTACCGACTCCAGAGTTCAGTCCCTCGTAACCTCCGAGTCAATTCCCTCGATAGGCGTGGTTAGCTCAGTGGAACTGGGTTTCGGCCTTCTGATCCTATTGTGCTTTACATTCCTAGCGATTTTTCAGGGGCTGAGCAATCAACTATGGCAGTCAACGGCCTACAAGGCCCAGCACGACATCAGGATGGATGCCACCAACTCTCTTATGTCCATGGAAGCCTCTTATTTCGAGAACAGGCAAACGGGTAATCTGATGTCAGTCCTTTCTGCTGATGTGGCACAATTGGAAGATATTATTTCGGACGCGAGTACAAGCATGATCAGAATCGCAATTACATTCACTACGGCCTTTGGCATTATGTTCTGGATGTCTCCCACACTTGCATTGATTCTATTCATGCCACTGGTCCTCATAGTGCCAATGGTGGTGTGGTTTTCCACGAGGGTTCAGAGGAGGTACAGGAAGCAGAGGGAGAGTACGGGTGGAATCGTCGCCATTCTGGAAAATGTCCTTTCGGGAATTACCGTGGTTCAGGCATACAACGCCACGGGTTTCGAGGCCTCAAGGATAGATAGGCAAAGTGGCGACTATCGCGACCAAGCAATACATGCGGCGAGTCTGAGAAACAGGTTCATTCCCGGCATCTACGTCGTGGCAGGAATATCATTCGGGCTTCTGGTTTCAGCGGGCGGATGGGTATTGCAATCAGGGGACATTACAATCGGGCAATTCGTCACATTCCTTCTAATTTCTACTAGGATGACTATGCCTATGTTCATCCTGGGGATGCTTCTAAACCAGCTTCAGAAAGGAGAGGCAGCCTCGAAGAGAGTGTTCGCCATCATAGATCTAGAACCATCAATATTCGATCGCCAAGACGCAATTCCATTGGATGGCCCAATTAGCTCGTTGTCATTCCAAGACGTCACATTTGCTTATCCATCGTCCGAATCCAACGTACTGAATGGAATTTCCTTCAATGTCAACTCTGGTGATTTCCTTGGGGTAATGGGGCACACTGGGGCCGGAAAGAGCACGATTCTGAAGCTAATCGAGAGGTTCTACGAGCCACAACGGGGACGAATCCTAATCAACGGAGTCGATATCAATGAATTTTCAATAGAGTCAGTCAGAGCTAGGATAGGATTCGTGTCACAGGACCCATTCCTCTTCTATGGTACAATCCGTGAGAACGTAGCCTACGCCCGGGAGTCCACAGAGGAGGAGATTAGACGCGCTCTTGATACGGCCGGGGCCCTCGATTTCGTCTCCGAATTATCTGAGGGGATAGACACCATGGTCGGAGACAGGGGAGTCATGCTCTCAGGCGGACAGAGGGCCAGGGTTAGCCTTGCCAGAGCCCTACTGAACGATCCGGACCTGCTCATCCTAGACGAAGCCAGCGCCGCCCTAGATGCGGAAACCGAGAAGAGGATACAACAGTCCCTTTTCGGCGGGTCCAACGGAAGCAAGAAGAGGATCACCATAGCCGTCGCCCATCGTCTAGCGACTATCAGGAATGCCGATGAGATAGTGGCAATGGTGGACGGAGCAATAGTCGAGAGGGGAAAGCATGGAGAGCTCCTATCGAATGAGAATGTTTACGCATCACAGTGGTCCATTCAGACGGGAGATCTAGGCGAAGGGTGATGCCTTGGGTGAAATAGAATGGGCGTGGGTAGAACCAGGCTCCACCTATGTCGGCTCGGACAATAGGGCTTTGTTGTCAGGCGGCCCACAGCCTCGGCACGAATCCAGGATTAGCTACCGATTCCAAATTTCAAGGGAAATGGTCAGTCGTACTATCGCCCAATCACTGATCGATGAAGGTGACTCT
>DAQP01000014.1:13410-17798 GCA_002504435.1 Euryarchaeota archaeon UBA438
GGAGAAAACGGCGATCTCGAGGAATTAGCTGACAGAATTAGGGGAAGCTATTGGGGAAAGATTTGCGATGGACGTCCGTGGCTTGAGGAGGACTGGATAGCAGTAGCATGCAGGGGTTGGTTTGGAGGCAAGCCTAGGTCAGTGTTCATGAATAAGAACTCGAAGAGGCCTGATTTCGTCCGCTTGGTAAGGAGGGAAAATGACCCTAGCCCCCTCGCCCCCCGGCTTCCCAGTATTTCGCCAAACAGGAAATCAATACTGATCGAGGAGGCGCTGATCACTTTGTTTGTCGGAGTAATCCCCTCCTTCGTTTGGGCGCATTTCAATGCTAGCCCCGGGTACATTAGTGACGGATGGCTCAATCTTGTGATGGGAGGGGTCTTCATAGGGGTATTCAGCTCAATATTCTGGAGGCCACGGCAGAAAACATGGTGGGCCGAGGGATCTAGAATGACTCCAAGGAAGTAGCCGCGCCTAATTCGACCTGGCTCTATCGTCGATTTGCAATCCGGGACTCCCGCTAATTATCCTCCACTTGCCCTTTAGGACCCCAATTCCGTAGTTCCAATGAAGGACGAATGTAACTATGGAGGATAGGAAAATGGTCCAACCGGTTTTGCTAGGGGAACTCCCTCTCGATGAACCCAGCCATGCAATTAGGTTGTAAATGACCATCAGTGATGGAAGTATGTGGACTCCCGCCCTTGGCCACCCCATCGGAACTGTGGACAGCCTGATGTCCCAGAATTCGGGCCAAGCCAACCCTCCGTTCGAAACTCCCCAGAAGAAGAATGCGAAGGCTGAAATTACAATCAGGGGGAATGCAGCAACCATTGTGTGTGTGGGTGCATGGAGTTCGGGATACCTGTTGCTGGCAAGAGTCCTGACCATCCCATAGTTCCTAATCTGCTTCTTTACCCTCGAAAGCCCCCTCCTTCGATGCCAGATAATCGCCTCTCTGTCCGTCCAGAGCTTGTGCCCCAGTGAGGTGATTTTGTGATCCAGCATCACGTCCTCGGCCCCAATTGCGCCCTCATCGAATCCACCAACCTCAGTAAGTATGTCTCTACGATATCCAGAGTTCACTCCCGGCAATTGTGAGGTCTCCTCGAGCTCCCCCCTCCCTCTCTTGCCATAGTTGGTACCCGCTGTGAAAATTGTGCTGCTGAATGCCACGTCGATAACTCTCTGCGCAAGGGTCGACTCCTCGACTGGGGCGAAGTTAGGCCCCCCAACTCCACCGACTTCCTCTCTTTCGAACCACCTAACCAGATTCGACGCCCAGTCCTCTGGAACTATCACATCGTCATCTGTGAAGAGGACTATTTCAGACTCGGTTTCACCTAACGCAATGTTGCATGCATCGGCACGAGTCTTCGATCCCCTGTCGTCAATATGCCTAATCCCACGGGACTCCGCCTCTTCCTTGCCAGGGTCTCCCGCCGGGCCGACCACCACTATGTCCATGCCAGGACAAGACTGAGAAAGAAGACCATCCAAGGTGACTCCCAATTCTTCCGCGTTCCCAATGCTGGGCACGATTACGCAGACAGAGCGGCTCATGTTATGCCGTCGCACCATCTGCCTTCAACACAGCGCATAGCCGTCAGGGGTCATTGGTCACTCTTGGAGCAAGGAAGTAGGTCCAACTAGCTCCTCCATCATTGCTGTTCCATGACATCTTGAATGGGAACTTGTCCTTGAATTCAACAGAAACATCCTCAGTAAGGCCAGTAGCTAGTTTCTTCGCCAATGGCTCCAGAAACTGAAGTGAGTAGGTGGAGCTTGTCGGGCTCGGTGCATTCAACTCGCTTAGCTCACCCGACTCGAAAGAAACAGTCACGCTCTCCCCAGCTTCTTGATCCGCAGAAACAGTCAGCTTATTCTCCTCTATGCTGAGTTTCACCAGCTCATTAACCATCTTCGAGGCTCTAAGTGCCCTAGAGAGCTTGTCCGCTCCCATTGTAGCGCCATGCTCGTAAGTTATCCCCGGCTCCTTCGCAGAGTTCATGGTTCCTACATCGAGGCCACGGAGTATCCGATGGACCTCCCCCACTCTGACATTTATCGCACCAACTGCATCGTCATAGTCGATCTCCACTAAGTCCCCCGGGCCAGCAAGTCCCAGAAGGTCCCTCATCTTGCTGAGCTCGATTCCGATTTCAACAGGCTCTACCTCATATGTCTCAAAACAGGCATCGCCGATGGTCGCAGATAGGAGTGCTACATGCGAGCCATCGACGACCGTCGTGTGTAGGCCATTCTCGCCCCAGACCAGTTTAGCCTCCTCGGCCAAAACGGACAGGAGATCGACGATCTCCCTCATTAATTGGGTGTTGGCAGTCACTCTCAGCATCTCATCACTCAAACGGGTCTGGGCATGGGGGGTTATTCATCATTCGGAGACGTCGAGGGGCACTCATTGATACTCCCTGAACTTCTTTCCACAGTTTTTGCACGTGCAAACCTTGGTCTCAGGCTCATCGGAACTCCTTGTCTGCATCAGAATTACGTATATCTCATTCAAGTCACACTTAGGGCATCTGATGTCCCCAACACGCAGAACCCCTTTTCCTCCCTCGTCCTCAACTACTTCGGTCAAGTGCTTGAGATCCTTCGACTCGCCTGATGATCTAGCAGTGCTAAGATCGATAGTCTCACCCGTCATTGGGTCAGTGAACTCGGCCCCTTTACCATCGGACCCAGTGAGCGGACCTTCGTATCCGCAGGTGTAGTTTGTGCACCTAATATTGCCATTTGGCTCCATGAATCCAAGGGTACCACAATCGGGGCAGAACATTTCTCACATCACCTGTCAGTTTGCACAGACATAGCAGGGCTGAGTCAACAGACTATTCAACTATTCTACAAAAAGGGCCTATTTCGGCCTTCATCACGAAGCAACTGAAAGGGCTGCACGGTAACCAATCCAAGCAAGAATCAAGCTTCCAGCGACACTCAAAATCACATATGTCGCAGCCGTACTCACCGAGTCCTCTGAAAATTTCACCGAGTCCATGGCAAATGTCGACATGGTCGTAAACGCTCCTAGAAGACCGGTTCCTACTAGAATAACACTGCCTTCACTGACAACGGCCCCTGCTGCAATGACGCCAAACAGAACTCCCAGCATCAGCGAACCAACTAGATTCACCCCCAATGTTGCATAAGGTTCAGAGTCAGGCCCAACCATCGACTGTATGGCATACCGGAGCACGGCTCCGACAGCTCCTCCAAGTGCGACTAACGCCAGTAGCTTTGTGTCCATGCAAGAACTCAGAAACCGGAGGTTTTCATCCCTTCGTCGAACTCCTCCCTCTTCCGCACCGTTGAAGCGGGGTGACTCAACGCGAGAGGCGTGGAAATACGGTTCGACTGGAGGGTGGCGAGAGTCGTAGACAAGGATGGGACCGTCCTCGATCAAATGGATTGGGGGCCTACTAGGTCCCCTTCCGCGCTCGCCTCTAGACTCGCTGACCTCCAATCTGGGAGGATGAGTCCCGAGGGAAGAGCCCTCAAAGGTAGATTCCCGGATGCGGAAGCAAATCCCCTTGGTGCCATCGAAGATCCAGATTGGCCGGAAAAAACACCAGAAGAGCAGGAAATGTTCTCTCAGGCATCAGCCATCCTCGCTCGAAGGGGGGTTGCAGAATCAGCAGGCGACAAGGACAGGAGGTTGGACATGCTCTCATCCTCCTCTGTGGAGCTACGCGCAGCTTGGACAACCCAGGAGGCACGCTCAGTGGAGTGGGCCGGCCTTTTCCTGCCCGATCTTGACTTGGATGGCGCAAGGTCTGAGATACCGCCTGCCATCTCAAGCGCTGAGAGCATAGACTCAGCTGCAGAGGCACTGGGAGTTAACGAACCGACTCACAAACCCTCCGAAGCTGAGTGGGAGGCAATGAGGTCCCAAGCCATGGGGGTGGTGGAGATTTCCACAAGGCTAGAATCAAACGAGGAGGCAACAAAGCAGCTGGCTAGGGAGTACATACCCACCCTGAG
Organism: Euryarchaeota archaeon UBA438; assembly: GCA_002504435.1. Lineage (GTDB taxonomy): Archaea > Thermoplasmatota > Poseidoniia > Poseidoniales > Thalassarchaeaceae > MGIIb-O5. Next base: position 17,413 of record DAQP01000014.1, read on the forward strand.
CATGCTAGTCGGACCTCTTGGCGCAGCGAGGTTGGTAGTCCTCGCTGGAGGTAGGGAGAGGCTTGCGAGAATGCCAAGCGGAAGTCTACAGGTCCTTGGCGCCACCGGCGCTATGGCGGCCCATCGCAGGGGTGCACCCCCTCCCAAGCACTCCCCTGTCTTATTCTCGATGCCGCTGGTTAGCCGCTCCCCTAGGTGGGTGAGGGGAAAGGTATCCCGGTTCCTCGCTGGAAAATGCTCTATTGCAGTCAGGGTGGACCACTTCGACGGAGAGCCATGGGGCGAGGAACAGGTCGCTGAGATACACAGAGAGGCGGAGGCGATAAGGGACAAGTTCCCCAAGCCGCCAAAGAGGGGCTGAAATGTCCCGTAAGCCCGTTCTCCTG
>DAQP01000053.1:0-25171 GCA_002504435.1 Euryarchaeota archaeon UBA438
GTCGCGTCTTCTTTTCCGTTCATTGGTATTCACCGTCTGCTACAGCCTGAAGGCTAGCGTCGCCGCGATTTTACTTCCTGTTATAACCGTTCTTAGAACGGTTGTGAAATCATTGGGCCAAAACGGCGATTCTAGCGCCTCAGGGCCCTATGTCCTATGTCGGACCGATAATGCGAACCTTGCAAATCGATATTCTCGATAATTTCGTACGCCGTAGATACCGCAGCCTCGAGAGAGGGCGCAATCCCAGTAGCAGCTAGGACCCTGCCTCCAGAAGAGACCAGGATTCCATCTCTAGACTTAGTCCCTGCAAAGTGAACTAAACCCCTGGTTTCACCCTCATCTATGGAGGCCTCACTACCTGAAATTGGCCCCCCTGTGATGGGCGATTCAGGATACCCTTCAGAGGCCAAAACCACAGTCGCGGCCGACATCCCTGAGAAGGATGGTTCGACCGAACTGAGGCTGCCCTCGGCAGCGGCCAATAGGAGTTCTCCGAGATCACTGTCAATCAGTGGCACCGTAACCTGTGTTTCGGGGTCCCCGAATCTAACATTGAATTCGATAACTCTCGGGGCCCCCTCTTCATCTATCATGAGTCCGGCATACAGGCATCCTCTGTACGGTATTTTCTGATTTCTGAGATGATGGTGCATTGGGCCGACTACCTCGTCCACTACCCTCTTCATCACAGATGGAGTGACGACTGGTGCGGGCGCATAGGCACCCATGCCCCCGGTATTCGGGCCCCTGTCTCCATCGAAAGCTCTCTTGTGATCCTGACTAGGAGGGAGGCAGACGAAGCCAGTTTCGTCCATCACAACCAGTACTGAAGCCTCCTCTCCATCGAGATGCTCCTCCATGAGGACCATTCCATCAGCATCCAAGGCGGACGATAGGGCACGCTCTGCGACATCCCTGTCGGAGGTGACAGTGACTCCCTTTCCTCCCGCAAGAACGTCCCTCTTGATTACCCATGGACTGTGAAATGAATCCAAGGAATTGGAGATATCTCTGGCCTCTTCGATTACCTGGCACCTACCGGTGGGGACGCCCAAATCAATCATCGTATTCTTTGCATGCAGTTTTGATCCTTCCAACATGGCCCCTTCAGAATGGGGTCCGAAGCATGGAATTCCAATTTCCCTAAGTTTGTCAGCAAGTCCCAGAACCAGTGGTGCCTCTGGCCCAACTACCACTAGGTCCGCTTCTATTTCTCTGGCTAGTCCGACAAGTCCCTCAATATCACTTGAACCAATGTCGTGGTTGACTCCAAGTTTCCCTGTACCGGCGTTTCCTGGGGCAGTGTGAATAGAGTCCACCGAAGGACTTCCTGAAAGGCCGATTGCTAGGGAGTGCTCCCTTCCGCCACCTCCGACAATGAGGACCCTCATACGTGCCACGCCAATGCGCATCGATGAAAGGGCATAATGTATGCTGAGCTTAGGTTTCAGTATGGAACCGACTTCAGGCCTAGCCTATACCCTATGACATTGAACAGGCGATGGATGATTGGGGTCAAGACTAGCAATGCGATAATCTCCCCGTGCAACTGCTCATGAGTGAAAATCTGTCCTTCGAAAAACAGGAAGGCGAACAGGAATATCGACAGGGCGAATGTGACTGTATCCAGTAGGGGGGCCTTGGAGCTCTCGTCGCCCTCCCTCTTGAGGCCGCGACGGCGTTTGAAGAAGGAGCCGACTGAGTCTCCGAGCATGCAGGCGAGACCGAGTGTGAAGCCCATCATGAAGGCCGCCCCCCACTCACCGCCGAACCAGAACCAATCGGATGAATCGCTGAGAAGTATGGGATCAACAAAGGGTCTTGCATCTGGAGGGGACCGGGAATCCCATGCATAATGTGCCAGTATTGTAAGTAGTCCTGAAAACACTGCACCCCCGAATAAGCCGTTCCATGTTTTACCATCGCCGAGAATTCGATAGCCATCGCTCCAGTCCCTACCTCCATCGATTACCACGCTTCTAAACCCAATCTTGTCTGGAATCCACTTTCCAAACAACATCGCTCCAGTATTTGCCAGATAGAATGGGCCGTACATCATCAGAACTGTGAGGATGTTCAACACAAAGCCCGCTGTGTCAGGCGCGGGGAAGGGGGGTGTCACGAACACAGGTGTGCCACCGGTTATCGGCGTATGAGCGATTTGGTTACATCAGACAACATGTACGGTAGTGCAATTGCAGGGAAATCATTGATTTGCCTGTGGGTCCGGCTTGATTCATGAGTGGACGCTCGGCGACGATAATGACAGTGGTTCTGATAGCATCGATATGCATTTCTTGTGTTAATGCCTCTGCTGAGGATGCTGAGTTGGTGATTGACTCCGACGTTACATGGGAGTCTAATGAGGTGATTGATGGGGCTATTAGGATCTCAGATGGCGGCTCACTGACCATTAGTGGAATTGATGTCAGCGTTGCTCCCGGATCTTCGATCGTTGTCGATAATGGGGGATACCTCATAGTTGATGATTCCCATATTGCCGCCACTTCCCCTCCAACGGGAATCTCAAGCTACGGTTACTGGGACGAAGGCAAGCGGGGTTCTTTCAGAGTTCCCTCTGACGGATTGGATGAGGGTTTCTCGTTGACAATTCATTCAGTTGGGGGTGCTAGTTACTATGGCAGCCAGGCATTCGTGGGCGACTCTGAGCCGGTTTCGATGAATGGGACCGAGCATACGTTTGATTTTCCAGATGGGGCCGATGAAGAAACCTGGATTGGGATGATAGGGTACGGATTTTCTTCAGTTTCCGTATCTAGTGTGACCATAGACACGGGCACCGCACAGTTTGCCATAGATGGAATCGATTTGGACAGTGTGAATATGATGGCTGCGGGAGAGCAGGGTTTTCAAATCAGGGTTTCAGGACACATGTCAATAGATGACTCAGCGATAGTAGGTGGAGGCATTTCCCTGGAGAATCAAGGCTCCCTTGACTCTGATGGTGGAACTTTCGACAGGGTCGGCCCAATCCTGATTTCAAATGACGAGGCGTCGATCGATCTATACGGTGAGTCGGTGTTTGTCGATAGCCTCGATGATCACGACATCCGGGGCACTTCCCACTGCGGCATTAGTTGGGGCGACTCAGTGATTGGATCCGGTGATTCTGAGCGAAGCGGGGGGCTGACCGACAGATGGGAGAGGAGGGTAGTCGATCAGAGGCTCACTTTCGATGCTGTCGGGGTTGTTTTCGAAATTGAAGGAATGGGGCCTGATGAGGGCACCTCATTCCAGTCATTCAGTGACTCTGAGGGAGTTGGATTTGTGGACGGAGGGGGCGAGAGGACCGTGCAAATAAGGTGGTCCGATGGGACGTGGTGGAATGAGTCTGCCACCATCAACATAGTATCATACAGAACGGGCTGGAATCCTGAAGGATCTGGAATTGATGACTATGGGGGCGATGCGATACCCCTGACATGGAACCAGGAACAGAGGGTGGATCAGTTCATCCCAGATATCGAATGGGGGTCCATTCAAATTGTGGGCAATGAAGAGGCCTCGACATCACAATCTGTAGCAGTATTGGCAGAATTTGCAAACAGAGGTACTGCTGCGGCGAGTTTCTACATTACCTGCGACATAGTTGAGACAGGGGTTCAAGCTGACATCGGAGGTTTCCAGGGGGTGGTAGTCGGTGCTGGAGAGTCCATGGAGCTACAATTCGGATGGAGGGGCGGCGAAGTCGGAACATTCAGCCTCGACTGCGAGATTCTGACTCCTACTCAGCTAGTTGACGATAGCGCATTCGGAGGGGGTTCAATGACAACAGGCCAAGTGGTCTGGAGTGAGCCAGTAGAGGACGATGGCCTGCCTATGGCCCCCATCCTAGTCGCACTAGCTGTAGGAATTGGAATAGCCATGGTTTGGGCATACAGAAGAGCCACAGAGGGTGAAGACGAGTCTTTTGAGGATGATGAGTTGGACGAATATTAGCATCTCAACTAGCAGCTTGAGACGACGGTCCATGCCTCATCCGTAGCAGGATTTCCTTCATCGTCCGCCCCCTCTTCGGAATATTCGTAAAATGAATTATGGGAAACAACACTACCATCTGACCAGGGGGAAATCTGGGTGACCTCTACTATGAATTGGTAACATCCGTAGTCATTCTCCTGCCAGTCTTCTTTCGGGATGTAAAGTGTGTTTAGTGCGGCATCCTGAACTGATCCGGCCAGTGGTAGCTGAGAGCCCTCTGATCCAACCATGGCAGAACCTGTCCCGTACTCACCCGAGTTACTATTCCACGTTGCTTGGCCGTTTACGACGGTTACAGTTGGATAGGTCACAACGCTGCTTCCTGCGTACTCCATCCTGGCATCGAGCGTGTAGTCGGCCTCGACTAGGCCTGCTGGTGGAAGTCCACCCAGAGTTTCCAGTCCGGCCCATGCAGTCAGGGCTACCCCCATTAGGCAACTATTCTTGTTGCCCTCACAGTTATCAGAATTGGTCGAGATAGCTCCGCTAGTTGAGCCTTGGACACCTGTGACTGTCCTGGACAAGGATGCAGAGTCCAGGGTTGCTGACATCACGTTAGAACCAGTGTCAATTTGTATTGTATAGGGCGAATTGGGCAGTGCATTATCGGCGTAGAATTCAGAGACGGAAAATGAAATCGACCCATAATCCCCCTTTCCATCACTCTTGCTAATTGAGAATGACTTGGATCCTGACCAGACTACGGTTCCGGATTGCTCAATTGAGATATCAGCTTCTATGGTGGGGCTTGTAAGCGAATTCTGCCTAATCTTCACCACCATTGTGTCCCCATCGTCGCTGAATTCAATCTCCCCCATTGACATCTCACCCTGCAGCACCGTCCCAAGGATCAACGGGAAACCCAACAAAACAAGGTAAGCTCCGGCCACAATTATCGCCCTGATCTGGCTGAATCCTTCTTTTCCAGGAACCCCTATCTTGAGCCTCCACCAAACTATTGCGAATGATGTTATGATTGTGACTGGAACTAGGATGCTCAGTGGGATGAAATCCAAGTACACCCCGAACCACATTATCACTGCCAATGGGGCAACTGCAAAAATCAGTAGAGTTTTGAGAATGTCAACGAATCCGACGTCCCTGTCGGGAGATGAAATGACCGTTCCGGGAACCGCCTCAGCGACTACTTCATCGACCATTTGCTGCTCTTTCGCCTTCTCAAGTAGACCTCCGTTACTCATTCAAGCACCCCCTATTTCGGTAGAGTGGTCGGGCATCGCAGTTATCAACCCGTTGCAAAAGAGGGCCAAGCTCGGGCATTCTAGAATAATCTAGAGTCCAATGGGGTTATTTCCCCGTCATCATCGATAATCACTGGATCATCTTCGAGCCTGTTCCTTCCCGCTATAGCCGCAGCAGCCAGAGCGGTCATCATCAACGACCCCAGTGCTCCGAATCCGGGCAGGTAGACTCCGCGAATGTAAATGGTCATTGACTGTATCATATAATTCGGAATCCCTTCGGTCCTAACTGAGTACTCCGAAGTGGCCTTAAATTGCAGGTTGAAGTATTTGTCAGTCCAACCCTGGTTCTTTGGAGTCCTCATCTGAATCCTAACTTTCTCGGCAGGGGCTAGCGACTCGATCTCGACCGAAACAAGAGGAATGCTGAGCTGGAAACCTTCGTCGTTGAGTTCGTCGTAATTGACTATCTCGACGTTGAACCTGTCCATGGCGTTTCCATCATTGTAAACATCGAAGGTAAGAAGCATGTCCACCCTCGGCCTGAGTTGCATGAAGGCGACATCTGAAGCCACCCTTAGCCTACTGAACTGCTTGATTACGGCCAGAACCTTGTAAGTGGTCGGAGTTCCGACAACTGTGATTCCATTGGCCTGAACTACTTCAGCAGTAATTGAAATCTGGTGCTGCCCCTCAGGCATCCTTAGATCGGCTCTGAGGATGACCTGGAAGCTAACGTCAGCACCCGAGCCAACAGTCATTGACGCTGGACCAGCTGAGATGAGGGATCCTGATTGAATCTGGATGTTCACCTTCTCACTGTGAATAGTTGGGTTCTGAAGGACGCAGTAAACTATGGAAGTCCTAGTTGCTCCTGGGTAAACCTCGATGGCTTGGGGGTTATCACAGGTGAGCGTGATGTCCGGAGTGGGGTTGGTCTGTGCCTGTACTGACGCAGCTCCCGCCCATGTGCTGAGGAAGTAAACCATCAGAATCAGCATGCTGGTTCTAACACTTCTACGCGTGGCCATCGTAGCGATGCCCACAAAGACCGTATTTGAGACTTCGCCCAACTAGTACCGCGATAAAGCCGATTATTGGGTCGATTTGGAAGGCGGTTTGGTGGACCCGACCGGATTTGAACCGATGACCACTCGGTTATGAGCCGAGCGCTCTAACCAACTGAGCTACGGGTCCTGCATCTCGCTGGCTCGCATCCGAGTCATGAACCTTGCCGAAGCCTCCGACAGTGGAATGCGCTCACGCACAACCATCAAGCGTCGCCCCCTTCCTTCGCGGGACATGACGAAGCTGTGGGTGATGTTCTTCACGTCGCTTCTTCTTGTCTCGGCGATGAATTTCTACGCCGTGATTAGAGAGCCCGATATGATTGAAATTGATGAGATAAGGAACTTCCCGAGGGAGACCGTGAAAATTGAGGGGGTGTTAACGAGTTATGTCCGGGACCCGTATGGGGAGGGTGCAGACCGTATCGATCTTCAAGTGCAAGAGATAGGCGGGCATTCTGTAGCAAAAATCAGATGGAACATAGATTGGAACAACGATGTCCCCCCAATAGGCACTGTTGTAACCGTAGAAGGTGAGGTGTCTGAGTGGAATGGCAGAATTTGGCTTCAATCAAATGGCTACGGTGCCGTAATCGCCCAGGGCGAGACGATTGAGTTCACCGAAACCAAGCTGGTTGAGGTCGGGCAAAATCCCGAGATATTCTCCAATTCATCACTGATTATTGACGGCTGGCTAAGCGAATCACTGGCTCCCGATGTTACTTACCACTCGCTATACCTGATGGATAACCAGGTATACGGTGGGGCCGACCACCTGCTATACATCCAAGTCGAAGGGAGGGTGATAGAGTGGGTCGAATCTGGGAGCCATGTCAGGATGAAGGGGTGGCTACAATTCGACGAGCGTTCTTATCGGTGGAGATTACTGGTTCAGGCTAGCGAGGTTGAAGTCCTTAATCAGGGGGAAGTCGCATATGTCGACTGGGAGGCAGAAGCGTACGCGTTGACATACGATGTAGGCAAGTTAGTCATCGTAACGGGAACTGTTGGCCTTGACAACGGGGAGTGGTTTGTCACGGGGCCTGCTCCAACAGATAGGTTGTGCCTTCTCCCATCGGACAGTGACCTATCTGATTCTGAATTTGAAGGAAGGTCGGGGGACTGGGGGGGCCGGCTAGTTTGGGCGCTCGACGAGGCTGCCGTGTGCCTAGACAGGGGATTCAACACGACCTCAGGGAGGGAAACTGGAGAATTCGGGGACGAGTATACCGAACTAAAGGATGTGGCGACTGACCCGTTCAGTTACATTGGTGGGGACTACACATTCCAAGGCTGGATCACCGATCCCATCTCACCCGACTATGACAAGGGGTATGTGGGGGATGGCGAGGACTACTATGCAAGAGATACCAAAATTAGGATTCAATTCGTCGGGGAGCATTCAGAATTTATCGAAGCTAACCAGGAAATTAGATTCAACGCCACGGTTCTGTGGTCAGTAGCAGACGGTCGAGTGGTGCTGGAGGCCAGATCGTGGATTCTCGGCGATGCACCCCCTCCCTCCGTTCTGAATTGGGGGGACGGATACAACTCATGGAGGTGGGATCTCGGAAAGATGGTCCAGTTAACTGGTGAGGTCGTAGCGGACGAGGATGGTGCCCAATGGATTTCAAGGTCAGGCTCGGATGAGCGGGTTTGCCTTCTTGGCGATGGAACGGAGTACCTCGACCAACTGTCGATTGGGGAACCTGTTGAGTGGGTTGGAAGGTTGAGCATGGAAGAAATTGGATCTGATAGTTCTGCGATGTTCTGTATCGATGTACGTTGAGGTGAGACAATGGACCCGGTGGTAGTCGATTTCGCGTGGCTGATTGGCTCCTTTGTTTTTGGAGTAGGGCTGGGCTGTCTGACTGGATTGATTCCTGGCTTCCACGTCAACAATGTCGCACTGATCGCACTGAGTCTCTCGCCCGTGGCAGTGGGAATAGGGATACCCCTGGATGCAGTCGCGGGAATCATTGTGGCTTGTGGCACAGTCCACACATTCCTCAACTACATCCCAAGTGCATTGGTAGGCGCCCCTGATGATAACATGGCCCTGGCCCTTCTTCCCGGGCACAGGATGCTGATATCAGGGCAGGCTGCGCAGGGGGTAGCTTACTCGGCCAGGGGCTCCCAGATGGGGATGCTGATGTCAATTCCACTCCTAATTGTTGCAAGACTGATGTTCGGGGAAAACCCGGGACTCGGGTTGTATGAGTCAAGCAGGGACTTCCTTCCTTGGCTACTTCTGATTATCTCAATTTTCCTAATACTGACGGAGACTACGAGGCTGCCCTGGCCATACTGGATGCAACGCGCGACTAGCAGACTGGTATTCCCTCTTCCGAGAGCCATCAATATCGATATCCCATTAGGCAAGTTTAGGTTCAAAAGGAAATGGGAGAACCTCAACTTGAGCCTTGGGGCTAGCTCAAGGGTCGCTGGGATTCTCGTTGCTAGTGCATTCTTCCTACTAACGGGATTCTATGGCTGGGCCGTTTTCGAATTACCGGGGCGTTCTCCCGTTGGAATGCCATCGGCGACCCTTCTTTTCCCCGGACTGGCAGGGCTGTTTGGGATCGCCAATCTCATTGACATTTACGTGACGACTTCTGAGATACCGCCTCAGAAACAAAACTGGGAGATGCCTGCAATGAAGCCCCTAGCAGTTCCCACATTCCTTTCAGCGGTGGTATCTTCCGTGATGGCGATACTTCCGGGGATGACTGCTGCTCAGGCGACCGTAGTTGTGATGAGTGCGAGGAACATGTGGGGCCGACTAACTGACCCGAACTACATTCCGGCCGACTTCGAACATGGGATCCAACCCGGATTTAACCCTAGGCCAGTGAGTATCGAGTCTTCGGACATGGAAGGCCTCTCCGAAGAGGAGAAGGAAATATTCGGAGCGGCTCTGGAAGAGGCCGGAGAGACTAGTCCCGACTTGGACCTGAGTGCCCAGAGTCAACAACAGGATCTGGAAGTCATAGCTGTTCTATCATCCGTGAACACTGCTGTAACTGTGATGGTTCTTGGATTCCTATACATGGTAGGTAGGCCTCGAAGCGGCGCCGCACTGGCATTGAACATGATGTACCCAATAGACGGTTGGAACGCGGTCGAACCTCCAGCTGATTTTGTGAGGCTACTAGGAATTACAATCGCGGCCGGTCTTTTCGCGGTACCTGTGATGATAGAAGTGGGCAAGGGCATGCTGAAGATGCACGAAATCGTCCCCCTCAGGACACTAGTGATCTCGGTTGCTGGTTTCGTGAGCGTCCTGGTTTGGCTTTCGACCGGCTGGGTCGGGGTAGGGGTGCTAATTGTGGGGACCGGGCTAGGGCTAATGCCGCCCAGGATTGGCATCAGAAGGAGTCATGCAATGGGGATAATACTGGTCCCCATTATGCTCTACACGTTCGCCCAGACATTCGACAGCTTCGGATTCATTTGACCATTTATCGGGGCGATTACGGGATTTTGAGGAGTGTAACGCTTATGTCTTGCACATGAGTGCGACGGAGGGAGAGTGACAACAATGAACGACAAATCAACCATGGCAATTGCGATTGGAGCCCTACTCCTCCTAGTGAACATAGGCCTAGCTGTTACGGGATTCGTTGACAGCCAGATAGAGAGCGGGGTTCAGACCCAAGTTGCAGAGGGCTACGACGGACTAGATGATGACGGTAACCAAGACTGGAGCATCGACTACGATGAGGATTGGCATGTTTCTACCTCTGAGAGGGTTTACTACGCCTACAACCTAGACACCGACGTCGCGAATTCCACTGAGGGAGTGTGTGGAGAGGACTGCTTCGAGAAAATGGGGCCGTTCATCTATGAGGTGACCACCAATAGAGAGATCCTGGACTTCGACTACGATGCGGGCACGATGACCTATTCCGAGTACGATGTCTTCGAGTGGTGCGAGGATTGCACGCACGAAGGGATGTCTTCGATGCCAGGGGACACCGACATCACCCAGGTCAACATCCTTTGGAACACCCAGAGAATCGGCGGAATGGGCTCAGGGATTGAGTACGGGGAGATTTTCGCCAAGGGCATGTTTGCTGCGCAGATGATTGAGTTTGACCTTGCTAACAGAGCCCCAAGCATTTGGGCTGCAGAAGACATCTCCGGAATGATTGATGCTTTCGCTTGGAACCTTCAGAATGACATGGGCATGGATGAGGTGAACGCGACGGACATGGCTCCCGCAGGCGTTCTCTCGGGTGCTTACATGATGGCCAACGGCGGTAGTACCGATGGAACTCCAGCATACGCAGACTACGACGACTACATCATGTACGATGCAGTGGACCCCTCCACTGGAACGTGCATTGCACTGACCTGCGACCTTGGGCCCGTGCTAGTCGCTGGGATGGGCGCCCCGGATGGAGGCGCTGTGACTCAGACAAGAGCAGCACTGTATGGGTACGGAGATGCGAGCGAGGCAGAGATGGCTGCCATAGACCTCGGAGTTTTCGCTCTTGCAGGTAATACCTTCCTTGCTCACGGGGGAGGAGCTGAGATAAACAACGAGACCCCTCAGCTAAGAGAGCGCTTCTTGGAAGTCAGTGGGGTGAACATCATCAACCCTGACACACTTAACAACCTGCTTTTCAATCCTAATGTCGGACTTCTAGGTTCTTTCGAGATTTCTGGAATCCCACTTCCCGGCATGGTCGTGGGGCTTCTACTGCCACTGCAATCTGGAGACTACTTCGGGGCAATGGAGGCTTACAACGTTGGACTCCTCACAGTAGTCGGCATAGCAGAGTACGCGGAGCCATGGGTCGGCCTCGGGATTCTAGGGACTCCCACAGAGTTCGAGATGATTCTAGCGGGCGGACAGGGGACAATGGGGTCCAATGACTGGTGGCTTTCTTCATTCGGGGACTACGACCCATTGGGAGGGACATACATCGCGATAGGGCTCAACCGAGCTGACTTCGGCGGAATGGCGGCTCTGAGCCCAGAGAAGTCTGACTTCATACTAAATGATCCGGAAATTGGACTCAAGTCCTCATTCCCATCATCCTTCATGTACGGGGAGCTGTCAGGAATGGCGCTACCGGACGAGAACGGCAATCAGGCTGTGTGGGACGACGCATATGTGGCTAACCTATACGGCATCTCGGAAGATGCCGCTCAGGCACTAAGGGACTGGGTCAGTAACTTCTACTTCGACACCGTGATGCCTGTTCTGCTGAATTTCGTAACGGGTAATGAGCCGACCGTCACGATGCCGATAAACAACTGGTTGTACGGCTGGAACGACGCCGTGAATGCCTACTTCGGCTTCTTCCCGTGGGTCAGTCTTGAGACCAACGACACTTACTATGGCTCCGGGGGAGTCAGTACGGGCGACCGTTCTGTCTACCAAATTAGCACCTCTGGAGAAAATGTTGGACATCAACTGATGCAGGGATACATCAACTCCGATGGCGATGGTATGTGCGACTACGACTACGATTCCAATGGGGACTTCCTGGGTTTCGACTTGGAATGCGCTGAGAACCAAACCTATGGGATGACAGAGCACCTGCCATGGAGAGCGCCTCACAGGGAGGATGCGGCACTTGGCCTTCTATCCGACCATGTCGGAAACTCGGTGACCTCACTGAGTGGGACCGTCGGGGGTATCGCTGATGCAGATGAGTCGTTCGACGTTAACCTGATTGGTTACACAATAGCCAATTCTAAGGTTGGCGAGACTGTTACCCACAAGGGAATAGAAATGGTTGAGCACAAGGTGGTCGCGGATCCCGCGTCGAACCAAATTCAGGGCAAGCTGATCGGGTCTTCCACTTTTGTCGATGCTATGCCTGGCGCACTGCCGGTATACCTTGGGGCGGACATCGACATGAAGGTCGAGCCGTTGTCGAACGCACTGATGTACGGTGATGTCGAAGTCACATTCTACCTCGACTTGAGAGGAGTGGGGAGTATGAATCCGGACTTCGATTCCAGCGATGTCCACCCAGTATTCGTAATCAACACTTTCTCGGAGATCGAGGACGACCAAGCCGCAGACTTCAGAGCGGCGGTTAGCGATAACCTCGGGCCAACAGGTTGGACCAACTTCGGTGGGAGCGTCGGAGGGACTCTTGCGATCATCTCCTACGCACAACTCGCTTTCTACGTCATAGGGATAGGGCTGATAGGATTCGGGATGTCAAGGAAGGAGAAGGACGAATAATTCGTACTACAAGTTGGAACGTACTCGCGAAGGGTTTGAACCCCGTCGTCATGACGGGACGGACATGAGGGACGCTAGGAGCCTTGTTTTCGTTACGCTCGTTGCCGTCCTCATGTGCCCAGCCTGCAACATGGCCCCAGAATCACTAGCCACTGAAGCTCGCAGTATCGTTAGCCGTGATTCCGCTTGCGCCGAGGTATGTATCAACGAAATTATGCCAAATGCCGATGGATCTGACCAGGGGATTTTCCCCAGTGGGGAGTGGGTCGAATTGTACAATTCCGGTACGTTGGATGCAAATCTAGAGGGGTGGGCAATAGTCGATCTTGGGGGATGGTACCACCCAATAAACTCTCAGACATGGGTGGGATTCGACGATCTAGAGTCCCCATTTATTCTGAAATCCGGTGAATTTGCAATAATAGCCGAGAATGAGGTGGGGACGCTCAGACTGAATAACGGGGGGGAAACCGTCTATCTGAAGGACCAAGACAACTCTACGGTCCACGAAGTCATTACTGGCGAAGCATCCAATGGGGTATCCAAGGTCGGCGATCCTTCCTCCCCTGGGGCAACGTGGGTAGATTCACAGATGCCCAGTCCTGGTTCTGAGAACCCCGGGGAGCAGGGAGGGGGGGACCCGGTAGATGTCGAACCATCGTGGTGGAATGGCGAATTCAATGTCAAATTCACCAGAATAATGCCAGGCGAAGTCCCAGACAGAAGTAATGATTGGTTAGAGATTACAAATCTGGGCTCCGAGGAGGTGAGCCTCGATGGGTGGAACATCACAAGAATCCGTGCGAGTGGCCCATGGCATTCGACAATAATCTCACTAACCATTGATGCTGGTTCCTCGGTGGTTCTTACGGACAATCCGTTCAACCTCCTGCAAGACGGGGGAATAGTTGCTCAAGATGGGAATTTGGTCCTCAACAATATGCCTTGGCTGGTAAACTCAGGGAGTTCATTAATGCTAGTCGAGCCCAATGGCACAGTAGTCGACTCGATAGTATACGGAGGAGGAATAGCAGAAATTGATGGTTGGAACGGCCCCGCCATTTCAGTTCCGGGCGATGGTTCTCCGGGACTGATACTGATGAGGGGTTCGGGTTGCGGAGATTACCCGGATACAGATACCGGATCAGACTGGGAACAGAGGTGGATTAGGATTGGCGCTTCTACATTCTGCGATGGGGGCCAATTCAATGGAGACTTCTCCTCGAGCTTGATCCCCTCGATAGGTCCAGAAGACGCGTTCAATGATCTGTACCATTGGATAGGGCTGGCGGATGATTCGATTCACTTGCACATCTACCAATTCATGAGCCCGGATCTTTCGCACTCGCTTCTTGATGCAATGGCCAGAGGGGTGGAGGTTACAATATTGCTAGAGGAGGGGATACTGGATGGATCTAGCACAATAGACAACCAGAGGGGTCACGCTCAGACATTACATGATGCTGGTGCAACAGTTTTCTGGATGGAAGACCCATCACAGATAAGCTCGCCCTACGCATACATCCACAGCAAAGTTGCAGTCAGAGACTCAGAGAGCGTTTGGATCTCTTCTGGAAACTGGAAGGACACCAGCGTCCCGCCTGATGGGGTGGGAAATCGGGAGTGGTCGGTAATTATCAACTCTGAAGAAGCAGCCGAACTAGTCCTGTCCAGACTTTCATGGGACGAGAATCCCAACCATCTCCACATATCTTCCCATTCTCCTAGTCACTCCCCCACAAATGGGTGGGTCATGGAAGAGACGGTTTTCAATGGGAGCGTAATGGCGCCCAATGAGATAGAAGGGCCATTTGAAGCACAACTCATGACATGTCCTGATGATTGCGTAGATGGGGTCGTCAGCATGATTGAATCGGCACAGCACTCTATTGACCTTTCAGTGCAGTATCTAGACCTAGATTGGTACTGGGGATTCGGAGAAAATCCGATTATAGCATCTCTCTATGAAGCCGCAAACAGAGGAGTGAAATTGAGAATAATACTGAATGGATTCTACGCGGAATGGGACGAAGAGATAAGGGACACAATTCACATGTTCAACACAAATTGGAACGCCACCGAGGGATTGGACGCAACAGCTAGGCTAATGGCGTCATCGAGCAATATAGTGAAGCTCCACAATAAGGGTGCCATAATTGACGGGGGGAGCGTTTTGGTCGGAAGTATGAATTGGGGCTCCAGTGCTGCTTTGAGGAATAGGGAAATGGGTGTCCTAATACACCACCAGGAGCTTGCGGCAGTTTACCTTTCTTCGTTCAATGAAGACTGGGTTAGGCTTGACCCCAGTACAGACTCAGATGGAGACCTGATGCCCGACTCATGGGAGCTTCAATACGGACTAAATAGGCACTCGGCTGCGGTCCTCGGTACTGCCTTGAGCGAGCAATCCCTGGACTTGGATGAAGATGGCCTGGACAATCTCAGAGAATTCCAGTTGGGAGGGGACCCTCTTGATCCCGATACGGATGACGACTGCATTCCCGATGGAGAGGAGGAGTCCTTCGCTCAGAGCGTACTTCGATCGCCGATACTGTCCATGACATCCAGTGACGTGGATGAGAACGGCGTCCCGGACGGTGAACAATGGGGGTGCGAGGAACAGGAAGTAGATCCGCATGAAGAAAACCAGACTGTCGAAACTGGCCCCGAGGAGGAGGGGGAGGATGAGGATGAGGGTTTCATCAACATCAGAGAAGATGCCATGTCAAGGCCGGGGGCGAGTTTCCTATTCGGGCTAATGGCGCTTTCAGCAATCTCACTTCTAATTGCTGGAATCACTACATTCAGAAAACCAAAAAGCAGTACGGACGAGGTTTTGGTTGACGACTCTGGCTACAGATTCGACAATGCCGGGTCAGAGCTAGCGATACTAAAGGGGACTAGTTTTGACGATGATTCCGAGGATGTACGTGCCCTGACCAAGGGCAAGGACGATGGTTCTCACGGAAAAATAGTCCTGGATGGATTCGGTTTCAACAGAGAGAGGACCACCAGGGACGAGATACAATGGCGCCTAGACAGCGGCCAAAGCATGGAGCAAATCAGGGAAGAACTCGGAGAGGAGGAGTGATCGTTGTCCATCGATGAGTTCATCGATGGCGTCGTGGACGGCACAATACCCGATGAAGAGGTCGTTTTGTGGCTGGAGAAAGTTTTCAGTGAGGGGCTTACAACTGACGAAACCGTTTTTCTCACCGAATCTATGAGGGACTCCGGTGAAGTACTGTCTTGGCCGTTTCCCGGCCTCTATGTCGACAAGCACTCGACGGGCGGGGTAGGGGACAAGGTTTCGATACCGCTTGCCCCCGCGTTGGCTGCCTGTGGACTGAAGGTTCCTATGATTTCAGGGAGGGGTTTGGGGCACACAGGGGGGACTTTGGACAAGCTAGAGTCCATTCCCGGACTGAGAGTCTCCCTTGAGGTGGACGAAATTGTCGAGCAAGTGAATGATATAGGCCTTGCAATGGTTGGTCAGACTGAGGGATTGGTCCCTGCTGACAGGAGGCTGTACGCCCTACGTGACGTAACAGGGACTATCGCTTCACTCCCCCTAATCACGTCTTCGATAGTTTCCAAGAAGGCGGCAGAGGGGATTTCCTCGCTAGTTCTGGATGTGAAGTTCGGAAGGGCTGCTTTCATGGAAAGCAGAGATGCAGCGGAGAATTTGGCGAGGTCAATGGTCAGCGTCTCAAAGGGGATGGGGATATCTGCCTCAGCGATACTTTCTACCATGGACCAACCAATAGGGTACTCGGTTGGAAACTCGCTGGAGATAATTGAGAGTGTTGAAACAATGTGTGGGAGGGGGCCGGTCGACCTTGAAGAGTTGGTTTGCGTACTGGGCGGGATGCTCCTGAGATCATCTGGAATGTCTGAAGATTTAGAAGAGGGGGCATCCAAGATCCAGGATAGCCTGTACGACGGAACGGCATTCAACAAATTCCTTGAAATGGTCGGTTCACAAGGGGGGGACAAAGGAATCTTCGAAAGCGAATATTCCCTAATGAGGGGTCTTGGGATCCTAGATAGCGATCTCTTCTCGACCACGATAGAGGTTGGGATAGAAGGATGGGTGTCTGACATTGATGCGATGACAGTGGCCGAGGCCTGCCTCGAGATGGGAGCAGGTAGGAAATCCCTGGGCGATGAGATAGACAGGAGAGTCGGGGTGGCTCTGGAAGTTCAAGTTGGTGACTACCTCGAGAAGGGCGAAGTCTGGGCTACAATATACCACAGCGAGGAAAGGATCGAAGAAATTGCAAGGATGCTCAGCGGGGCCATCCAACTCTCAGATTCTGAGCCTGTGGTTCAATCACGCATCTCAGAGGTGATTTGGTGAGGCTTTCCCACATTGACAGGATGAGGGCGATAGCGGTACTTTGCATGGTGCAAGTTCACACTGCGGCCATTATTCCCCCCAGGGGGATGAGCGTTGATGACCCTGCTGCATTTGTGGCTGCTGCGTTCGGCGGCATGGCTGCACCCATGTTCGTGATGATTTCGGGTTGGGGCATCCATAAGAGTGCTGTTCGCAGGGTCGCTGAAGGCCGTAATGGGGGGTCGGCCTGGATTTCTTGGTTGATACCCAGGGTAGCGCTACTTGCCATCTGCCAAATCTTGGTCAACGTTCTGCTCAATGTCGAAAGGGGCGGGAGGTTCGAGTGGTACACCCCGGGAGTCCTGACTCTGCTTGCAATAGCGGCCCTTATTTCTCCGATTCTAGCAAAGCTAGGAGTCAAAGTCAGGGCATCTCTGATGCTGGTCATGGCAGCTTCCCCTGTTTTTCTGGGTGATGCTGCCGGCCTCGGAGGTTTTTGGGAGAGGGTATACTCTGTCGGAGCCTACGAATGGGTGGCTAGGCTACTATGGAACGGAACATATCCGGCTTTACCTTGGTTGTTCTTCATACTTCTAGGTACTCTGATCTACGACCTATCCGAGAATAGGAATGTGCGGGAGCGTTTTGTCGCCATAGGTCTGGCATTAACGACGGTCACTATTGCAGTCGCGGAGGCAGAGGGGACTCCCTGGGCCCTCACCGAGGGGAACGCGATTCTGACATTCTTCCCGGCCAGTCCCGCATTCCTAGTGGTTTCAGGAACACTCGCAGTTCTAGCACACAGAATACTAGAGGGTGATGAGGGAGGCGGGGGCAAGCCTTGGAGGGGGGACGGTCTTTCGTTCCTCGAACCCCTGGGGAAGATCACTCTAACTGTCTATGTCGCTCACTTCGCTGTACTCGGAGTGGTTGCTTCAGCGATGCAAGGTGAGCCGGAGCTGGAGCTAGTCCCTGCGTTCACTGCAACCATCGGTCACACGCTAATCTGGATACCATTGGCGATAATGCATCAACGACACTGTCCGAAACTTAGCCTTGAAGAACTACTTCGAAGAGTTAGCAATTAAGTGACTCAGTCTGGAAGATAGTCCGTTGTCCAATTTATTGGGCCGAACCAAAATGAGCCTCCCTCATTAGAGGCCATAATTCTGCCATAGTAATTAGCACCACAACAAGTCAAACCAGAAACGACTTGTGAGTGATTGCCGACTGTTGTACTGCCGAAACTAGTGCTGCCATCCCAACCCGAAGTCTGGTTACCCATGTCCGTTGTGCCATAGTAGAACATGAGAGTTGTATTCGTACCATTGTCGTAAGTCTCCCAAGATATTGTAGTGGAGGTGGCATCAGATGGGTCCGGTGAAGAAAGGTTTCGAAGAATGGCTGCGTAGGCATAGTACTCTCCACGCAAAGGATCGTCGACCCAAACGGGAAGATGTTCCAGTGCATCAAAGGTCCCCTGAGTGAGCGGGAAGCCCCATGCTGCGTGGTATGGTGCTAGGTTGTACCCTGTCGAGTTCGAAAGATGCAGGACCCATGCATTGAACTCCTCCACGTCACCCACTGGAACCTCTGCGGTTGGGAGTGTGTAGTAGACGCTGAGAGCCTCGGTAATCGGTCCCCATCCCCATTCCTCCTTGATGATCAAATAGGTGTCGAGAGCTGTCCATACGGACCAGTTTGAGATGTTCGAGCCATCATCGAAGTAGTTTCTCATCCGCGATTCCCTCTGGGCGGGATCCACGGCCCCATGGCCCTCCACTCCGACTAAGTCCTCCATCAGATACACGCTAGCGAAGTTGCATCCCGTCTCTGTGGTCCCTGGCAATGTGGACGGCATCCACTGATGATTGTGGCCTAGCTCGTGGAACATCCCCCAATCGCCGTTCTCGGACATGTATGAGAGATTGACAACTCCAGCGACACTGAGATCGTGTGCCATGAAGGGGTATCCGGAATGCATCCATCCAGCAGAAATCTGGACATCGAAAACCGCCCTCTCAACTCTCGGCCATGGCTCATATCCATACAACTCATGTTCCATCGAGAGGGCTTCGTCCCACCATTCCATTAGGCCAGAAGGATTGTTCAATTCCCTTATCTCATAACTGGGCACTGTCATGATGAAATTGTTAGAAACCAACTCTGCCCAAGGGGCTGGGTAATCCCTCTGCAGGTATATCCACTCAAAGTCGGATGTCTCATTGAGAACGAACATTGGCGCCCTTACTGCTCCACCGATGGCGACGTCGAATTCGCCGAATTCCGATCCGGCGGGTATTGCAACATAGATTGGTCCGCCGAATGCGTTTCCTACATCTGCTGTATACGTGCAAACACCGGTTTCCTCGCAGGTATCTAATGTGGTGGTGTTGTCTATCCACCAATACCTGTGAATCTTGGAGTGCCTCTTAATGACGTCCTTGCCCCAGAGACTGTCTGTGTGCGCACCTATCAGAATCCAGAACCCCAACTCAGATACTTCCGGGCTAACTGTAACTGAGATTACCTCTCCAGGGGGTGCATAGAGTCCGGTGGACATTCGTAGACTGCTTCGTGCGCCCGAATACCCGAAATTCGAGGGTAGTCCAGATTGGTTCCCATCGATGGTAACCGTTCGAGAGACCCTAGAGGCATTGGAGGGGACCTCCCCCGGGAATTCCGTATGGCTTGGATGGACGGGGAGCTCGTTGGCAGGAAGTCTCTGGGTCAAGGCTTCCTCCAGCCTCAGAATCACATCGGCAACGGGATCTGCCCCTAAGTCATGTCCTGTTGAGCTCCAAAGCGTGCTGTATGGAATCACAGTCCATCCAGTGGAGTTTACCAGTTCCCTCAGAGGCGTCCAGAATTCCGGGAAGTCAAGTGGGACGATTACTGTGCAGTCGGAAATTGATGAGTAGGCGATTGCGGCTTCCGCACTAGACAGCTCGACCCCCTCAACCCTGTCGGCATAGATTCCCTCGATTGCATTATGAGGGGTGTAATACATGTCAGGAATCTCGAAGTTGATGTCGTTGTACCCCCAATCTGAGGATACCATCAGGCCTGTTGTCTTGGAAATCTTGTTTCCTGGATAATTGTGTGGAACATCGGAGTTTGAGTATGACCAATACCATGCGTGACCGCCCATTATCACTCCTCCTCCACCGAGCAGAAACTGCTCTATTGCCATGTTGTCATCGTCATCATGCCCATTCCAGAACTCGTCCAGAAGGCAATCCACCTGAGAGAGGTCATCGGGAGTAACTGATAGGTGTACAGAATGACCTTCGGCCCTGAGTTCATCCTCCCAGTGATCGAATCCTGCGCCATAGGCAAGACCGACATTTGCTGCCTCCCCACACACCCATTCCACTGCCCTGAAGTTGAATTCATGGTTCTGTGTGACCCAGCTTTCATGTCCGAGGCCAATCATCTTCCCCCTGCCGACGTGACTAGCGGATACAACGGTGGAGTCTGTCGAATCCCTGCCTAGTGGGAAAGACCACTTGCCTATGGGCAGAATAAGTGATGACCACCCTCCCCAATCTGCGTCATCGAGTCCTCTCAGCAGCTCGTTCTGATCGGCCCTCAAGTCATGGACTGCAATCCATATGTTCAGACCGGCTGAACCTCCTGTGTTATTGGCCCAGATGGTATACTGTTGCCAGTCAGATCTCGTTTCCGGGACTCCAGAAATTGTGCCATTCTGGAATAGCGTTATCCCTTCTGGAAGAGGGGGGGAAACTTCCCATGTGTCAATGTCTGGGCCGTCGTTTGTGGCTAGGATGGTGATGCTTTCATTGGACTTGAGTGCGAATTCATTGGCTGGCCAGTGAATTGCGTCTGGAGGCATGCTAGTAATCCTGAATCCAACCTCGGTAGTGGATGATCCCCCTGAGTTGTTGGCCCAAATCCTGTGGTGAGTCCATGGTTGTAAGGAAGTCGAGTTGCCACTAATTGCGCCTGTTGATGAATCAAAGGAGAATCCGTCTGGAAGGCTTGGGCTTACCTCCCATGTCGAGGGAGTCCCTCCATTGATGTGTGGAATCACAGAACCAATGCCCTCTCCGATTCTTAGATCGAACTCCGAAGGCTCGTAAATCAGCCCAGTGGGCGATTCCTCGAATATCTGGATTAGGATATTGACCGATGAAGAGCCCCCTGTGTTGTACGCTGTAACCGTGTACTGCAGAACTTGTTGGGGATACAATGGCATTCCCGTAATTGAGCCGTCTGTCTGATCGATGTACAGTCCCTCGGGCAGAGGCGGTGAAACTGCCCATGTGAGGTGCCCGCCCCCGTCCACGTTGGGTGTAGCGACTGCTTCTTCATCTGTCATCCAGAAGAATGGCTGACCGGGATAATTTAGTCCACTAGGTGGCTCATGCAGTGTAATGATACGAATCTGTGTGGATGCCCCCCCTCCGATGTTTGAAGCCGTGACTGTGTGGTTGGAGTCTCCTAATGAAGAGGGGTTCCCCTGAATCGAACCGTCCTCTAGGATCTGGAAACCAGGGGGGAGAGGGGGGTCGACCTCCCATGAATCTGCATCCCCGCCTTGTACCAATGGGGCATAGACCTCGCAAAATCCACCCATCTCGCATGACAGTACCTCGATCAGGTACTGAACGGAGGATGGGCCCGGGGGGATAACCTCGATTTCGATAAGAGAAGTCGTCTGCCCTGCCGCATTTGACGCGATTATTGTATAGCCAGTCATAATTGTGCGTACTTCCGGAGTCCCGCTTATTTCCCCGGTTTGTTGGTCCAGCGAGAGGCCGTCCGGGAGTCTCGGATTGACTAACCAATTTTGTGGGCCATCGCCATTGAAGCTAGGGGTCAGAGTCTGAATCTCTGCACCTGAAATTAGAGTCATTTTCTCTACTCCGTATGAAAGTGAAGAGGGCATTATCATGGCCCTACAGTAGTCTCCGGTGAAAATCTGCAAGGAAGTGCAGTCGTCCTCGGTGATCACTGGGACGAAACAATCCTGATGAGAGGGTTGTTCCTTGCAATCAACGTCGATTTCCGCGTCTCCGCCCTGATCAAACAGGCCCAAGCAGCCGGATGTGAGCATCAGAAAGGTGAGCATCAGAGCAGTCGCTGACTCGCTGCGCATAGCCTTGGGTAAAGGGGCGACGTGAATAAGTTGTCATATTCCCGGATACGCGGGACCTTCCTCGAAGCAGTATCTGACAGTCTGGAAATTAGACTTGAAGGACGATACTTCCGAACTGACCGATGACGGGTCGTCCTCGTGTATCAGCGCCCTTGCGAAAAAGCGTGCCACGTCCTGCATCTCATCGACGCCCATCCCTACTCGAGTCAGTTCTGGGACCCCTAGCCTCAGGCCACTTGGTCCGGACATGGCCTTAGTATCACCCGGTAGCATATTCATGTTGGTAATTATTCCACAATCCTCGAGAGTCTGTGCGGCCCTCATTCCAGCCCCCGAGTCTGGGCCACCGTGGCGGGTTAGGACCTGGTGGCTCTCTGTGAATCCCCTTTCCTCTGCGAGGACGTCGAACCCCTCGGAAGAGAGAGCTGCGCCCAATGCCCGGGCATTTGCCACGATGTCCTTGGCATAGTCAACACCGAACTCCTCGAACTCAGCCAGAGCCACGACCTTTCCTGCTACGTGATGCAGGTGGTACGATGAGCAAGTCCCTGGGAAAATTGAGTTGTTGAGTTTCTTCTGTAGCGATTTGTCATCGGAATTGGATAGAAGGAATCCCCCCTGGGGCCCAGGGAATGTCTTGTGGCTGGACCCTGTCATTACGTCTGCGCCCTCATGGAGTGGATCTTGGAACTGCCCCCCAGCAATCAAACCGAGTACATGTGCGCCATCATACATCACCTTCGCCCCAACTTCATGCGCTGCATCTGAGAGTTCTGAGAGTGGTGTCGGAAACAGGAATACTGACTGGCCAAAGAGTGCTAGTTGCGGTTCGGCCTCCCTGATTAGCGCGCAGGACGCATCAATATCTGGCTCCATCCTTTCCTCGTCCCAAGGATATGTTACGAGATCTAGCCCCCTTAGCCCAACTGCCCCCATTCTTGCGTGGGAGATGTGGCCTCCATCGGCTGTTGACACGGCTGTAATCCTATCACCTGGCCTAGCTAGTGCCTTGAGGGCGCCTATGTTAGACACTGTTCCTGAAGTCGACTGGATATTGGCAAAGCCACAGTTGAAAACACGCTTCGCTAGGTCTATCCCTATCTCCTCGATGGTATCGAAATCGTCGCACCCCTGGTAGTACCTCTTCCCAGGTAGCCCCTCCGCGTACCTGCCGTGCAGGTCCGAGTCGCACGCTTTACGGACCAATGGGCTGAGTATGTTCTCACTGGCTATCATTGGTAGGCTGTCTCGATAATGCCGACCAGATGCGTCGATGGCATCGAGAACCTGTTCGGCGGCCCCTCTGGGACTCATGTCGATGCATCGGGAACAGGTCAAAGATGTTAACGGAGAATGCAGTGAAAGCCTCTAGCTCGAGATTTCCACCCAAGCGTTAATTGATTCTCTACCCCTCTGAGCATCATGAGCCGCCGCCATGTGCTGACTCCACTACTGATTGCCATACTGATGCTTACCTCGACCTACAACGTTTCAGCAACGGATTCTGACGGAGATGGGACTGATGACGCGAATGATGCGTTCCCAAATGATCCTTGTGCGGACACGGACACAGATGGGGACGGGATGCCAGACACACTGGCTAGTGGCTGCTCTGGAACATATGTCGTTGCGTACACCTCATTTGAGGAGCCATTCACCATTTCGACTGTGAAGTACACAGACACTGGAAATGAGAGTATTGACAGGTATCTTTGGAATAATGCAAATGAGCCCCATGTCGCACACAACCAGACCACTGGTTCGGAGATGGGATTCTCACTTTACTACGAATCCAATGGTGGTGTTGGGCTGACTGATGGTGACTACTTTGGGACCATCAACTACACTGGGACGGTTGGAAATTTCACTGACGGAGACAATGGCTACCAGATGTCGGATGTGGATGGGATTACGACTCTACAGCTAGACAACGTAACTGCTGAATCCCTTACCTTTGACATGTTCCTGCAAGACACTGGATACGAGACATCTTCCCCTGTGGACTACCTAATCATCACATTCAGAGGCTCTAACTCCGACATCTCGATATTGGACACAACCGGTTATGATATCGATTCCAGTTACTCATCATACCTAGGGACTTGGACATCCACCACCGTAAGTATCTCTGCGGCGGGCCAGGGGCACCTAGAAGTGGAATTCAGCTCCAATTCGGCCATGGAAGCACTCTATCTCGACAATATACAATTCACCTCGTCTTCCCAACTAGTCGAAGACGATGACGACGACAACGACGGTTGGTCGGACTCCGATGAGGCTACGTGCGGTACAGACCACCTAGACTCCTCTGATTCCCCTGTGGATGCTGATTCTAACGGCATATGTGATGCTCTGGAAGGGGACGACTTCGATGGCGATGGAATTCCTAATGACGCCGACAACGATGACGACAACGATGGAGTGGAGGACTCGGAAGACGATTTCCCACTAAACCCGAACGAGACCACTGACACCGACATGGATGGTACGGGCGACAATGCTGATGAGGACGATGATAACGATGGTTGGCCTGACACTGTAGAGGGCGACTGCGGATCTGACCCGCTTGATTCCTCTTCAGTACCAATAGACACGGACTCTGATGGAATCTGTGACCCGCTCGATGAAGATACCGATGGGGACGGTGTTGAAGACGGTGATGATGCATTCCCAAATGACCCCACAGAATGGGATGATTCAGACGGCGACGGGAAGGGCGACAACGTCGATGACGATGACGATAATGACGGAGTCCCTGACCTTATGGAGGAGAGGTGCTTCTCCGACCCTCTAGATCCTAATTCGGTTCCTACTGATACTGACGGCGACGGGGAATGTGACCCAATTGACTATGACGATGATGGAGATGGTTTCACAGACATCAATGAGGGATGGTGCGGGTCTGATCCACTCGACTATAATTCAATACCCGTTGATTCAGATAGTGACGGAGAGTGCGATTCCATGGACAATGACTCTGATAATGACGGAGTCGACGATGGCGAGGATGCATTTCCTGATGATAACTCCGAGTGGCTAGACACCGATGGAGACGGGGTCGGGGACAATGCCGATACCGACGATGACGGTGATGGTTGGTCCGATTATGACGAGGGAGATTGTGGTAGTGACGGGATGGACTCGGGATCAACACCTGAGGACATGGACGGGGACGGGGTCTGCGACGGGCTTGATGACGATATGGACGGGGACGGGGTGGCTGATGCC
>DAQP01000053.1:25541-36902 GCA_002504435.1 Euryarchaeota archaeon UBA438
CAATGCCGATACCGACGATGACGGAGACGGATGGGGCGATTCCACAGAGCCAGACTGCGGCAGCGACCCTCTGGATGTGGAGTCGGTGCCCAATGACGCCGACGGGGACGGATCGTGTGACGTTCAAGATCCCGATGACGACGGGGACGGGGTGGCTGATGCCGATGACGCGTTCCCCGGAGACGGAGATGAATGGTTGGACACCGACGGGGACGGGATCGGAAACAATGCCGATACCGACGATGACGGCGATCAATTCTCGGATGACCTCGAAGAGGAGTGTGAGAGCGACTCTCTCAACCCTGATTCAATCCCCAGTGATATCGACGCCGACGACATTTGCGACCCACTGGATGATTTCAATGACATTGCGGACAGTGATGAGACCCCTGGTTTCGGGCTCATTTCGGCTCTTCTGGTGCTCTCCATAGCAGCATTCGCACGAAGGGATTGATGGCGCCGACAGCAGGACTTGAACCTGCGACCTGTGGATTAACAGTCCACCGCTCCACCAACTAAGCTATGTCGGCCTTAGTCGCCCGCTGGTTCACCCATTCATCAATGAATCGGAATCATTCCCACTCTATTGTACCCGGTGGTTTGTGGGTAATATCGTATACAACACGATTTACGTGGCCCTTCAGTGTGTTTGTAATTTCAGTGCTAATTGAGGACAGTACATCGTGTGGAATGGGGGAGTACTTTGCACTCATTCCATCGAGACTGGTAACGGCTCGGACGACCACTGTCTCCCCATGAACACGTGCATCTCCGTGCACGCCCACACTCCTAACTGGCAATAGGGCGGCGAAGTATTGCCAAGGGAGGTCGCATTTGCCGTCCCCTGCAGCCTCATTAAGACGCTTCTCGACAATGTGGCAAGCCTCTCTGCAGGCCTCTACCCTCTCGGGGTTTAGTTCCCCTAGGACCCGTACTGCTAGGCCTGGGCCAGGGAACGGCTGCCTTTCACTGGACTTTATTCCCAACTCTCTGGCTATCGACCTTACTTCATCCTTGTAGAACTCATGTAGTGGCTCTACAATCACTAGATCGACGTCATCTGGGAGGCCCCCGACATTATGATGGCTCTTGATTACGTCTCTCTCTCCGCCACCCGACTCTATCCAATCAGGTGCTATGGTCCCTTGAACTAGGTACTTGGCCCCACAAGAAGACTGCTCTTCCTCGAAGACCCGGATGAATTGCTCTCCTATCACCTTACGCTTGTGCTCTGGATCGGTGACCCCTTCCAAATTAGAGAAGAAGCGTTCAGAGGCGTCGACCACCTTCAGCTTGATTCCCATTTCGGAAAACATTTCTGAGACCTCCTCTGTCTCATGCTTGCGCATGAATCCGGTGTCGACATAGACGCAATGCAAGAGGCTTCCCACGGCACGGTGAGCGAGTACGGCGGCCACTGTGCTGTCTATGCCACCCGAACAAGCGATAATGGCCGTATCGTCGATTTGAGATTGAAGTGTCTCTACTGCCTCATCGACCAGCATTTGGGTATTCATCAAATGGGTCACCCCTGGATTGACTCGTCGTCTGCGATTACCTTGGCAGTCATTGCGGAACGATAATCTGAGTATGCTGAAGCGAGTTCCTTGTTGGTCGTAGCGAGAATCTGGACTGCTAGGGCGCCAGCGTTGTCGCCCCTGTCGACCCCAACTGTTGCCACAGGCATCCCAGGGGGCATCTGAACAATGGACAACAGGGAGTCGAGTGGGACTTTGCCACCGACTGGAACGCCTATCACGGGCATGGTAGTCATAGATGCAATTACACCGGGAAGCGCAGCTGCAACACCGGCCATACCAATGAAAACCTTGCATCCCGACTGTTCTGCTGACTCGATTATCCCTTCGAGATACTTAGGAGCCCTATGGGCTGAGGCAACTCTGATTTCGTATGAGACATTGAACATGTCCAGAACGGTTTTGCACTTCTCGGCCACTGGCATGTCAGACTTGGAACCCAGTACGACGCATATGTCCATGCACATCGGGAAGGAAGGAGGTTCAAATGCCTGCCGTCTGAAACTACTCTTCCAGCACTGGGAGAATGAATGAGCTTGGCCATTCCGCCACTTCAAATTGAATGGGCGGGGAGGATAATATTTCGGACAGAGTTTCGGATTCGGGGTGCCCCTCAAAGAAGCAATCTTGAACAAATCCGGTGTGGTGCCTGTACGCCAATGAAACGAAGTCGAAACCGGAACGGCTATTCCCGCTTATCAGGAGCGATCCATTCTCTGTTTCAAAAGTGGCTATTGGACCCCTGTGCCACCTATCCGACAACACATTCCACTGGCCATCGATAGTGATCTCGTTCAATGCCCCGGTATCGACCGGGATAACTAGTCGAGAAGGCGGGATTACGAAGGAGTCGGACATCATTACGAAAGATCTCATCATTGATGCTATGAAAAATGAGAATGAAATCCATCCAATCCTCGGATCGATTTCAATATGGAGCGGGAAAATGACAATTCCGACCAGAAGGAGTTTCCAATCTATGGGAAGGGAAAGGACCCCGCCTGCTGATGATGGCTGAGAGTTTCTCTCGAGCAATTGAGGGACGATCAAAAGGCTCCATGAAACTAGGAATAAAACTGAGGCCAATGCCTGGTCATCGGGAGTCTTGCCGGGGAAAGCCAGGGGGAAAGAGCTGGCAATCAGAAAGAAGGGAGCCCATGCAGAGGGTTTCAAAAGGCCCCATGCAAGGGGCCTGAGTCTTTGTCTCGACCAGCCCGTCTTGTTGGTTCCAACACCCCCCCATGCTTCGGGAAGGGGTATTTCGCCACTCCTGAGCGAGGGGGGAAATTCTCCCTCTTCGAGTTTCCACCAAGAGGGGTGTCCCAAAAGCCAGAATCTGTCTTCGGAGGCCTCCATGGGCCCCGGAGGGGGGGCTTGGCATTATCGCCTTCGGCGATTTGCTCAATCACGACCGGGGTGGCGTAATACAAGATTGCGTGCGGCTTGAACCTCATCGACGCGCCTCACATCGGTATTGTGGGGTGCAGTTGACACTATCTGAGGGTCCTCTGCCAAAATGTCTAGGAAATCATTCGCGAACTTATCGAGGACCTCGCGACTCTCTGTCTCTGTTGGCTCAATCATCAGACATTCAGGGACAATCATCGGGAAGTACAGCGTGGGGGACATGTAACCATAGTCCAGTAAGCGCTTTGCAACATCCTTTCCAGTAACGCCCGTTGAATCCTTGAGAGGACTCATGCTCAATGTGAATTCGTGTTTGACGACCTCCGCCGGAGCGCCGTCAACAGGCATGGCATGAATATCATGAAGATTACGAGACTCAGGATCCGGATTCAATATCCGATGACGCAGGTAGTTTGCATTGAGTACCGCATGCTCGCTCATTAGCTCTAATTCACGACCATAGCGTCGGTAGAAGGCCCATGCCCTAACTACTGCACCAGCATTTCCATGCCACTGCTGCACCTTTCCTATCGACTTCTCCGGAGTCCTCCAGAAATATCGGTATCCATCGCCTGTGGCTCCGTCATCATCTGCTTGTTCGCGATCAGCTAATGGGGCGGGAAGGAAGTCTGCGAGATGTGATTTAACGCCTATTGGTCCGCTTCCTGGTCCTCCGCCACCATGAGGTTGGCTGAATGTCTTATGTAGGTTGTAATGAACAGCATCAAACCCCATCCTCCCAGGATCAGTCTTGCCTAGAATCGCATTGAAGTTGGCGCCGTCGTAGTACATCTGCCCGCCTACCTCATGGACAATTTCTGCTGCCCTAGCTATGTCGGGCTCGAAGATTCCCAGGGTGCTAGGATTGGTGATCATCATAGCAGCTGTGTCCTCTCCTACGGCAGCTGTTAGTGCGTCGAGGTCGAGCCTTCCGTCAACTCCACTAGGTATCTCAATAATTTCGTACCCGCACATGGCTGCGGATGCTGGGTTTGTGCCGTGAGCAGAATCCGGGACGATTACCTTGTCTCGATGGCTTTCTCCGTTTTCTCTGTGATACTCCTGAATGCACCTAATAGCTGCGAATTCTCCCTGTGCACCGGCGACCGGTTGCAAGGTCACTTGATCCATGCCCGAACAAATCTCTAGCATTTCCTGCATCTCAAAGAATATGGAAAGAAGGCCTTGGATTTGGTGCTCAGGCTGTAGAGGGTGGATCCTGTCTATTCCTGGCAGCTGTACAATTCGCTCATTGATTCGGGGGTTATGCTTCATAGTACAGGAACCGAGCGGGTAGAATCCCGTATCAATACCGAAATTTCTCTGGGAGAGCCATGTGTAGTGACGGACTAACTCGGGCTCGCTTGCTCGTGGCCACTGCGGCAATCTAGCCCTGGCCAGGGATTCAGGGACCGTCTCAGCCGCACCTTCCATTATGGGTTCGGGCTGGGACCAACCAGTACCTTCAGCACCGTTGAACTCAAAGATGTCACTCATTCCACTGCCTCCTTAATCCAAGACATCATTGAGGAGGTTAATGCCTCAATGTCTGAATCGCTTGTACGCTCATCGCACCCTATTAGGAGGCAATCCGACATGGAATCCCACCACTCGCCAAGCGGGAATCCGCCAAGCACCCCCTCCCTATCCATGTGGGCTACTGCATCGGCTGCTTCGCCTGGGATTTTAACGGCGAATTCTCGGAAATTGGCAGATTCAGGATTTATCAGATCGACCCCGGGCAACTCACAAATTGCTCGCTTGGTCGCTTCGGTAGTAGAGGCCACTCGAAGCGCCAGCCTCTGCAATCCCTCAGGGCCTAGAAGTGCCATGTGCATGGCCCCCATCAAAGCTATGAGTGTCTCGTTGGAACAGATATTAGATGTCGCACGATGGCGGCGGATATGTTGCTCTCGGGTGGAAAGGGTGAGTGTGAAAGCATCAAGTCCATCCTCATCTAGAGTCTTTCCGACAATACGGCCTGGCATCAAACGAAGAAACTCCTTCTGGCAGGCGAACAGCCCGTAAATCGGACCCCCCGCAGTCGGGCCAATCCCAAATGGTTGGCCCTCGCCCACGACGATGTCGGCCCCATAATTGCCCGGAGCCTCGACGATCCCCAAGGAAACCGCATCGACGCCCACGATGAGGGCGGTATTTTCGCCGAGGATTCCTTTCAGTTTCGCTATTCCTTCATCGAGCTCGCCGAATGCATTCGGTTGCTCCACATATACTGCACATGCCCCAACAGCAGAGGTGGCATGTTCAAGATCGACGCATCCATCTGAACCATGTCTCAGAACACGTAATTCAATTCCGCCGCCTTGAGTGTAGTTTCTGATTACAGAAAGGCGATGGGGAGGGACAAATTGGGAGACGTAGACGACTCCCTTCTGAGTGGCTTTCCTGCCCTTCGCCCTTACGGCACACGTGATGGCTTCGGCTGCAGCGGTACTGGCATCGTACATTGATACGTTGGACACAGGGAGTCCAACTAATTCGGAAACCATTGTCTGAAATTCCCACATGGCTTGTAGCATCCCTTGGCTGACCTCGGGCTGGTAAGGGGTGTAGGAAGTAAGAAATTCGCCCCTTGTGGCTATCATCGGAACCATGGTGGGGACAAAATTACGAGCCAGACCAGCTGCCAAGAATGATGGGCGGGAGTCTAGATCCACGTTAGCACCTAGCAAATGCTGAGCATCCGCCCATATCTCTTCCTCGGACTGTGGCCCACGAAGTGGAAGAGGCTCGTTCCTCCTGACTCCCTCGGGGATATCAGAAAACAAATCATCCATCGACTTTAGGCCCATCTCCTCGAGCATTTCCTGCTCCCTGCCAAGGTTTGGAAGTTGGTCCATCCTGCGCCCTCGGGATGAATGGCCGTCGAGAGAGTATATGATTTTCTTCGGTCGAGAGGCTGCAAATTGACTAACATTCCACCGACACACTCTTATTGCTTCGGAGAGAGAGCCACATGCTAGCATGAGAGTCGCCATTACTGCATCGGATTCATTCGTGGCCCCCTACATAGTGGAAGCGCTTGGAGACAGGGCTGTGGTCATTCCGGATGAGGCCCTCGAGGACCAGACTTCGATAGATGTGCTGCTTACTCCATGTACGGCCCTGATACACATCAATTCGCGTCCTGTAGACACGTCAGTAGCTCGAAACGAGAGAGAGGCGAAGATAGTCATGAGGGAGGCTGCAAGACCAGTATTGGATGCCGTAGATAGGCATGGGGAGCTGCATTTGATCATTCTGGGGACGCTTAGGGTCCACCCACAGTGGTATCCTGGTGACGACTACTATGGGCCTGAATCCACCCTCTCTCCACGGGACACTGCTGCAGAGGGACAGCTGTGGATTGAAGAAAACGCTCTAGAAAGGGCCGAGGCAGGCAGGCCAGTTAGTGTGATCAGGGCATCTAACGTTCAGGGCGTCCCCCTTGATGGCCCCCCTGGAAATGGGATACTGCACAGGTGGGCTGTCGAAAGTCAGATGGGATGGGTCAACGTTCCCGGTTCGGGCGAGGATGTCAAAGATTTCATTCACGTGGAGGACTTGGTTCGGGTCATTCAAACTGTTTTGCAGGATCCTCCGCTCACGAGAGAGAGTTTCGCAGTGGGCTCTGGCAAGGGTGTAACAATGAACGACTTGTCTGAAATCTACAATCATAGAACTGGGGCCACTGCGGAACTGAATCAGAATTCGGAAGCTGAAGTGTGGGGAATTGTAGATGCTTGGTATCTGGAACACAGGTGTGGCTTTAGGCCCCAAATAAGCCTCGAGGAAATGATCGAGGAGGCCTTTGAGGTCGCTAATCTCTAAGAGGCCAATATGACTCTCTTTCGAATGGAGTTCCATCCCTGTACGGAGACCCTCATGACTCCCTCATGTCCTGCTTTGTAGGTGCTCGGATCAGCAGAAGATGGGAGCCTGATCTCGGACTCGCAGGAGAATGAGGGGCTTCCAACGGGGGAAACTTCAGCAATCAACGTGCTACCCCCCCTGTATTCCTCCGAAAGCCCGATTCCGAAGGTCTTCTCCACGGACATCACTTCGAGGGAAACCTCGAACCAAGAGCCCCCATGGGTTTCAACGAGGCGTTTCTGATCAGACAACAATCTCGCTTCAGAGAATGACCTAACCACTTCAGAGAATGGGTCTTGATCGGTGGCCTCTGTAGTAGGTTCCGATGGTGGCTCCGGGGCGACGTCCTCGAACCCAAGTGGAGGGGGTGGCGGGGACTTTGCGGGGACTTGGGAGGGGGCTTGCTCAAGCGCTGCGGCTTGGGTACGTTCTGCTTCATTGGGGGCAATGGTTTCTTCCTGCTCACCGGGCGAATCATCCGAGACTACCGCATCGTCATCGGTATCGCCCCCATAGGAAGGGGCTGTCCCCCTTGTGGCGGACGAAAGGGCCGCGGCCGCTATTCCTGCCGCGGCAACTCCAGCTGCTACTGTCTCGGGAGGAGGGAGTTTTGCGACCATCGTTGCTTGGTAGGCATCCGCTCTTGCATCCCAGATTCTTCTTGCCGGTGATTGCAGTGAGAAGGGGAGGCTGGAAATCTTCTGCTCTATCTCGGCATCCGCCTTGTTTCTCCCCGCCTCTATCGCCTCGATGCTGCTTGACTGGGGGTCAATAGAAGCCAGGATGTCGGAGAACTGGCCAGTGACGCTATCCAGTGTGATCTCCTCTACGAACTCGAACCTGGATTGGGCGATCATTTCGTAGCCGTTGTTCGCGAACAGTCTCGCTTGGTACATGCCAATGTTTTCCGATCTTCTTTCGGACGGTTGGAAAGTAATGTTGCCTCCGGATATCGGAGCACTGGGCGGTGTTTGCTCGCCATTGAGATACTTCCACCAACCATTGTGATTCTCATGTGCTCCCCCTTCCCCGTATATTCCCACCCAGGCAGTATTTTCATCTGCTCCAGTGAAGGAAATTTCTAGCGGGCCATCGATAGGCACACTGTCGCCACTGACGACGGTGATGGAAGGCTGGGGAGCGGTTTCGATGCCGCTAACAGTGAATGCAACATATGCCATCTCGTTACCGTTGTTATCCGTATCATGCAACCTCAGCGTCCATTCGCCAGGCCCCGGGTTGGGGAGGCTAGCCTCACCCGTCGTCTTCCCATGGAGGTGCACGAAACTGGTATCGTGCATATCATTGACAGCCTCATCCCCATGGGGGATTCCAGAGGGAATAATCCCGATCCATGCGTCTCCAGGCAACTGGGGGACCCTGAAGCGGAAGGTGATTTCTTCCGAGCTTGAGAAGGCCGCCTTCGAGATATTGATCTCCGGGTTGCTCACTGCCTGATCTTGCGGTGGAATTGGTTCCGACGCACTTGGCCCTGGTGTACTTGGGCCTGAGGCGGAGCTGATAGTGATCTTTCCGACGCCCACCCATCTCCTATGGCCGAGGGGCAATCCCCCGGAGCTCGGCACGCGTGTCCAGCCACCTCTGTACCAGTCATTGCTACCATCCTGGTCCCTGTCATCTAGGCTCCATGAGGGAGCACCTCCCGAGCCGGCGTTGTAGTAGTAAAGAACGGCTCCTTCAGAATTCCTGAACGAAGGCTTCCCATTGACTTCATGCTGTGGAATATACTCGCCATTGTATAGGGGGTTGGGGTGATCACTGACGGTGATTCCGGAACCCTCCGAGTACTCCTCATTCGCGTTTGACTCGACCAGAGAGATTACTTCTGAGAGGCTCAGAGAGCCGTCTCCATCTGAGTCGAGAGCGCCCACAATTGCCCTCACAATTGCCTCGGGAGCTGACTGCCCAGTGATGGAAGTTAGAGCCGCCGAAAACTCATCTAGGCTCAATGACCCATTGCCATCAATATCATATTTTGAGAATAGAGACTCTGCTGAGATTCCCCTTGAAACAAACAGGGTCTGGAGATTCTTAATGGCCACTGCTTCTAATCCAGCGCTCACGCGAATGCCTCGGGCCATGACGGGAGACATTCAGCAATGAGGTTTGTCACGGCAACATGCGAATTACGCGTTCTGAGGCTGTCATCGCTTGAAAGGTGGCCTTACTATCTTAGCCCTAACTCTACGCCTACGACTTGCTTGAATCCAAACATCGTCACCGACGACCATTCCAGTGACATAGGCCATGGCGATTCCCGTACCGCCCATTGAGGGTGAAGGCGCTCCACTGGTCACATAACCAATCAACTGGGCGTCCTCCGTAGGCCCATCCAGCACACTATGTCCGGGCCTAGGCGATGGGCCCCTCTCCTGACACAATAGTGCATGCCAACGTTCATTGCCCTCTAAGGAAGAGGCGAGTCTGTCTCGGCCAATGAAATCATGGTCCATGCTTAATCCGAAGGGGACGGCGGTCTCGACAGTGTCCCTGGCAAGGAAATCCTCCGGAAGTCCAAAATCTGGAGTTTCTCCGAGACCAGGCCAGAGGAAATCCTGGCCCGAAAGGAGGTATCCCATCTCCAACCTCAAAGTGTCGCGAGCACCTAGTCCAACGGGGACAATCCCCTCCTCTGAGCCAATCTCCAGCAAGGCTGACCAAAGCTTGGGCGCATGCTCGTTGGGGACAAAGATCTCCACTCCGGACTCCCCTGTGTACCCCGTACCCTGGATCCACCCCGTGATTCCGAGATCATTCTCTGCTATCTCTTGGCATCGAAATCTTCCAACGGCGTTTTTACCTCCCAATGTGTCGTGAATTATCTTGGCAGAATTGGGGCCCTGCAACGCCAATATGCTAGTCTTGCTAGAGAGGTCTTCCAGGGCGATGGAACCGTCCGACGGCAGAAGGGAAGAAAGCCACTCAAACATAGTTTCGACCATGGATGCATTGGGGACTCCCAGGACCTCATTATCCTCTTTGACTCCAAAAATCATATCATCGATAATGTTGCCCTTTGGATCCAAGAAATGGGTGTATCCACACCTCCCACTTGCGAAGTTCAAAAACTCCTGGGTGCCAACAGACTGTAGCCATGACAAGACACCACTGCCGTGGAAACGGAAAAATCCCATGTGGGAGACATCGAAAAGCCCGGCGGAGTTTCGAGTTGCCAGATGCTCTTCCTGGATCGACGTGTACCATATCGGCAGTTCAAAGCCGTGGAAGTCGACGATGTTTGCTCCCGACTCAATATGCTGCTCAAATAGAGCGGTCCGGACAGGGGGCATGCTTCCCATGGAGATAGCGAGTAGAGGAGATGCAATAAGTTTCGGGAGTGCATAATACGATGACAATGACTCATTCTGTGGCTCGTTTTAATGATCACATGAAAGTAAACATCAATTAGAAAGATTTAAATAATAAGGTCGTCACTATACAACTGCGAGTTGAGAAGATGGAAAGGGACACTGCGAAGCAAGCCGGAAAGAAAATGGAACCCTCTAGCAAAACTGCTAGAAGGCGTTCCATTGTTCCATCGAGGCGGCCTTCTAGGAGCAGGGGGACTGAGTCAGTTACTGGGCCTTGCAAGGTCTGCGGCTCAAACTCATGGGACAATGATGACATCAGAGGGGAGACGTCATGTTCGGACTGCGGGTACGTTGCTGCTGAGAATATGATCGACCCTGGCGCAGAGTGGACCAACCATTCAGGAGGGGACGATAGAAGCAGGGTTGGGGCTCCTACTACGCTCACACTTTCCGACAAGGGACTATCGACTGAAATCAGACGATCCGACCTAACCTCTGGTTCAGCCAAGAGGCATGGGATGTCTGGCAAGGCACTTCGAGACTGGAGGAGGAGGCAGCGAATTGACCAGAGAAGCAAAACACGGGATAGCCGTAGCAGGAACTTGTCCAGGGCCATGCAGTTCATCAGGGACAGAGGGGACCTCCCCCCTCAGATTGAGCAACAGGCCGCAGGACTGTACAGGCATGCTGTGGAAAGGGGACTCGTGACTGGAAGGAGTATTCGAGGAGTTTCTGCCGCCTGCGTATATGTTGCAGCCAGGGAGGCGGAGATCCCTCGTAAAATAGAAGAGGTTGCGGAGGCCTTTGACATGACGAAGGATGTTGAAGTCAAGGAGCTCAAGAGAACCATTAGGCTCGTAGCAAGAACCCTGGGGGCGCATCACATTACTGGACCGGAAGAATACTTTGAGAAGTTCCACTCTGACCTCGGCTTGCCCCCCGTTGTACTTGGGAACGTGAGAGAGAAATGGGATTTGGTGAAAGATGACCTTTCGTGGCAAGGAAAGAAGCCCTCTGGCATTGCGGGTGTACTCCTATACAAATCATCCCAAGAAAGTAGCTCCCCTAGGACCCAGAGCGACGTCTGCAAGGTTGCTGGGATCAGCGAAGTAACTCTCAGGGGCCTTCTCAAGATTCTCAATCAGATGCTGGAAATCAGAGAGAACCAATAGCCCTGGTTTGGCAAATAATGGTGGACGCTGGGGGATTTG
>DAQP01000039.1 GCA_002504435.1 Euryarchaeota archaeon UBA438
TCGTTTCTTGTGGTTCACCTCTAAGCCCCGAACTTGGTTCGGGGCTGCACGTCCTCGGCAAACGTCGAACCTGAAGGAAGACGTCATAGCACTAGGTGCTCAATCTCCAACGCCAGCTCAACGCAGCATCCCGGCGACCGACATTCGGTATTTCAACATGACGTGCGGCCATATGTTGGCATTGGGCCTTGGTGTATCGATTATGCCCTTTACTCGGCTCCAAAGAATTCTCTCAGCACCGGATGCATCTCCATTGCCTGCTCCTTCTGAATTTGCTCATATGTTCGGAGGATAATTCCGACTGCAAGTAGCAGTCCGGTACCAGTGGCATTCCCAACTGTTCCCAATAAGTCAGCCCCCGCTGCAAGGAGACCCACGAAGGCACCAGAGAACAGCGTCACCGGTGGGATGTACCTCTCGAGGATCCTCTCGAGGACGACCGGATTCTTCCTAAATCCGGGAATCTGCATCCCCGTCCTCTCTATCTGCTTCGCCACGTCCTTGGCGCCCATGTTGGTGGTCTCAATCCAAAACTTAGCGAAAACTGTGGATCCGGCGGTCATCACGAAAACGTATGTGAATACATGCAGCATTATCTGGCCCAGGCTATGCCCATATGCATCTCCAGTTTGATTAAGGAGGGGCATTAGCCAGTCACCCACGCCGTTGACCATCGATGAGTACCATGCGAAACCATCCGAGGGGGTAGTCGCGCCGACCTCGTATGAACCGAACCAGTGCGCCTTGCTCATGGCCCCGTTCCTCCCAAGTATCGGGACAGTGGAAAGCGTCGGATGACTCCAGAACAGAAGGGTGAACATGTTGATGTTTGCCAACAGCGCTGCCATCAGAATTACTGGGATGTTGCTAGCGTAAACTAGCCTAATGGGGTATTGGCCCCTATGCCCTCTAACCTTGCCGTGTGTGAGCGGGAGCTCTAGCTTACTCGACTCGGCATAAGCTACAACCAGGAAAACTATGACTGAAGAAATCAGAGCCGCGATTGGATTGGCGTGATTGAGAAGCATCAGCTCGAAGCCGTTCTGGGAAACCAATTGCGAGTTTGTTGCAGTCCGAAGCGTGTAGAAAATCATTGGCAGAGTGCCCGAAGGGGGGTTGTCGAAAGAAATGGGAGTCCCTTGCACTACCGGCAGGGGCGATAGCGTTCCGACGAAGGTAGACTGGGCCACTCCTGCAGCGATGAAGAGGGAAATCCCGGAGCCTATTCCCCACTTGCTGACTAGCTCATCAAGCAGGAAAACCAAGTATGACCCTACAAATAGTTGGGCCACAATTATGACATTGGCCCATCCTATTCCGAAGTCGTATATTAGGGTCTCATGAGGGTCAAGGAAACCGTAGACCTGTGGTATTGACTCGACTGGAATCATGAAGAGGACCAAAAGCTTCTGTATCCCCTGGTAGAGTTGCTTATCTGCGGAGTCCTGTAGGTCGAGCTGTATGATCTTGGCACCAGCGAACAATTGCATTATAATCGACCCAGTAACGATTGGGCCGATTCCAAGGTGCATGATCGAACCTGATGCACCGGCCATTATCGACCTGAAGGAAGAGAAGATGTCCAGAGTTGAGTCTGAGAGCCCGTAAATCATGACGTTGGTCATCATGAAGTAGATGATCAGGACCAATGTTGTCGTCCATAGCTTCTGGTTGAACCTTACGTGGCCATCTGGCTTTGTGATGCTTGGATAGACGTCCACGAGTCTCGAAAGAGCGTACAGTCTGCTGGACTCTGAGCCGGAGTAAAGGAGGCATGAAATGGCCAACCCAGCTCCGAATCCGAGCAGTGCCACGCCCACTAGGAGGAAGCCGACTGCCTCTGGGTCCCTCCAACCCCAATACGCTAGTAGTAGTACGAAAATTAGCCAAGTTAGTGGCTTGAAGGCCCGCCCTATGTACGGCATCTCACTGATATTCTCAGGGAGGTCCGACATTGTCCCCCAAATCACGAATCCGACATAGGGGAAGGAAACAAGGAGCATCCTAAGCGCACGCAACTGTTCATCTTCTGCCCCATCGAGGAGATCTCCCCTGAGCCAGTAGAACAGCGCGCCCCAGTATACGACGACCATTACTGGGAGGCCGATTTTGCTAGGACTCCTCTCAACCATCGTATCGCCCCGTCAGAGTGTTCACTCTTCCTCCCACTCTCCGAACTCATCTTCGTCGTCGGTAGTTACGGTACCGCCGGCCGCTTCGACCTTCTCGACTGCGCCGGCGCTGGCCTCGGAAACTGTGATGTTGATCGCGCGGGAGATAGAGCCCTTTCCGAGGAGCTTGTCGTAGCCCATCTCTGTGAGATTGATAGAGTCGGCCTCGGCCATCTGTTCAACTTCGCTGACATTGATTGAAACGTTCACGTTCCTTAGTCCGGGATGACGGTTGAATCCGTGCATCCCCCAGTGGCCTGGCATGTACTTGTTTCGGAACATTACCTTGTGCTTGCCTATTCCGGCATTGCCTCGGCCGCCCCTCTTACCAGCGCCCCTTCCGGCTTTCTTTCCTCTGCCGTGATAACGACTCCTTCCTCGGAACTTGTTAGTTCGTGATACCATTCTTCACACCTCACATCATCCTTTCGGCGAGCTCGCCGATTGCGTCTCCTCTGAAGCCTAGGGCCCCTCCAACTGTGTATGCGCGCTTGATTCCGCCCCAGCCCTTGCTTCCCCTTGGCGGGTGAAGTCTGAAAATTGGCTTCAAGCCGTCTACGTCGCCCATGGAAGCTTCGCCCGAAGCAAGCGCCTTGGAGAAGTCCTTGATTCCCTTGAAATTGCTACCGGCCTTGATCGTGGCATCCGTGACAGGCTTGTCTCCTGACATCCTGCCCCTCTCCTCAATTAGCTTGGCTATGGTGTCAGCGTCGACCTCTCCCCATGTGACATAGTCCTTGGACTTCTGGAGCATTCCTCTGTATGAGGGGCTATCCATCACAATGGTGGCATGGTTTACCCGAGTTAGGTTTAGCATTGACATGGTATCCCTGATTTTCCTAGTGACGCCTCGGTCACTCCTTGCCCTAATTACCAAGAAAGTCAACTAAGCTCCCTCCCTCTGATGATGTTCAGCCTTCGATGGTCGGCTTCTGTGAGTCTTGTCTTGTTCAGCTCGACTAGGGCGTT
Source organism: Euryarchaeota archaeon UBA438 (assembly GCA_002504435.1). GTDB lineage: Archaea > Thermoplasmatota > Poseidoniia > Poseidoniales > Thalassarchaeaceae > MGIIb-O5. Next base: position 3,141 of record DAQP01000039.1, read on the forward strand.
GTAAGTTGCCTTGGCGAAATTGATAGTGGTCCTAGTCTGGCCGGACGACCTTGACCAAACGTCGGTCACGCCTGCTAGATTCAGGACCCTCCTGCCATAGTCCCCTATCACTAGGCCCTTTCCGGCTGGAGCGGGCATTAGGGTGATTCTGGTTGAGCCGGATCTTCCTGTCACCATGAATGGGACGCTTGTTCCTGGTCCCTCGGACGACTCCCATGACCCATTGCCCCTCATCACTGGAATAATGTTCAGTTTTGCCTTGTCTATCGCCTTGCGGATAGTGCTAGCCACCTCCTTGCCCTTGCAAACGGATAGTCCGACGTATCCATCGCCGTTCCCGACGACACAAAGAACATTGAATCTGACTCTGCGGCCAGAGTCGGTCATCCTCTGAATCATGTTCACTGCGAGGACGTCATCAGTGATGTCCGGCAAGAGTGCATCTACGATTTCGACCTCTCTGATTGGCAGGCCTGTCGCAAGTGCTTCCTCGTAAGTTAGTATCTGCCCCGACATAACCATCCTACCTAGCCTGGTTCGTGGTTGCCACGCCCTTAGTGCTGCGAGTGGGTCCGGGCCGCCTCGCCTCTTGCCACGGCCCTCGGAGTGCGATTCCTCGACTGGAGCCAGAGCCTTGGCCAGGCCCGGCGCTAGGACTGGCGCTTCCTGTTCGGGGTTTGCATCTGTGCTCTCTTCGGTCATTTGTGTGCCCCCTCTATTGCCTTCTTTGTAGCCTCTACTGCAGCGGCTGTAGAGTCATCGATATGTGAGCCACTCGATCTCCCGTCATCGGGGAGAACTGAGTCTCCATGGGGTATGGAAAGTCCCGCGTCCACCATTCCCTTCAATGCTGAGAAGACTCTGCTCCCAGGGGATGAGGCGGATAGCCCGATATCCAGAACTGCTTCATCGTGGCCGGATGAGATTGCAGCCTTTGCCAAGGCATAACCGGCGAGATAGCATGCAGGCACTGATTTCCTCGACTTGTCCATGGGCCATGAGTATGAGTCGACTAGGTTCTTTCCTGTAACCGAGGCCAGAATTCGGTCGCCCTCGGTTCCGAATTCTGCAAGTTGGCAGGTAACCTGTGTGTTGGAAACCCTGACTACAGCCCTCAAGGCACCTCCTTTCAGTAGCCTCATCCTTCGATGGTAGTCTGTCTGTCCGTTGCGTCGGCGCTTCATTCTGAGCCTCTGGCTCTTACCGTGTGCCATCATTCATCGCCTCCGATCTTGACTCCGTCTGTCTCCATGTTTGTTCGCATGTGCGCTATTGACCTGTATGAGCCGCCCTTCGCCTTGCGGTAGTAGTACCTGTACTGTGAGGGAGATAGTTCTCCACCTTCCCTCATTTCCTTCAATTCCCTCCTCTGGGACCTGATTAATTGCATCCACCTGCCCTTCTTCGGGGTTCTTGCATTGGCGCTTCCCTTTCTCGATCCATGGCCCTTTCTTCGTCCCTTGGATCTCTGTTCCGCGGCCTTTCTGGCTCTGACCCTGCTGGTTCCCTTGATTGGTCGAGCCTTGATTAGTCCCTCCTCTATCAACCTCCTAACATCGTCCTTCTGGACGGCTGAGACCACCTCATCCAGGTAGTCGGGGTCAATCCACACCCTGTGGACGCCTACTGCCCTTCCTTCTTTCTGTGAAAGTATGGCTGCGGCCATTCTTCGTTGGTTTGTGATAATCATCAGAGATCACCCCTTCTCTCTATGCGCCTTCTGTTTAGGACCCTTAGCCCTAGATCGTTGGCCCTCTCATGGATGTGGATTCTCTTCCTGTTGCCCACAGTAGCGCCGATTCTTACAGCTTGCCTCTCGGGGTCTAGTCCTTCTAGGTCAGATGCCTTGTGAACCATGACCTCCTGGAATCCAGATGGGTGCAAGTCTCTGGCGGAGGAAATCTTCCTGTATCCGATTCGTGCCATGGGGGGGCGATACTTTCTGTTGAGTCTCATGCTTGAGTGCATTCCCTTTGGCTTCCTCCAACTTGACCTTGCCAGTCTACGGTATCTGTACCATTCCTGCCGGCGGAATGCTGGCTGCTTCTTCTTCTGCGAGGCTCTGAACTTCAATGCGTCAGAGGTTTCCTCGTCGAGAACTGGCTTCTGGCGAGCGGTGTGAAGATCGTCCCAGTCATCGTCGTCCTCGAAGAAGTCGTCGTCATCGTCGAATTCGTCATCGTAGTCATCCTCCTCGAATACTTCCGAGGGAGGCTCCTCTGGAGATTCTTCTGGAGCCTCTGAAAGGCGTGCTATTAGCTCGGCCTTCTTTCCTGAGACGGGAAGGCCCCTCTCCCTCAGGACGTCCTTCAGCTGGGCGACAGTCATATTCTCAAAATCATCGCTCATCTCTATGCCCCCTTCGATATGATGTATATTCCATCCTGGAATACCCTTCTATCCCTGTTCCTGATTTTGCATGCTCTCTCGATGTTTGCAGCGGTCTGTCCGACCTTTTCACGGTCGGAGCCCTTGACAGTGACTTCGGTCTTGTTTTCGACCTTGACTTCGACCTCCGAGGGGGACCATGGTAGATTTGCCACCCTTGGAACCTTCTCGCCGAATAAGTTGCTTATTGTCATCCTATTACCCTCTACTTTGAGAGTCATGGGGAAGTGACTGTATACGGCTCTGAGCTTGTACTCGAAGCCCTCCTCTACGCCCCTGACCATGTTCCTTAGGTGGGCAGCCCATGTTCCGGCAATGGCCTTATCAGCCCTCCGGGGAAGATCGCAAAACACCTCTAGACCCGAGTCGGCCTGCTTGATGGTGACCTTGGGGTGCCTGAACTCCCTACTCAGTGACTTTCCATCATTGGATACTGTTACCACGTCTCCAGCAATGCTTGCGCTGGATCCCTCGGCGAGGTTTATCCCGTGTGAAACGTGGTCTAACTTCGGCATTCTTTCAACTCCTAGAAGATGTATGCTAGAAGGCGCCCTCCGACACGCTCCTTCTTTGCATCGTAATGGTCCATGATTCCTTGATTTGTTGTAACTATCAGTAGTCCGAAGTCCCTAGCCGGGAGATACCTTGACTCCCACTTGTCGAAGTCCGAGCGCCTGACCGAGTGCCTCGGCTTTATCACTCCACATCGGTTAATTGCGCCGATGAGCTCTATTCTGTAAGAGCCCGCTCTGCCGTCGTCCAATTTCTCGAATTCACCGACATAGCCGGACTTCTGCATGATGTTGAGCATGCTGCCAAGCAGTTTGCTAGCTGGGCTTACTGAGACCTCATAGTGGCCTGCCTGCTCCGCGTTGAATATTCGCGTGAAGGCGTCGCTTAGTGGATCGAATTGCATTTTTTTTCACCTCATGAGTATTTCTTGAAACCTATATCTGGGGCAGTGTCCCTGAAGCACTGGCGGCAAAGCCTGAGGCCATGGCGACGGATCATGCCCCTCTTTCGACCGCATCTCCTGCAGCCTACTGAGCGCCCTATCCTCTCTCCGTGGTCCTTCGCCATGATCACTCCTCCTCCCCGTAACCAACTATCTTGAGTTCGAAATTCTTGGCGAACCACTCCCGTGACTCATCTGGGCCAACCCTGTGGCCGACTGAAACCTTCCTAGCGTGCCTCCTTCTGCGGGAAACTCTGTGTCCTGGCCTCTCCAATACCACATTAACGTCCATCCCGTAAATCCCAATGTCTGGATCGTACTTCTGGCCAGGGAAGTCTGTGTAGTCAGTGATTCCGAAAGAGAGGTTACCGGACGAGTCGAAGTTGTAGGAGGGTATGGTGTGCTGTCTGACCCAGAACGCATCTTTCAGGAATGCCCTAATCGACTCTTGGTCGCGGATTGTGACTTTGCAACCAATTGGGGAGCCCTTTCTGGTCCCAAGGTCCCTGTTGGTGCTAGTTGCTAGAGTCCTCACAGGAGTCATTCCCGTTACCATCTCAAGTGCCTGCTCTGCTAGCTGTAGCCTCTGTCCGCCTTCGCCGACGCCAATGTTGACGGTGACCTTTGTCACCCTAGGAGATAGCATTGGGTTACTGGACTCACTCATGATTCGTCCTCCAATGGAATATCTGATTTGTCTCCTATGACGAAAACATAATCTGAAATAGTGCCGAAATCATCGAATTTGACTTCATTTGCCTTGGAGGATCTCTTGATGTCGTGCCCACGTACCGTTGCAGTCTCCCCGATGTGGCTTCCTCCTGTGAGGTAGGCGGTAGCACCCTCGTCGAATCTGTGGTGGGCTTTTATGCCCTGGTCGGGCAGTGAAATAACTAGTGAGTCTCCAGTCTTGTACTCCGGTGCCTCGTCGAACAGAAGGTTTCGGCCATCGTGAAGATGGACCTGGGTCTTTCCGCCCTTGATGGTAGTCCTCCCTGTGACCCTGCAAGTCTTGGTGGCGGCCTTCTTTGCTTGTATTGGCCTGTACCTTAGCTTCCCATTTGTGTCGAGTATGCATCGGTAGTTTTCATCTCCGACCGATAGAACGTCCATCAGTCCGACGCCCCTTCCGACATCTGTTTCGGTATTGCCATCGACCTTTACGAGCTTTGAGTGTACTATCCTCTTAGCTTCTCGACGGGTCAGTGCAACTCCCAGAACGTCTCTGAGGATTACCCCTAGAGGCATGCAATGCTCCAAGGAGTGCCCACAGGGATTTGGCTTCTGGATCCAGATTGTGGACTTCCTTGGAAGGGGCCAGCTTCTAGGCATTGTTAGCCTCTTCATGTGACTGCTACTCATTCCATCTCACCTCCAGTCCTCTCCAGGAGCCTCTTGAGCCTTAGCGTGTCACCCTCGAACAGTTTGGTAACGATGACATTTGAAGGGTGGATTGGGATTGCCTCTTCCTTCCCGTCTGATGTGGTAATGGTGACTCCGTCGATGAAAATCATGCCACTGGTGGTGTCGACCTTTGCAATCTTCCCGGATACTCCTGCCCTTCCCCTGGACTGGCCGAGCCTCTTTCCACGGGTGTCGGACTTGGCGCTGTTCGGATGTCCGAAGTCACCTCTGATTACCTCAACCTCGTCTCCGACCCTTACAGTGACCCTTCGTATCGTCTGAAGCTCCGGGTCGTCCGAGATGAGCCTTGCCCTCATCCTCTTCCTGCGCACGTGCATAGATGCGTCCCTCTGGTTGAGGCGTTGCTTGCCTGGCTTGCTGCTTCTCGTCATCTTTTCACCTCACACAATCTGCTTTGCCGTAGCCGCTATTCTTGGCCACCTCTCAGCCGCCTCGCGACTGACTGGCCCCTTGATGTCGGAACCCTGGACCTCTCCTCTTTCGTTGGTTATGACACATGCATTGTCCTCGAATTGAACCCATGTGCCGTCCACGCGCCTGAATGGCCTTGCCTGCCTGATCACTACCGCGTTGAAAATTTGCCTTCTGGTCTCTGGGGTGCCCCTCTTGACAGTGACCTTTGCCATATCGCCTACGCCAGCTGCTGGGTATCTTCGAGCTACTCCACCCTTCTTCAGTACGGTGATTAGTTGCACTGTCTTAGCGCCAGTGTTGTCCGCACACTCCATCTTGGCGTGCGTGGGGAGGGCCTTGGTGACTCTTCCTGGAATTCCCTTCACTGGCTCACCCCCTTCTCTATCACACAGAACTTGACGGTCTTGGAAAGCGGCCTGCACTCCATGATTCGGACGCTATCTCCAACTTCCAGCCCATCTATGCATGATGGTAGGTGAGCTGGATAGGTTCGGGTGCGCTTTTCGTACCTCTCGTATTTCTTCATGTAACGGGTAATCTCCCTCTCGACTACCACAGAGCCAGACATCCCAGTGGAACGGACCCTGCCCTCGATGATCTGGCCACGCAACCTGAGGCTTCCATAGAACGGACAGTTTTCGTCCCCATCCCATTCGCCCGAGGGTTTGGCTACATCCACACCGATGTCTCTCATTTCTGGCATTAGTGGTACCTCCTTCCTATCCTATCCTCGGGGCGCTGGGTAACGTTTGAACCGATTATCTCTCGTCCCGAGTCGATTGTGAATGTGACAATTTCCTTGGGGATCGTTATTTCCCCGGATTGCGTCCTAACTTGGATTGTCCTGCGTGTCTCATTGACGATCTTTCCAGAAACTCCGACAAGTCCTGGATCGGACGAATCCGTGACGGAAATTTCGTGCGCTAGCCATGGTAGATTGATGATATCAGACATTTACCTAACCTCCACCCTGTATCCATTCTGCTCGAGAACTCTCGCGGCCTTCTTCTTGTGATCTCCCTGAAGCTCTATTGTTCGATCTTTCACGGTGCCACCGCTCGCGCATGCTCCCTTCAGAATCTTAGCAAGCTGGCTTAGATCGATTGCTGAATCGTCTATCCCTTCAACAATTGTAACCATCTTACCATACCTCCTTCTAACGACCGAAATTACCGCTTTTTGCTGCTCCTTGGCAATTTCCTGGCATATGCAAAGCTCCTGGGGGAGCCCACAAGTGTTGCAAATCCCAGATATTTACTCGTCCCCCTTGTCTTCCTGATTGATCTTAGTTAGCAGTCTTGCAATGCTTCTCCTAGTCTGCTTGTATGATCCGGAGTTTGAAAGAGAGCCCCCCAAGGCCTGCTGGGCCCTAAGTTGCAATAACTCATCTCGGAGCTCCTCGAGGGTCCTAACTCGCTGCTCTGGATTCATCGTATCGATGTCCCTTGAACTAACGTGCGTCATTCACTCTTCCTCCTTTGATTCGTCGGTTTCGATCTCTGCCATCTTCTCTAGGGCAGCGTCGATTACGCCCTCTGCGTCTGGCTCCGCTTCTTGGATAGGCTCCTCTGTATCGGCGTCCTCCTCGGCTATGACGTAAGCGACTTCCTCAAGCGGGGGTAGCCCTGACTCGTGCCTGTCCTTGATTATCACCTCGTGAGGGAGCTTGACGCCGGGCCTCATGATCCTAACAGTACAGCCAACGGTCCCTAACTTCTTCACGGCTACGGAATATCCAACATCCATGAATTGGAGTGCAGTCTCCCCGCAGAACTTGATGTGGCCCTGCTGGAACTTCTCGACCCTGTGCCTAGCTCCAGTTATCTTTCCGCTGAGAATCACTAGGCATCCCCTTGCGCCAGCATCCATAATGCTCTGAGCTGTGCTGTGTCCAGCACGCCTGAAGAACCAGCCTCTTTCTAGGGAGCTTGCCATCCTACTGGCCATAACCTGAGCATTGAGCCTTGGCTCTGTAATTTCCTCAACCTCCAGCTTTGGTTCTTGAAGCTTGAAATCCTCCCTTAGTCGTGTTTCGAGTTCTCTGATTACCTTTCCTTTGCGTCCAATCACCCTTCCAACTTGTTCTGCGTGCAGGGTTACCTTGGTGCCCTCGGGAGTCCTCTGGAACTGTAGATCGCCGAATCCCGCTCTCTCAGTCTCCCTGAGTAGGTATTCGCGGACCAACTGCCTCTCGACATTCCTATGGATGAAAGTTCGAATTGTGTTCTGGGACATCAGAAATCATCCTCCTCGTCTTCATCGCCGAAGAACTCCAAGAAAATCTCGAGATTCACCTGGTAGTGATTCTTTGGTGTGGCCCTTCCTTGGGCCCTTGGCCTCCAGTGCCTCTGTATCTGACCTCGATGAGCGGCAAGATGGGTGATTGTCATATCCTCTGGGTCTATGGTGTCGAATCTTTGCCTGGCATTCTCCATTGCACTGTTGATTAGCTTGATGAATTCCTTGGATGCCTTGTTGGGATACTTGCCAGGGCCCATCTTGCCCTTGCGGTGTCCCGCCATGGTGTTCCCGCCACGGCCCCTCCTGGATCTCCTAGTGTAGGGGATTGCCTTCTTCTTATCGATAACGTCCTCGAGGTACCTGATAGCAGAAGCAGCATTCATTCCCCTTAGGGCCTTTGCGATGTGGTAGCAATGCTTGTGGTGAACATCAACGTTGACAGCCCTGGCAGTTACTAAGTTCGAGCCTTCGAGGAGTTGCGTGTAACCGCTCTGCGAAGTCCCTGATCTCCTGCTCATTCCATCTCACCTCACTTCAATGCCACGTGCGTCGAGGACCTAGTTGCCCCCACTCCCGGTCCAGTATGGGTAACTGACCTTCTTGTGATTGCAAACTCTCCCAGTGCGTGCCCTATCATCTCTGGAACTATCTCGATGTTTACGAAATCTCGACCGTTGTGTACTCCGACGGTAGTTCCGACCATCTCTGGAAGGACGTACAGGCTTCTGCAATGGGTCTTGACGATCTTTCCATTCTTGTTTGAGCGTATCTTCTCGAGAAGCTTCTCGCATTCAGGGTTTAGCCCCTCATACATCCTGACGATTGACCTCTTCGCCCTAGATGGCATCAATGAGGCAATGCTGATCGCCTCGTAGTCATCCTCAGGGGGCATCAGAGGAATCTCGAGAAGTTGATCCAGGGTGTATCCCCTCCATAGGAACTCCTTCTTCCTACGCTCACTAATCTTCGATCTCCTCTTTCGGGCCTGCCTGCGGGCAAGCTTGGGGGAGCGGAAGGACTTCTTTGACCTACGAGCCATTTCACTCGACCTCCTGTTGTCGTACTCTACCCCTACCGGTTCTTCGTGGAGCTATGTTTCCTACCTTCTTTCCAGGGGGGGTGTTCCTGCTGACTGAGTTTGGACCGTGAACAGCCTGGTGGTTACCTCCGCCATGAGGGTGGTCCACAGGGTTCATTGCTACACCTGAGACAGTTGGGTACAGCTTCCCGCGGGACTTAGCTCGGTGATGTGCCGCTCCAGCCCTCATGAGTGGCTTCTCTGTCCTGCCATGGCCGCTGAGGACCCCAATAGTTGCCCTGCATTTGCCCGGGAGTTCCTTGACTCTTCCACTAGGAAGTCGAACTCTGACCCTGTCTCCTGTGCGGCTCTCGACGATTGCCGAATTGCCTCCTGAACGGGCAAATTTACCGCCATCCCCTGGACGGGACTCTACGTTGCAAACCGGAGTTCCCTCCGGGATGCCACTCAGGCTTGTCACATTGCCCGGCCTGAGTGAAACGTTGTTTCCAAAAGATACTGGTTGGCCTACTGAAATTCCCTCGGGTGCTGCGATGTGCCCTTCTGTTCCATCTTCGAATCTGATTCTTGCAAGTGGTGCTGTGTGAGCGGGACTGTGGACGAGATCCACAATTTCACCAATCTCCTCGCTCACGCGTGGGAGTCTGTTAGCCGCAGGGAACCTGTGGCTTGAAACACGGTTCTTTGGACTTGAACCTCGACGTTGTGAACGTGTCCTCTTGCCCATAAAATCACCTCATCAGAAAGCACCCAGCTTGAGTGCCGCCTCCTCTGCGTCATATCCCTCAGCAAGCCTCACTGAGGCGTGCTTACCTGTAACGGTAATTCTCGTGTTTACCTTTGCTACCTTAACTTCGAATAGTTCCTCTACTGCTTGCTTGATCTGCCTCTTAGTGGCTTCTCGGTGAACGATGAATTCTATCCTATTGTTATTCTGAGAATATCCAATCTCGGGATCAGCCACTCTCCTGGCCTCCAGTGTCTTCTCGGTAATCCAGGGCATGATGATGATTTCAAACGGGTCTACCATAAATTTCACCTCATTGCCTCTATTGCTGACTTGGTCCATACAGTTAGCCTGCCTGGGTCCCCGCCTGGTGCCAAATCCTCTGCGCACAGATCCTTGGCTACAACCACGTCAACTCCGGGGACATTGGCTGCAGCCCTGTGCAGGCCGTCTCTCTGAGCGACAACAAGAAGAACCGACTTTGGCGTCCTTCTCCTTCGTCCCCTCATAGTTCCCTTTCCTGCTCTAACTGCTCGGCCCTCCTTGGCCCTCCTAAGATCTTCACCGAGTCCGATGCCCTCCATCATGGCGACGAACTTTCGTGTTGAGTACTGTAGGGGTATTGACTCAATATCGTACTTCTCAGAAGAGCCATCTCTCGATTCGGTGTATCCATCCACGATTATCGGGAAGCTTACGTCTTCGTCGAATCTGTGACCTCTTGATGCGACAATCTCAGAGTTTGCCGTAGCAGCAATAGCCGAGTCTCTGGCTGCTGACCTTTGCTTTGAATTGAGCTTTTGCGACCAGTCCTTGTCCACTTTGGGCCCGTGTGCTCGGCGCCCTCCCCTTGTGTGAGGGTTCTGGGCACCTGTCTTCTGCCCGGTCTTCCTCATAATCCTTGAAACACCGCGGCCCTTGCCCCACCACTCCACGGAGTGCTTCATCCCTGGTTGAGGTGCTTTCTTTCCATCGTGCTCTCTGTGGCCATAGGGCTGACGCCTGTTGGCCCTAGACGAATGTACTGCAGAGCGGATTAGGTCCTCCCTGATGTGAGTTGAAAATGCGTCTGGAAGATTTACTGCCTTGCCTAGCTTAGCTTCGACGCTGAATGACTCGGCCAACAGACCGGCGTCCATCTCCTCCTGATCTACGGAGTTTACCAGATTGTATGCCTTTGCCTTCATAAAATCACACTCCTTGCTTGCTCGAGGTACTGACATACGTCAGTACTACCTCTGAAAGTTCACCCCTCGGGCGAATTGGGTCCCTGAACCTCAACATCCTCTTAGCTGGGCCTGGGAGGCTTCCTTGAATCAGAATGTATGGGTTTGTAACCTCGCCGTAGTGTAGGAATCCCCCTGCGGGCGTTATGTCGGACTCGTCTGGATTGGAGATTCTGAGAATCCTCTTGTTCAGTTCTGTGCGCTGATGGTAGCCCACCTGCCCTGCCTGAGGAACAGTCTTCCTTACGTATCCAGTACCGAAGTCACCCAGGTTTCCGGCCTGGCGTCGGCGCTTGCTGTTCTTGTGGCTTAGGAGTTTCACACCCCACCTCTTGACAGCCCCCTGCCAGCCCTTGCCCTTTGTGATCCCGACCACGTCGACGTCTTGGCCTGCCTGCCAGACATCCTCGACGGTGATCTCGCCTCCGAGCCTTTCGCTTGCCCACTCCATCTTCGAGTCGGAATCTCCTCCTGTCAGCCCGACCTCCATTATCTCGGGGGTCTTTCCTGGAACGCTCTTCACCAGAGATGGTTGAGTCGCTACAATTAGCCTGACGTCGCACAAATCGGACTGCCTCAGGGCTTCCATTGCTTCATCTGGGGAGCCTGATCTACTCGGGATCCTGCCGCCCCTCTTTGCTGGCTTCCTGCCCTGCTCAGCATCCCTCTCACCACGTGTTTGGTTTGCATACCTGGGCATTAGTCCATCCGGACCTGATTCGCTCATGTCCGCCCAAACTTCTCCGGCGGTTTGCATTCCGTAAGGGGTCATTCTGTAGCCCCTGACTGCTAGAACCTTCATGGGAGGGGACTCCACAACTGTGACAGCCTTACGAATCTCCTGCCCTGCTGAAGTAGAGTTGCTGTTGGTATCCCTTAGGAGGACGTGTGTCATGCCGGCCTTCCATCCTGCAAATCCTAGAACTCTGATTTCGGACTCAGAAGTTTCCGGCCATGCCTGAATTCTGCCGTATTTCCTGAGTGCCCTCTTCCGAGGGCTAAAGCCCATGCTACCTCGGCGGGGTCTACTCTTGTCGGCCATTTCTAGTCCTCCTTGTATCACCGATTCAGGCCGTAAACGGCCTTTACCGGGCCCAGTACGTCGGGGAGGCACCGTGACACCACGCCGGCTTTCCGAGTGGTCGGCCGGTTCTGAGGATGCTTTTGCAGAGCCTACAGGTGTCTGGTACCTCACGTAGTGAGCGGCCTTGCGACAAACATGCCCTATATGAACGAATCGGGGTGGGTTCAGCACACCCCATAGGGGTGGTAATCGGGAATTTGACGTGTGAAACAATTTTCAACCCTGAATGTGAGTTACCACATCCGTGCGACCAACTGTGTGCCATCCACTCCTCTCCGAGGGGACGATTGAGGCCCGTGCTTACCAACTTGAGGCGGTCGATGAAGCCCTTTCCGGTTCGATGATGCTTGTCTTGCCGACGGCAGCCGGAAAGACGGCGGTTGCTTGGATGGCCATAGTTGAATCCCTGAATCGGAACGGGGGCTGGGCGCTGATGGTCGCCCCTACTGTTGCATTGGTTCAGCAGCACCTCAGTGGAATGATGGAGGTCATTGAATTGCAAGGGGGGGCTGAGGCGATTTCTATAACTGGGAGGGACCCTCCATCCAAGAGGGATGGGGTTTGGGGATCATCAAACTTGATCGTGGCAACCCCCCAAGTAGTTCGTAATGATGTTGAAAGAGGGGCTCTTGACCTTTCGGAATGTTGCATACTGGTATTGGATGAGGTTCACCATTGCACAGGCAGCCACGCCATGGCGATGGTTTCGGACATGTATATGTCGATGAGGAAAGAACCCCTGATTCTCGGAACCACCGCTAGTCCCGGATACAGGGCCGAGGATGTCAGGGAGGTGTGCTCCAGGATGGGGGCAGGAAGGATCCACATCAGAGGGTCAGAAGAGCCAATGCTGAGCGAGTACCTTTCTGAACTAGAAGTGGAAGAGGTTACTGTAAGAGTTCCTCAAGAAATAAGGGATCTCGCAGAGCCTCTCAGACTTTGGCAAACTGGCATTGTGGATCAGCAAAGGAGGCTTGGAAGGTATGTTATGACTGGCATGATAAGCTACTCCGGGCTTTCTAACGCTATGGATAGGTCGCAGATTGCAATCTCCAGAGGCGAGTCTAGTGCATACAAGTCGATGTCAGAGATAGCAACTGCGATGAGGCTGCATCACCTCATCAACTGCCTACTTAGTCAGGGCATTTCGGCATCCAAGGAGTTCCTGGATCGTATGGAGGGAGGGGAGGACGGAAAGAAAAAATCAGTTCTCGCATTCCTCAGAGACCCTCGAATTAGAGAGCTTAGAAAAACGCTCTCTGGGATGGATGAATCTCATTCTAAGATGGGAGCGGTGAGAAGACTGGTAAGGGAGCGAATTAGAAGAGATGTGGATTCGAGGGTTATTGTTTTCGCCAACTACAGGGACACGATTACTTCTCTCGACAGGGCCCTAGCTGGGCTGGATGGAGTTAGATCGATTCAGTTTGTTGGGCAGTCCAGCAGAGGTGGCAGGGAAGGTTTGTCCCCGAAAAGGCAAGTAGAGAGGCTAGATAGCTTCAGATCGGGAGAGTCGAATGTCCTACTGGCCACATCAATAGGTGAAGAGGGGTTGGACATCCCTGCAGCTGATTTGGTAATCTTCTACGAGCCCGTTTCAAGTGAGATTAGGACAATCCAGAGAAGGGGCAGAACCGGCCGGAGGAGGCTCGGTGAGGTAGTTGTCCTAATCGCCGAAGACACCCGCGATGAAGGCTCAATGGCGGCCGCAAAGAGGAAGGAGAAGGGGATGCAGAGGGCCGTCCACAGGGTCAGGAGAGGCCTTCCTAGGGGCCATCATTCGGATTTATCGAATCTCGGTTCATTCTCGATCCTCGGGGAGTCTCGGATTCCGGCCTCGGATTTCGTTATCGGAGAGAGGGAGAGGAGTCGTCCTGAAATCATAAAGGAGGACAGGAATGAGAGGCCGAGTGGACGAGAAATGCGCACAGAGTCTCTAGACCCCAGCACATTCAGGCCCAAGGGGCAATCTGGCTTGGAAGACTTCTGAGCCTAGTCGCCAATTACAGCCACCCTTGTCCTGAGTTGGGCGAACCTAGTATTGTGATGCCCCATGGCAAATGAAAGCATCTCGGTCAGATGGATGACAGGAATGTTTGTGCTCATGCCAGATGATCTTCCAGCCTTTCCTTGGTAGATATCGAGAACCGAGTGGGACAGGTTGCAGGCGCTGACAATCAACTCTGCCCCCTCCTCCTTGGCTTCTGAAAGCACTGCGGCTGCCTGTCTCAACACCGTGCCCTCCTCTGAGAGTAGCCCGGGTGCCCCAACGCTTGTCACCCTCCCCTCCCAATCTACAGGGGAGCCTCCCAGAGCGGTGATCAGCCTCTCCATGTATTCAGGGTCGTGCATATCATCCTCACCGCATGCCCCCTTCCTCTGGATATAGGGGCTGTAATATCCGGCTATCCTCATATTGAAGGGATTTTTCGCCATTTTTTCGACCTTTTCGAGACCTACCTCATCCACCAGGACGTGGAGAAGGTGGTTTACCTCTGTCTCGCCGGAAAATGTCATTCCGCAGGTCCTCAGAAGTATGTCATTTACCTCCTGCATAAGAAGGGGGTCATTCCTTAGTGAATCTAGATCTTCCTGGAGATTCCCTGCAGTAGCGGCACAGGGTGTAAGAATCTCGAGGCCCATTGACTCGGCCATTGCGAAGGTGCGGGCGTTCAAGGTGATCTGCAGTTTCCTATTTGCCTGCCTGATTATGCCCGCACCACAAGAAGTTGCTCCTTCTAGGGGGGTGAGTTGCAGCCCTAGTGTTCTCGCAATTGGCTTCATCGTTTCAGCGACCTCGGGGGACCCGCTATGTGCGACATTGCCTGGGTGGTATGCATACTTCAGGACCATCAGAACCTACCATCCATCTCGTTGAAAATAGCGACGACTTGGTGATGGTCGTCGACTGATGAATTGAATTGCCTTGGCATCTTTCCAATACCAGCAGGAGGAGCAACCATCCCCAGAATGTCATTGAGGATACTCCCTCCTGTCCTAGTAAAGCCAAGGACCATTCTTGCCGTAACTCCTGAGAAAAGATTGCCTAGTAGGCCAATTGGGCCTAGTACCTGCCTGTAAAGCACGGTATCATTGACCTTGCCGCTGCTCTTTACAGTCCAGCAGTACCACCAAACATGCTTACCATGTAGGCCGTTGAATGAGTCGTTCTCCAACGCATTTGTTCGGGCCTCAAGAAGACCCTCCGAAACTGCTGGCGAATAGCCATCTCTCCGGGAAATTGGCGCTAAATCTGTTTCCGCCTTGATTCCATTCTTGGAGCCGATAATTCCCTCTATCTCCTCCCTCCTCTCGGGTGCAGTTCTTGGATCGCACCTCCTGGCCCAGGAGCTAGCTATCACTGCTGGGCCCAAGAATCCGTTTGCGTAGGGGACTGCATCTGAGCTGGCATGGAGAAGTGGGGCACTGTCAAAGTCTGCAAGTGAATGCAGTCTAGCTGCAGTGGCTGGTTTCATTGTCCCCATCACTCCCTGCGAAGTCTGGAAGCCCTCCCTGGTGGAAGCTACCATCCATGGCTCCGAGGATTCCCTCTTCCTCTCCAGGGCCCAATGGTCGACAACAAGATCGCGTATCACCTCAGAGCCCGGGATTGGTTCAATCTTCACCCTGTAGGAGTCCCCCTTGGGACTAGCGACAGAGTCTATTCTAACTCGGCCGGGGAGTATCAGCCTGCCATTGACAGAGATGACCGTAGATGGGTCGTCGCACGTCCCATCTCTGAAGGTCAGAGAGCCATCATGAGTGGCCTTGATGGCCCTGAGTGCCTCTAGGACGGAGGTCTGTCCGGGGAAGACGCAAGCCCATGAGTCGTTTCCAGTCGAGGCAGTCTCAGGATCGTAGCGGAATACAGACACCTCCACCTGGATAGATTCGGCTTGGATTGACGGGACAGTGAAGCCGTCCTCCCCTTCTGCCCCTGAAGACCCGCTGGCGAACTGCTTGATGGTGTCGACCATGTCTTCATGAAACAGTCCGGTGCTGTCAACGGCAGCTAGGCTAGGAAGTGCGTCCAAAGCCCACTCAGCTGCTGGGGCGTCATAATCCACATCACAGTCCAGTCGATCGATGATTCTGGACGCCCCCAAATTCTCGAGTTGCCTGTCCCATTCCTTACC
>DAQP01000044.1 GCA_002504435.1 Euryarchaeota archaeon UBA438
CCATGTCCTGCGCCGGCTTACCCAACACGAGGAGATGTTCCAATGAGTGTTCACATAGCATTTGAGACCCCGAAAGACGTACAAGAACAAGTTTACGAACTTGTGAAGGCAATTGGCAAGGATGGCAAAGGCCGCATCAAGAAGGGTGCGAACGAAGTCACCAAGGCTGCAGAGCGTGGAAGTGCCGTAATGGTCGTAATGGCTGAGAACGTCAATCCAGGGGAGCTTCTTGCTCACGTCCCAATGATCTGCAAGGAGAAGAATATCCCATTCATCTACGTCGAAGACCAGGGCTACCTAGCCGACTCGGCTGGAATGACTGCAGGAACAAGGACTGCTGCCATAGCGGTATTGGATGTCGACAAAGAGGCTCAAGATCGCTTCAACGAGGTCAAGGGACACTACGAGACTCTCTCGAATTGAATGAAGGAGGCTGAACATAGTGGCTCAGGAATCATGGCCCGCTGAGGTTGTTGAGATCGTCGGTAGGACAGGGATGAGTGGAGAGGCTATCCAAGTCAAGGTGAGGGTAGACGATTCGAACAATCCAAGAGACATTGGAAGGATCATCTCCAGGAACGTCCTAGGTCCGGTCCGCGTCGGAGATATCCTGATGCTTAGGGACACTGGTCGAGAGGCCAGAAGGCTGGGTACACGTTAGGTGATTTGAAATGCCAGAAACGAGAATCTGCAGCTTCACCAGTGAGGAGATTGAGCCTGGCACTGGGCTGATGTACATCAAGAGGGATGGCTCGGTTATGTGGTTCAGGGACAGCAAGGCTCGCAAGAACGCACTGAAGCTCAAGAGGAACCCTCGAAGGCTGAAGTGGACCCAGCGCTACGAGAAGGGCGGCATCAAGTAACCGCACCTTGCTCGATGCAGATTGGGCTCATGCAATATGGTGGGTCGAAGAGCACCTTCTCGCTCGGGTCTATCAGATCCAGAAGCAAATTTGAGGTCTGTCCCTCCTGAACCGTGACAACTGAGCTAGTAGAAGCGGGCAGGTAGTCCTCCCCGGTGCTGGAGAGGCTCAGTCGGATAGTATGGCCTGCTTCAATCTGAACGTCCATTGCAAAGAACTCCATCTTGGCATTGATTGTCTGTAACAAGGGTAGCCAGGTCTGCTCCTCATTGCCGCCCTCATGATATCGCAGATCCATGATTGCGTGGCCTATGTGGATGCATTGCCCGGTCTCATCGCAATCCTCGAGTAGAGCGTATATCTGTCCGCCCACTGTGGCTGTATTCACGTCTATGTGGAGCCTGGGGAGCCCGGCTATCCAGATTCCTTCTTCCAAAGGTGCAGTCTCGTATACTGGGCCAGTCGAGGCGGTTGGCAGGATGTTTGTCGTGCCACCGATGTTCGACAGGGCCCCTCCCAGATCAAGGGCTAGGGTATTCATGCCCTCAGGAGGGTAGCGATCCTCGAGACGCCACTGTCCCTGATTAGTCTGAATCTCGATCCAGAGCCCTGGCTTATCGCCCTCGTCCAGCAAATAGTAATCAAACCACTCCAGCAGATCCTGCATCCAATCAAATCGTGTCATCTGGGAGAATGCCTCGCGCCCGCGACCCTCGCCTGATCTGTCGAAGTGGTAGGTAGGACGGTCGGGGTAATCGTGGTCCCACTGTCCGAAGAGTCCCTTTGCCTCTATGCCGACGTCCTTCAGTTGGTTAATCACTGGGACCGCCATGTGAGGATCTACGTTCCAGTCATGCATTCCCTGGATTAGGTAAACCGAACCCTCGTAATTCTCGAGCACGCGATCGAGGAAGTACCTCTCCCCCCAATAGTTCCCTGCGGCTTCCCCTCCCCACATCCAAGCAGCAACCCCAGTGCCGGGTCCGATGATGTAGTCGGGACACAGGTTGCCGATGTCCTCAGTGTCGCCGTCGATGCCATACGAGCCGTAGACGCCGTTGTGCATTATCGGTGCTCGGGCCTCGGAGGAGCCGTTCTTCCACATCAGCTCCATCACTCCAATGAGACCGGATATGGGTACGATAGTGGAGAGATGCTCGTTGCCGAACATGGCTGCCTGCCACGGAGTTGAGCCGTCGTACGACTTGCCAATCATGGCTACGCGCCCGTTTGACCAGTCCTGTGTCCCTAGCCAAGTAACAGCTGCATCAACCCCGAGCTGCTCTGCATTGCCCATCAAATCCATGCAATGATTGGAACGTCCCGTTCCCATCACCGAGACCTGCGCGAAGGCGAATCCGTGAGGCAGTATCTGATCGATGATCATGCTACCAAGCCAAGTTCCGGGCTGTTCGACTGGTCCGGTCTCAACCGATGGCTCATCGAAGTATGGCCCGAACTCTGCTATCACAGGGACCTTGGTGCCCTCTGGTACATCAGGAAGCCAAAGCCCTAGGCTGACCTTTCCGTCAGGGGCTGCCCCTCCCTCGGACATCGGCAGTGTGAATTCGACGAAATGATGGGTTGAGTTCCACTCGTTGTCTGTCTCGAGGACCGAGTAGGGCCCCAGCTCCATAACGAACGAATTGTTCTGCGATGTGATGTATGGCCACTCAGAGCGTTCCCATACGGGAACTCTCTCGTAGATGCCGAGGTCCTTCTTGATCTCGTCCTTGATCTGGTCGAAAATGACTGACTGGACTACTACTGCCAGAAGGAGAGCCACTACTGCTACCGCGAATGCGGCCGGTATCAGGATGTGAGGGGATCCAATTTTCCATGTCTTGGAGTTCTCTGAATCCTCTTCTGGGAGGTCTTCTATCAGAAACAGCTCTGCCTCCAGGACGGGGGAGTCAGGCACCCCTTTCTTCACATGCGCGTGGCCATCTGAGGCATGGTCGTGGCCGCAGCACTCCTCGCCCATCAGACACGTGGGAGAATGGCTACCCCTTGAATCCAATCATCATAATCTTCACATTATGGAATTAATCACTTTCACGTCGGACCGAGCAATAACGCTATTACCGATGTAGGGAGATAGTTCGTCTTCTGTGATAACATACTACTCATCAAGCATCGAGGGCGCGTACGAGACATACTGGAGGCTTGTGTTTTCATGCATCATCGAGCACACTGAGATGCCCCAGCCAGAGTTTGACGAGGAGAGCAGCGTATGGGTTGTCTCAATCGAGCAATGAGAGGTTTCAGACCTGACAGGTCATATCAGAACCACAGCACATTGGCGACTTTATCTTGCCACACCCGTCTGGGCATCTTGCGACCGAGACCACCCGGCCGTCAGCCGTGGTTATGGTGTCTGGCACCAGTTCCTCGTTGCATGCTGCGCACCTCATTCCGATTACGCCCATCCCGCAGGACGCACATGAATACTGAATCATGACCGAGGCATAGCCTCTCGGTGTATATTGATTATGACTCGTCACTATACGGTCACGGTCCATCCGAACTCGTCTGGGGCTCTTCTCTGCTGTATTGCCGTTAGCTCATCGTACAGCTGCATTGTAACTGGTCCGACCTTGCCTCCGCAGTATTCCACGACTCTGTCCCCATGCTGGATCTTACCTATGGATGAGACCACCGCTGCTGTGCCTACGCAGAAGCACTCGTCGGCATCCATCGCATAGCCGACTTCCACTTTCTCCTCGGTTACCTCGTAGCCTCTGGATCTGGCTAGCTCGATGATTGAGGACCTAGTAATGCCAGGGAGTATGGTTCCTGTGAGCTCTGGGGTCGATACCTTTCCACCCTTGACGCAGAAGAAGTTGGCTGCGCCGACCTCCTCGATGTACTTGTGATTGGCGGCATCGAGGTAGATTATCTCGGAGTAGCCTTCCTTCTTCGCCATCTTCGATGGTATCATTCCAGGGGCGTAGTTTCCTATTGCTTTGACACCCCCTGAGCCACCTGGGGCGGCCCTGTGGAACTCATCGGATACTCTGAGTGAAGTAGGGGTTATTCCACCCTTGAAGTATGGGCCAACGGGCGACACGAATACCAAGAAGGTGTATTCAGGGGCCGGTGCGACTCCGAGAATGGGCCCGCTGCCCATCAGAAGCGGTCTGATGTATAGCGCTCCCTTGCCCATTGGCGGGACCCAGCGCAGGTTCTCCCTGACGGTCTGCTTGACCGCATCTAGGAACATCTCCTCTGGGACTGGTGGCATGCCGAGCCTTCTTGCGCCTTCTTGCGCCCTCCTGGCATTATGCTCAGGACGGAACAAAACGACGTTTCCGTCAGCTGCTCGCTGAGCCTTCAACCCCTCGAAGAGGCCTTGCCCGTAGTTGATAACGCCGGCCGCTGGAGACATCCTTAGATCCTCGAAGTCCCTCATGGAACCAGGGGACCACTCCTCGCCGATTTTGCACTTGGCGACGTACATCCTGTCGGTCTCGGTGAAGCTGAAAGTCAGGGCATCCCAGTCGATTTCCGGTCGGTCTTCTGCCAAGATTCCAGCTCCAGACGTATGTCACGGAAGCGAGTCGGCTTTCAACGATTGCGCAAGGATTCCCTCCCGACATCGTTATGGCCCCTCGCTGGGACATA
>DAQP01000021.1:0-2782 GCA_002504435.1 Euryarchaeota archaeon UBA438
CTTCAACAGCTCCTCGCAACGCTCCCATACGAGAGCGGAAGCCTCCCTACGAGACATGCAATCGACTCATATCTCTAGTTCGATGTTCAGGTTCTGGATGAGCTCCTTGTACCTGTTCCTGATTGTGACCTCGGTAACACCAGCTACCTCGGCGACCTCCCTCTGCGTCCTTCTCTTGCCGCAGAGAACGCTCGCGATGTAGATGATCGATGCCGCGATTCCGGTCGGACCCCTTCCGCTTGTCAGCTCCTTCTCCTGGGCTGCGGCAATCAGTTCGTATGCCTTGGCTTGGACCTCTGCGTCCAAATCCAGTCCCGAGCAGAATCTTGGGATGTAGTCTTCTGGCTTGGTAGGGGGTATCTTCATCTTCAGCTCCCTTACCATGAATCGGTAGGTCCTTCCTATCTCCTTCCTGCCTGTTCTGCTAGCCTCTCCAATCTCATCGAGAGTCCTCGGGTTCTTGCATTGCCTGCATGCCGCGTACAGGCTCGCAGCAGCGACGCCCTCTATGGAGCGTCCCCTGATTAGCCGGGCCTCTACAGCCTTCTTGTAATTCACAGCAGCAGCCTCCCTGATGGACTTGGGCAGATCCAATCTGCTTGCCATCCTGTCCAGCTCCGCTAGTGCCATAGCTAGGTTCCTCTCTGTAGCATTGCTTACCCTGGACCTCTTCTGCCACTTCCTCATTCGGTAGAACTGGCTTCTGTATCTGCTTGAAATCGACTTACCGGAGTAGTCCTTGTTCTGCCAGTCTATGTCCGTGGAAAGTCCCTTGTCGTGGAGCATGACTGTCATCGGGGCCCCTGTTCGAGCTCGCTGGTCTCCTTGCTCTGGGCTGAAAACCCTCCACTCAGCGCCCTGGTCAATCACCTTGTCTTCGAGAACCACTCCGCAGTCCTCGCAGCAGACCTCTCCTCGGGTCTCGTCCCGCAGGAGATTCCTGCTTCCGCATTCGTCGCATTTTACTGTGTCTTCTACTAGGTAGTCCGCCATTTCTAAGCCTCCTTTCATGGGAAAGGTATAAACTCCCGAAAGCACATCCTATTTAAGGTTAACAATATGATTAACCTAACCCAAACGCAGCACTGGTCTAAAGTGAATAATTCCTTATATCGTTGAGAACCGTGAAATAGAGCCAACGCTTGGACAGTTCAAGGAGGGGTATGTTGGGAGTTGATACTTGGCCGCCGCAGGAGGTAATGCTGACTCCCGGCAAACGCGTCCTATTCCTGACCAAGGACTTGGAATTGGTTAGGAGGCAGCTCTACGAGGGACTCGATCTAAGGATGGAGGACCTCTCTGTGGAGGACCTCCTCGACGACATAAACACCGATGTAATGACACCGGCATGGGTATGCTTCGATCACGACCCAGCTGCCATCGCAGAGAACGCTTACGCTGGGCTCATGCACGAGGGTAGGAGGGTGATTGAGGAGGGCGCCCTAGTCAACGGGGGCTTCGAGGTAATAGTTAGCGGGCACCGAAAGGGAACGGGAAGCAGCCGTGAAACCGCTGCTCAGTGCGAGAGGTGGTCGGGAATCAGAATAGTGATTGCCGCCTCGTTCGCGCCCATACACGAGAGGAACAACATCAACCTGGGGCAGCTAATGGGGGACCACTCAGTTTTGGAAAGACTGCAGAACGGAGAACGCATCCCCCTCGAGGAGTTCACGGCCAAGTACGACCCAGTGACCAGGCTCATACTGGAGAACGGAGGCCTCCTGTCCTTTGCCAGACAGTTGAAGGAAGGAAGGGTCACTCTACCCAGCGTTAGGCCTGCAGGACGCCCGATGACGATGGCAGAGAAGATCATCTCGAGTAAGCTGATCGGAGCAGGAGACAAAGTGGCAAGCGTCGCACCGGGCGACGCAGTCCTCGCAGCGGTCGACGGCGGGTATTCACACGAATACACAACTGCGCAGGTCCACGCATTTCTTTCAGACGAGTACGGCGATGACTACGTCATCTCCAACCCCTCGAAGTTCGCCGTCTTCGAGGACCACCTACTATACGCCACCGACGTCCCTCGGTACGGCCCCTTTGTTCCAAAGATAGAGACTCTGAGGGAAATGCAGAGGGTATTCCAGAGGCACACGGGCGTAAGGGACTATTCGGCAGAGGACGGAGTTAGCCCGGGCATCTGCCATCAGGTGGCCCGAGAGGAGTTCATCGATGTTGGGGACTTCATACAGGCCACGGATAGCCACACCTGCATGGGAGGAGCTTCCAACGCTCTGACCTATGGCGTCGGCTCCAGTGAGTACGCAAACCTCGTTCACAACCAGTTTTCTTTCGTGAAAGTCCCCGAGAGCATAAGGTTCGAACTAGTCGGCAATCTTGATCCCGGATGCACTGCAAAGGACGTCATACTACACATCTTGGATAAATACGCTAAGAATTCAGACACATTGGACCGCTCCATGGAGTTCGGAGGACCCGGGCTCTCCTCCCTGTCCATGGACGAGAGGGCAACTCTCTGTAACATGGCTACCGAATGCAGTGCGAAGACAGGAATATGCGAGGCCGACGATCTGACTGTTCAGTGGCTATTGGAGAGGAGGGAAGACCTGACCGAGGAGGCCATCAGAGCCTCTTTCGTAAGCCCTGACGAAGGCGCGACATACGACGGAGGCATCCACACAATCAACTTGGACGACATACGCCCCATGGTAGCCCACCCCGGAGATCCTGACAGGGGGATACCCTCCGATCCAACAAACGGGGCATACATCGATGAGTTGGGTGACATCGCCATAGACATCGCATACGCAGGGTCGTGCAC
>DAQP01000021.1:3157-4453 GCA_002504435.1 Euryarchaeota archaeon UBA438
ATGAAGGTGCATGAAGACGTCGAATGCTACATACAATTCGGCTCAAAGAGCGTCAAGGAGCTCTCGGCTAGGATGGGTTGGACTGCATTGTTCGAGGAAGCCGGCGTCAAGCTAATCGATCCGGGATGCGGCGCTTGCATAGGGGCGGGGCCAGGCATATCCGACAACTCGGAACAGGTCACGGTCTCCGCCATCAACAGAAACTTCCAGGGAAGGTCCGGCCCCGGCCGACTATACCTAGCCAGCCCCCTCACAGTGATGACGAGCGCTTTCACAGGGAAGATTTCCGCGTGGGCCCCGGATGTATTTGCCGAGTGAGAATTCAATCCCCTCGCCGCCTTGACACCAGCAGTATTCAATAGGCATCAGCGAACGCGATTGGGCAACCATAAGCAGGCCCCATGCCATTAGGGTACTGGGAGGACCTGATGGGGTGATTCGCATGGGTGAAGCAGAAGAAATCTCAAGCAAACAAAAGCAGATATCGATTAGCGAGTTCTTCGAGAAGAACAAACACTTTCTGGGGTTCGACACACTACAGAGGGCCGTAATCACGGCCGTCAAGGAAGCCGTCGACAACTCCTTGGACGCGTGCGAGGAAGCAAGGATTCTCCCCGACATCAGGATTGAACTCCACAGGACCAAGAGCGACGAGCTCCAAATGACAACCCAAGACAACGGCCCCGGGATCCCCAGAGACGCGATAGAGAACGTGTTCGGCAAGTTCCTCCTCGGCTCTAGGTTCCACGCTATCAGGCAGACAAGGGGTCAGCAGGGCATAGGAATCACAGGTGTGGTGATGTACAGCCAGCTAACAACGGGATCCAAGACGCATGTAGTCTCCAAGATAAAGAGCGACTCATCGGCAGTTTACGTAGACCTAGGAATCGACACCAAGAAGAACAAGGCAATCAAGTCGGGCGAGAAAAGGGACGTCTGGGTAGATGAAATGACCGGGGAGGAAGTGTCCCACGGCCTGAGGATTAGGACACTGATGAAGGCCAAGTACCAGAGAGGAAAGCAATCTGTGTACCAATACCTCAGAATGACATCGATAGTGAATCCACATGCCTCGATTTCCCTAGTGGTCAGGGACAAGGACGGGGATGTCATAGAGGAGGGGCGGTGGATGAGGACCACTGACAAGCTCCCAAGGGTGGTGGAGGAGATCAAGCCCCATCCTCATGGAATCCACCTCGGCACCCTGCAGAGGATGATGAGGGAAGCACAGGACAGGAGGATGACGTCGTTCCTTAACAACAACTTCTCACGCGTAACCAGAAGGGCCGCGAAGCA
>DAQP01000040.1 GCA_002504435.1 Euryarchaeota archaeon UBA438
CTTGAGACAGCGCGGCGACCGACCGGGGTGTTATCAGCGTTCCCCTGTGAGAGGCTTCTTTGGGATAGTAGGCGTAGATTGCATTATTTGCTGAATTAATCGTGTCTGCTAATTGAAATCCTGATCATCATCAACGTTAGCACTGCATACAGAGCGGGAGAGATAGCCAACAATCCTGTGATTGCCAGTGATGTTGATTGCCTCATGGCGTCAAGAGTTGTCGATACCTCGGGGCTCGCCTCCAATGAGAGAAACAGTCCGAGGCCCGTGATGATCAATGAATATGCGACTAGAGGGAGGGTTTTGTGGTAAGGGTGATGGGCAGAAATTATGTTGACTAGAACCAATATTGAGCCGAGTATTAAGGCCCCAGAAAATGTCAGGAGTAATTCTGTCATCTACTCATCCTCCATTTTCCCAAGATTCCTAGATAGAACTGTTGTGACATAGATCTTCTCACTTTCAGAAAGAGGCTCTACGGTCTCATTACTTTGTGGGCGCGTCTCTACTATCCTAACTACCAAGACATGGATTACGACTATGGCCAATAGGCCAAGAATGGTGACTACGGTGGAAAATATGTCGTGCCTAAATGGTTCGGAATACGTCAGCATGATGTACCAAGATAGTGCAACAATTGACCATCCGGCGAATAGGTAAGCAGGCTTGGTGACATCGTATATTGGTGCGCCCTTGGACAATGTGTAGCATCCTAACAGACCGGGTACGGCCCAATATAGGGTTTGATTGAGTGTTGTCGAAGCAATTAGCTCATTGGCTTCAAGTCCTTCTGGCGAGAAAAAGGCCAGAGCTAGGCCGAAAAGAGCTAGCGGGTACCCGATTTTAGACCTGGAGAATGCTGGGCCCATCCTGCCCATTGAGAAGCCGCAGACTAGGAGGAAAAGGCCGATCCACCACTGCAGCCACCACTCAGTCACAGGTCTGCGAGGAGGGCTTGATTCAAGTTGTTTTTTCTTGAAAGGGTGCTCATTGACAGCAGAGCGAGTACCGATATGGTTCGATAGACTTCATAAACGGGCCATCGGTGGCCCGCCTCGCTACACTGCATAGAGGTGCAACATATGGTCAAGATGCCAAGGAAGGTAATGCGATACAGTCCCTCTGCTGGCAAGCATACGGAGCACACCGTAGAACGTGTCAAGAAGAGGCGTGCTAGCGAGTTGAAGTGGGGGCAAAGGAGATTCAGAAAGGTTACATCCGGATACAGGGGTTTCCCCCGACCAAAGCCTTCTGGTGAGAAGCCGACTAAGAGAGTTAACTTGGTTTACAGGTGTACTGAAACTGGAAAAGCACATTCACCAAGAGGGAAGAGGGCGAGGAAGTTCGAATTGGTGGATAAGTGAGGTGAAAAAGTGGCTGGTAGATTCCTGAATGTTAGTTGCCGTGACTGCGGTGCGGAAACCAAGATTTTCGAGAGGGCCTCCACAGCGATATCTTGCTCAGTTTGCGGTGCGACACTAGCCAGCCCACTTGGAGGGAAGGCTGACCTGTCGGGAAGCACCATAGTGGATGTCCTCGAGTGAAGGGGGCATCTAATTGGCAGTAGAAGGAGAAGGGGATTGGCCCGAAGAAGGGGATCTTCTGATTTGCACAGTCAAGGACATCAAACAGAATGGGGCATACCTCACTCTTGACGGATACGACGGCCAGGAGGGTTTCGTATTCGTTGGAGAGATTGCAGCTGGATGGGTGAAGAATATCAGAGCCCATGTCAGAGAGGGGCAGAGAGTAGTGGCGAAGGTAATTCAGGTCAAGAAAGACAGGAAGCGTGTGGAGTTGTCACTAAAAAGCGTCTCAGAAGAGCGCAGAAGGGATACTGTCCAGTCTTGGAAAAATGAGGAGCGGGCTAATCAGATAATGAGAGTGGCCTCGGAAAGAGTCGGGTGGGACGAAGACAGGACATCGACCATTTCTAGTGAAATGATAGAGGCTTTCGGTACACTCTACGGTGCTCTTGAGGAGTGTGCAATTAGTGAGACAGCGCTCTCAGATTCTGGGTTTGAAGGGGACTGGATCGGAGTTGTTACCAGCCTTGCTGTCGAAAATATAGTTCCCCCGTTTGTAGAAATCAGAGGGACATTGGACATACAAGTGTGGGGCGAAGAGGGCGTCTATGCAATCAGGGATGCCCTATTGGAGGCAGAAGCTTGCGCTGAGGGCGTGGAGGATGTCACCCTCACTTGCCACTACGATGGAGCGCCACATTATCGCGTGGACATCAGGGCGCCTGACTACCAAGCAGCGGAATCGGTGTGGGAGGCAGCTACAAGCGCTGTTGAGAAGAGGATGTCTTCGGTTGATGGCTCACTATCGATAGAACGCGCTTGAGCGACGGTTACACCCGTATGGTTCATTGACCCTTCCGCGGGGCAGGTCGAATCGGGAATGGCATGGTAAGATCAAAATTGCAATATTGCGAGGCTTGCGAAACATACGGACTCGGTCCAAAATGCGAGAAATGTGGATCCTCTATGACTCCCCCTTCCCCCCTCAAGTATTCGCCCGAAGACCCGCAAGGTGCCAGGCGGAGACAAAGGCAGGATGCAGGCAGTGATGAATGGGTTGACTCTTTGCCTTCTGCTGGAAAGGGAGATTCGGAGGAAGAGGATTGAGCAAGACAACTGTATACTGGCTTGTCGGCGATGGCCTTCCTGAGCACTCTGCAATTTTGGAGGCAGTGCCGGGAGTGGGGAACGTCGGAAAGGTCCTTGTTGACTCTTTAATTTCCAAGCACCCCTCTAGGACCCTTGGATGGATACTTAATCACGACCTCCCCCCTCACTCCACTCTGGACGAGAAGGGCCTATTGAGGCCTCCAAGACTTGAGATTAGCTCGGTTATTCTCCCAGACGGAAAGACCGTGATTACCATCGGAGGGGAGCTGCAGCCCATGACGCCAGGCGGGCAACACGAGGTAGCTGAGGCCATTCTTTCATTGGCCAAGGAGGGCTCTACGCCTCAAGTACTAGTTCTGGCCGGCCTAGCTACAGAAGCTGAAAGCAAGGGCATTCACGTAATTTGCGCGGACGAAGCCGTACGTTCCGCACTTGAGGCTGATGACATCCCAGTGAGTCGTGAACAGCCCGAATCAGGCATGATTGGGATTGCAGGGCTCTTGGTCTCACTCTCTCCCATTGTTGGGGTACGCTCCATAGGCCTGGTTGCGGATACAGTGGGCGCTAGTGCGGATGTACTAGCAGCGAACAGGCTCGCTTCCTGGATCGAGGAGGCATTCGACCTGAAGCTTGATCTGGATCTAGACTCGACTGAGGAGACTGCCCGGAAGCTACTCGAGACATACGAAGTGGGTGGGACATTGGAAGAGGCCATGGGAGTCGAGGATAATGACTCTCACAGGGACTTCTACGCGTAATAGGGTGATTGGATGAGAGTTCTACTTGGCAGTGGGGGGATAGGCACCGACGAGCGGAGGAAGCTTTGCATGGATGAGATGGGCGATGCCTTCAGTGGTATTTCTGAGGTTCTCTTCATCCCCTACGCATCAAATGACCATGAGTCATACTTGGAAGGCGCAAGGAGATTCACGGCGAGTGCCCCCTTCGACCTAGTTGGAATTCACGAAGCAGAAGATGAATTAGAGGCAATAAAGGAAGCAAAGGGAATCTACGTTGGGGGCGGTAACTCTTTCCTGCTAATCAGGGACCTACATGAGAAGGGGCTCATTGAGGCAATCAAGTCCCGTGTTTCTGAGGGTGTCCCCTATGTAGGCATAAGTGCTGGTTCGAACGTGGCATGTCCGACAATGATGACAACGAATGACATGCCTGTGGTATTGCCATCGTCATTCGAGGGCTTTGGAATAGTGCCATTCCAAATTAATCCGCATTACCACCCCGGTGGCATACTATGGAGTGAAGGTGAAGAGATTGTACAGCACTTCGGAGAGACACGTGCAAGGAGGATTGCTGAGTTCCACCAGCACAACCAGACACCAGTGATTGGGCTATTCGAGGGATCTTTCCTGAGGTGGGATGGTACGTTGGCGACACTGGTAGGTGGTGCGGCCGAGATTTTCTGTGTCGGCGATACGCCATTGAGGGTGGAGCATGGGGCCGTGTTTGACGGTTCATTATCCCCCAGATGAAACTATTACCAAATCCAATCTGATATCATCCTTGATTACGGATGTGTGCGGGACTATCGTATCTTCGAAAACTGCGAGAACCGTGGAGGGGGGTATTTCCAGAGTTCTTAGGATCTCTGAAACCGACAGGGGGCCCTCTGATTCGACGACCAGTACTTGTTCCGAGTGCATGACCTCGACCCTCATCAGTTGTCGGCAGGCCAGTCAGCCTTATGTCTGATTCGCAGGTGGCGCGTCTGCTGCCGAGATCGCATAGCCCGGTATTGCGGTGGATTCGAAATCCACTGTCCATTGGACGCGGGGGTTCAAATCCCTCTCTCGGCGCCATCAATAATCAGGCAAATCGTCAGAGGAACGGAGTGGCACAACTCTGGTATTAGGCCCAATTCTGACCTGTGGCCGTCCATTGAACTCTCCCACCTCCCCGTTCAGGATAGCTATCTCGTCACCCCTGCCCATGCTAGCGGCGGTTACTGGGATGAACTGTTTGAATGCGACGGCCCCTGCAGATCCTGACTTGTCGAGGAGGGTTACAGACCATCTTGAGACCCCGGCTCCAGTAGGGAATGCGTCGACGGACCAGATCCTGCCAACTATGCTGGTTCTAGTCTCTATTTCCACAATGGGTTCGGAATCATCATCTCCTGCAAGGGAAATCGAAGATTTTTCATCCAGTTCGAGAATCATCTCCCCTCTCCAAACTGAGGGTATTGCATTCTCCACAATTACCCTGCAGTCGTTTGAGATTGACCTCGTAACCCTGCTTGGAGCGCCGTATCGAGAGGGTCTAACCTTGGCCCTGTCATATCCGTCCAGTAGCTTGAAAGAAAGCTCGATGGTGTCGTCCTCCTGGAGGCGCGGACCCCTGAGCTCGGAAACTATTCCAGTCGCATCTACCCTAGTCTTCAGCTCCCCCATATGAGTAATCGGCCATGCATGCCCGAACCTCTCAATCCTGTCCTCAAGCGGCAGGCCTAGGTCATGATTTCCATTCTCACAGACCCCCCTAACGTCACAATTTATGCATCTTGCAAGGGGATTCGAATCAACTGGGTTCTTGGAAGGCTTTCCGCCCTCATCGAAGTAACGAAGTGGGGCGGGTTCTGCGGGGCAATCCTCGATTTGAGGGTCTTTGGCGTGAATTAGTTCGTACACTTCCTTCAAGTCACTGCCATACTGGTGAAGTTCCTCCGAGGTCGGCAATGGCACGTCCTTGACCGAGCCCGGGCCGAGATACCAAATTCCGAGTGACTCTACTTCCTCTGTTCTGTCGTGGGTTTCCCACCAAAGCCAAGCGTATAGCCTGAGTTGCTCCAAATATCCCCCTGATCTGTCCCCCTTCCCCTTGGAGGCCTTGATGTCAATTACGGAAGGTTTGCCAGTCCACCTGTAAACCAAGTCGTATTCCCCTTGGAACCAACCTTCGGGGTGTGATGTGGTCTGTGTAAATGACCCCGCATCGGGATCAACGAACCAAGGGCGGGCCAACTCCCAGGCCTCACACCATGAAATCTCGGAGCCGGTTTCCTGTGCACAGGGATGCGGCTCTTCCCACACTCGCGGGAATCCATCAGGAGCAGGCCAATTGTGCCTATGCTTGCCTGATCTCCACTCTTCTGCGTGCGGGCCCCCGCCGGCCTTCATGCAAGCCTCGACCTGGTCGATGTGCATTCGAATTCCATTGGCCACCATTTCCCTACATTCTTGCTCATTCGCCCCGTCTGAGGACCCGGTCCTGTTCGAGATTGACTCCCAGTCAATTACCGCTGAATCCCATGATGACTGGAAGTGGGCCTCCGCGCGAGCGAGTGCCCATTCCTCGAGGGAGCCTCTTGTGGATGGCCAATCGGAACTATCCAGAGGAAGGAGCGAAGGTGCGGGCCATAGTTCGCTGAACTGATAGGCGGGACTGCCATCATCAAGAATGGGGGACTTCAGGAGGTTGTCGGAATTTGCCGGTACCATTGAGGGAGAGTCCCTCAATACTTTGGAAATACATGATTCTGCTGCATTTCCCCTGATTATCTGGGGAGGCAAGGGGCCCCTTAATTTTGGAATATAGTTGTAGTACCAGAGCCGGGGGCATGCCTGCCAAGTAACCATCTGGGAGGCTGATAGCCTCCTGTAGGGGTTTACCGAGTTGTCCTCCGGTTCGGCTGAATTGACTGGCACTATGGAACAGCGAGGGCTGGGGCCATATCAACCCAACGTGGCAGGAAATCAGGGCCTGAGTTCGTTGAGCCACACCAGTGATACCTGGGTACGATCGAAAGTTGGGGTGACCTCGATTACTGCAACTGGGGCTTCTACATCTTCTGAGATTTCCTCGGCGACTGAAATTGGCATCTCTATCCTGCTCTCTTCAGGGTCGTAATGGAGGAACCTGGTTGGGAGGCCGGTGAACTCGGAAATCTCCTCCATCCATCCACGGTGGTCCTCAAACGACGAGTAAATTACTCCGAAAACCAATGTCGCATCTTCGCTTAGTGTCTCGTGAGGGGCGATAGAGGCCTCGCCTCTTCGCATGAACCTCCTCCTCATCTGGCCTGCGTCTTTGTAGACCGAAGTGCAGTATTTCAGGTGAAATCCGTACGGCTCCCTGACCTTTCCGTCTAGGGGGTCTCTTGCGCCAATTGAAGCTGCCATGACCCTGTCCCTGAGTGATTGTGCGAGCTCAGAAGAGCCCTCGGCCCCTGCAGTGATTTCCGTTGACAGGTTGAATCCCCTAAGCTCCATATTGTCGTGATTTCCTACCGTAATCTCAAGCTCGTTGAGATTCAAGAAGCTTATCTCAAAATCCCGCATCTCTTCCAAAATCCCCATCAGCTCATCTTCCTTATCCGGCTCGCAGGGCAACTCCACCCCAGTTAGAATTCCAGAGGTCGCGCAGGCCGCAATTGTTTCCTTGTATTGATCGGATTCCAGGTCAAGAAAGTGGAAGCGGATTTCGTCGAGGCCGGCATCTGCGAAATCGGAGGCCCACTCCGGTCGAAATGGGATGCTGGTGTACATGTGAAGATGGAAATCTTGGCCGAATTCCTTCTTCAGGGCACTAATTCCTTCCAGCGACCTCTCCCTTGCCATCAACGGATCCCCTCCCGTTATTCCAGCCCCTGTTGCTCGCATGGCCCGGGCCTCCTCAATCACCTCGTCGAATGACTCGCAAGGCCTTTCATTGGCGTACATGAAGTCGATATCGCGTCTACTCTCGGAGAGAGGGCAATAGTCACACCTCCAATGACAGTTCCCAGTGATGAAAAGAACCAGTTTGCTTCCCATCTGGCATTGTATGCAGCCTTCGCAATCTGCGAGGTCGGCAACCTCTGCCACTTCAGATAAATTAGGAAGGATGCTCATTCCATAGCCTCCTTCGCAGACCCTAGGAGCCAGTCGTGGAATCCGTGATCGCCAGACAGTTCCGGATGGAATGTGAGTGCTATGACGTTGCCCGACCTGACACCAACTACCTCGTCGCCGTGCATCGCTGAAATCTCCGCGTCGTTGGATGTGAATCTCGGGGCCCTGATGAAAACTCCGGGAAAATCGCGTCCCAGAAGTGGCGAGTAGAGGGTGTCCTGGAAGGAGTCGTACTGCCTGCCGTACGCATTGCGATCGATGCAGGCATCGACTAGAGGGGTTCCCCCATCCCGGGGGTCGGAGAGAAGGATTGCTCCCGCACACGTTCCCAGTACTGGGCGGTCGGGTTTGTCCCTTATCCATTGGAAAAGACCGGGTAGAAGGTTGGATGACTTATCCAATCCAGTGAGCCTCATCGTGGTTGACTCGCCACCTGGCAAGATTATCGCATGTGGATCGGAGGAGTGGAGGTCAGAGAGCTTTCTAATCTCGTGAACCTCAACCGGAATATTGGAATTGGAGGATGCTGCCTCTATTGAGGCAATATGGGCGTGCCTTGCACCCTGAAGCATGACCAACCCGATTCGCAGCACGACCCGGCGTCCCGCCTAGTAGAGATGAACCCTGTCGTGCCCTCCGATGGGCTGAAAGACCGGGTATTGTACGTCCAAGCATGACCGGGGCGGGCCGGGTGCACAATTTCGGCGCGGGGCCAGCTGTACTGCCCCTCGAGGTGGTGTCCGAAGTAGCCGAGGCTCTTCCGAACCTATCGGGCAGCGGTTTTGGGCTACTGGAGGTTTCTCACAGAAGTGGGACCTTCCAGAACGTAATCGACTCCGCGGAAGAGAGGGTCAGAAGGGTTCTCTCTGTTCCTGATGATTACCATGTTCTATTCCTACAGGGAGGTGCTTCCACACAATTCTACATGACTGCCCTTAATTTGCTTGGAAATGAAGGGAAGGCGGACTTCCTAATCACGGGCGGTTGGTCTCAGAAGGCCATCAAGGAGGCAGGTAGGGTTGGCGATGCTGAGGCGGCTTGGGACGGGTCCGATGACGGATTCGTTTCTGTCCCTAGCAATGGCGATTATGCCATTAGGGACGAGGCGGGATACATGCACTACACGTCAAATAATACTCTCTTTGGAACTCAGTTCCACCACCTTCCGGACAGCGGAGGAAAACCACGGGTGGTAGATGCAAGCTCGGACATCTGCGGTACCCCCTTGGACGTATCATCCCATGACCTCGTCTATGCCGGGGCGCAGAAGAACCTGGGGCCCAGCGGGGTAACCCTAGTCATTCTATCTCCCTGGGCAGTTTCCAAGATTGGAGAGGGGGTTCCCACGATGTTGGACTACAGGACCCACGTTTCCAAGGGATCCATGTTCAACACCCCAAACACATTCGGAATTTTCGTCCTTGACAGGGTCATGGCATGGGTCGAGAGAAATGGGGGCCTAGAGGGGGCCATTGAGAGGAACAGAAAGAAGGCGTCACTTCTCTACGAGGAGTTGGATAGGACGCCATTCTGGGCCCCTCACGCCAATACTGATTCAAGATCTGTGATGAACGTCACATGGAGGCTAGCAAACCATGATCTGGAGCCGGCATTCCTTGAGGAGGCCGCCGCATCGGGACTAGGTGGGCTGAAGGGGCACCGGAGCGTCGGAGGCATCAGGGCAAGCATGTACAACGGATGCCCGATAGAAAGCGTGGAAGCCCTGGTTTCGTTCATGAGACGATTCGAGGCAAGGCACGGGTGAGTGGTTTCATGGACGCTAGAGGCGTTCTCGACATACTGGACCTCACATTGCTGGACCACGAGGCCTCGTATGCAGATTTGGAAATGCTGTGCGAGAGGGCGAACGAACACAGGCCTGCAGCCGTGTGCGTATTCTCTGAGCACGTTGAATTGGTCAGGGGCCTGCTAGATGAAGGGATCTCGGTGGCTGCAGTGGCTGGTGGATTCCCCGTGGGCTGGAACGATGCCTCTTCGATTCAGGAATCGGTTGAAACGGCGGTTAGACATGGGGCGGACGAGATCGATTGCGTCCTAGAGCCGCGTGACTCGGACGACTTTCCGGGCGAGCGGGACCTGGCCTTACTCAAGGCGATGAGGGATGCATCGGCCGGACGGCGGCTCAAGGTAATCATAGAGACTCCTCTACTTGGGGAGCACGACATCAGAGCAGTGACTCGCATGGTACTGGCGTCTGGGGCCGACTTCGTGAAAAGCTGCACAGGCATGAGGGGGGCTTGCAGCGATGAGGACGCCCGATTACTCTCCTTCGAGGTGAAGCGCCATTCGGTTACGATGGGCGAGGAGAGGGGCGTCAAGCTTTCAGGGGGGATCAGGACCATGGAAGACGTCGAGAGATTGGTCGGAATCGTGGATTCTAATGAGGCAGGAATCCATGGGAGAAGCAGGCTCAGGATAGGGGCGTCATCTCTGCTTGACGACATTCTGGGCTGATGGTGGGCTCGGCAGGAATTGAACCTGCGATCTTCGCCATGTGAAGGCGACGTCATAACCCCTAGACCACGAGCCCCGGGTGCATGCGGGCTGAATCCTCACGATAAGCATGATGACGCACCAAGGGCGCCTTCTCCCGCCGGAATCAAAAGTCCGGCCCGATTCGGGCATTCATGGCTGCGGGACTTGACTTCGGCGTCCTCCGGGAAGGGGACACCTGGAGGGGGTTCGGCGTGGGCGTCGTCCTGTTCTGCATCATCGGGTACTCTTCGCTCAGCCTTTTCGGCCTATCCTCCTCCGCATATGGGGTAAGCGAAAACGCCGTTTTAGTACCTGACTTCGAAGTCGAATCGATGAACAGGACTGGCATTGACGACCTGGTAGCCGACGATTCCGGAGTGATTCGTCTTAGTGACCTGAGAGGGAACGTGGTCGTCCTGGACTTCATGGCTGTGGATTGCGCTAACTGCCACTACGTCCAGGAGCACATAGACAGGAATATTGGCGAATGGGGGAGTCTCGACGGGGATTACCCAGTAATCGCCCTGTCTGTGGCCACGTGGTACGCGTACGAGGATTTCGACAGGATCAACTCTACCTTCGGAGACTCGGATTCAGACAAGCACATGAGTTGGCCAGTTGCGAACGGGGGGCCTGATTCGGTGATCCTCGATGACGGCACCAGGGGGGACCTGGTCGAGCACTACTTCGCACAGGCCATCCCCCTAGTCCTTGTGATAGACCACGAGGGCTATGCGGTCGCCAAGGAGAGCACTGGGACGCCACTCGATGGCTGGTCATCCTTCGATTCAGCGATCGAGAGGGCTAACGAGGGAGATGCCGAGTCACTCAGGTTCGGCATAGAGAAGCCCGACAGCTCGATGGCGGGCGTGTTCCTGATCGGGCTTTTCCTAGGGGTGCTGGTCTACTTCTCCCCATGCGCGTTCCCCGTACTACCGTCGTACATCACCTACTACCTGAACCTCGGGATGAGGCAGGACGAGCTGATCGAGGCGGGGAAGATAACCGGTAGCATGCCGAGGCCCGTCGAGGTGGGCCTGTTCGCTGCCCTCGGGCAACTGGCGTTCTTCACGGCGGTAGGAGCGATAATCTTCGGCTTGGACGGGATCGTTGACCTCTCGGGGGCCCTGCACGACATCGCGGTGGCGATAGCATGGCTGCTGCTCATCCTAGGCGGGATGATGCTGCTCGGATGGACGTCCCACCTCTTGGCATGGGTCCAGAGGGCGCTGGACAAGTACCAGACTGACGAGTCCGACGAGAGATTCACTCCGCGCAGGAACATGTTCCTGTGGGGCATAGGGTACAGCGCCGCCTCTGTGGACTGCACGGCGGCGGCCGTGTTCCCGTTCGTAGCATGGCTCACTGTGGTCGGTGACGGCGCATTCCTCTCGGGCATGCTGGGCCTGATACTCTCCGCCACCATCCTGATGGTCACCGTGAC
>DAQP01000034.1:0-5000 GCA_002504435.1 Euryarchaeota archaeon UBA438
GTGGGGTTTGAGATGGACATGTTGAACATGGTCTGGCCGCTTGGTTCAATGGTGTGATAATATGTCTCGGTCTCCCCTAGGGCAACCTCGACCAATCCGGTTAGGATGTGGACGTAGCAAAGCGTGTACCTTCCGCCATTGTTGGTGTCTGCGCATTTGTAGTTGTCAGACCACGCGACGTGCGCGCCGCTTCCTAGGTCGTTGGCAAAGGCTGGGGGCTGACCCAGATCTGGTGTCGCAGGAGAGTTAGGGCCTAGCTTGTCTGATTGCCACTCAGTTACTGGGATCCTCTCCCATGGGTCCAGCACCGAGGAGGCGATTGAGTTCATAGGGAATCCATTCGGATGTGAGTCACGTGTGTGGTTGAGTCTGGCGTACATGACCGTCTCACCTTGGGACTCATTGCCATTGTCGAGCCATGTTAGGTGGACGTTGTCAAATGAGTCGGTGAGGATTGCGGGCATGTGGGAGTTGGCTCCGAACGGCCTTTGTGTGGTGATTCCCTCAGGACCCTCGACTGTCGAGATAGCTGCGTCTGCGATCTGCTTTATTCCGTAGGCTGGAAGGCCCTCTGGGACGCCGTCCCATTCCTGGGCCCCCCTTAGCCTGAGCCTGGTGTAATAGACCTCGTAGTTTACGTCTATATCGAAACCGTATGCTCTTCCATCCATCCAAGAAACGTGTGTGTTCCCTGAAGTATCGACAGCAATGGCAGGGTGGAGGCTGAAGGCGTCGTTCAGTGTAATCCTAGTGTCATTGACCACTACCAGGTGCCCATAGCCCTGGTAATCCAAGGAAGGTCCGATGTCCTGGATATACCTGTCAGCGGTGTTGTCGACTTCCGTTCCAGAGTCGCCCTTGGTCCAACCTGGCCATGGGTTTTCCAGGAGTGCTCTGGGGTCCAAGACGGACATGAAAATCTCCCTGGAGTTGTTAGTGGCAAGATACACCAATGCCTCAACCATCAGCTGAAGCTCTGCGGAGTTCTGAGATGAGGTTGGGAAACTGTACATCTGACCTCCTGCGTGGGTTAGCCTAGTGGTAGACCCAGGGCAGGACCTAGCGTTTAGGCTGACGAATCCGTTGGGGCATGCTGCTAGGTCCATCATGTGGGAGCCTACATCCGAAGATGCTGAGCCGAAACCTGCTGCGACTAGCGGGACAGGGATGACGCCCGCCCTTACGCAGGAGTCGTGGGCCTCGTTGATGCTCTGGGTATCGTCTGCCTGTTGGGCTGGGTCTCCTCCATACGGCCCCTCGTCAGAAATTGGTATGACTATCTTAGTGGCGTTGGGGTTCCACTTGTGATCTAGGGTGGTTGGGGGGTTGCCTGGCACTTGACCAGCGTTGTCATACCAGGATAGGCAGGCCCATGTGGATGCCGGTCCCCAGAACTCACTGTAGTAACCTCCGTCCTGGGGGAGGTTTACTGCGCCATTGTTGTACACAACCTCAGTGAGGTACCTGATTCCTCCGGAGTCGTCGCCTGGGGATTGTCCAAGAGGGGTCGTCCTAGGCCCCTGGCTTCCGGAGCCACCCGTCTGGTATGCATTAGCGCAGTTGCCTGACTGGGAAGCGCTGGGCCAGTTGCCACTGAGCGCATATAGTGTCTCGTAGACGGTCATGTTAGCCCTAACTAGCATTGGCTTGAGTCCTTCGAAGTAGCCTCCACTAGCGAAGTAGCCGCCATAGAATACCGCACACATGTCCGCCCATTCTGCGTTCATTGAGCCAGAAGTATCAATCGGAGCTACCATCTCCACCTTACCGCCCCTAGTATCGTCCCATACTACCTGAACGAAATCATCCAAGTCTACTGCGACGTCGGGGTGGCCCTTGTGGCCGATGATTGGAGTTAGAAGGGTTTCATCTATGGCTACGATGGCCGTTCTCGCTGGAACGTCTATCTCCAGCATCTTGTAGTATATCTGTGGCTGTTGGTAAAACATGTCAAGGGGTTCGTATGAATCCTGCCAAACTATGTGGGCGTCGTTCTCAGAGTCAACGTCGATAGCTGGCCAGTCCCTATTCTGCTGATGCAGGGATACCTCGAAATCCCCCACTATCGAGATAGCCGCGTCGGTGGTCTGGTCCCCGCTTTGATCGTCGAGGGAGGGGTCCAGGAGTGTGTACATGATGGCCCACTGGCCTGACTTGTCAGTCCATGTGACGTGTACCATGTCTGCGTGATCTACTCTGATATCTGGATGCCATGCCCTGTGGGCGCCTGGATCTGAGATCTGTGTATCATCGATTAGCACTTCGCCTCTCGCGTCTAGCATCTTGTAGTACAGGTGCTGTGTGTTTCTGCTCCACACGAAGTGGGTGTTACCTAGGGAGTCGGCGTCCACGGCGACCATCCTATCATTGAATGTTCCACCGGGGGTGACTTCGATCGCGTCAGTCATCACTATCTCGCTCGCTGTAACGGCGGGAGTACCCAACCCCACGAACGTGCTTAGGACCATCAGTAGTACCATTGTTATGCTGCTTCTCGACTTTGCTCTGTCCATGTCATACTCACCCAGCTGTGCTGTAACAGCCTCGTTGGGGTTTTCTCAATACTTAACCCCGACGGCCAGCGGTCACTTGCTAGAATTGAGGCGTGATGGGTCATTGTGTAGTTTCAAGCCCAATCTGCGGGATCGAAGTCACGGCCGAAACCGCCCGTCTCATCTATGTCAACCGGTCTTGGCTCCGCTGGCTTTTTTTGCGATCTGGGGCCATTCCTTGTCTTCTTCTTCTCCCAGTCATCCACTGGCCCGGGTTTACCGGTCCCTGTTCCGAAGTGATGCTTGATTCTGTGAATCAGCGATAGTTTTGCTAGCCACACCCTCCTCATGGTGTGCATGAACTCGTTCTGTGATAGTCCGTCCAGCCATATCGGCCTTGAGAGGTTGAAGGCCTGAAGTGGGCCTGAGACGCCCTCAGATTTTCCGCCTACGTGCAGAACCCAATCCAGGTCTGCCCTGGTGAGGTCGAGTCTTGTCTCGTGTAGCCATTCTTTCCACTCCCCGGGTTGGTTTTCAGAAAGCCCCTTCATCTCGTTCTGCTGTCCCTCGTCGACCCTAGTGACGGAGTAGATCAGGACAAGGTTTCTGTTCTTGGGAATCACGATGTTGAACAGATGGCCCCTTTTGGTTGGGGGGTATTTGACGTGAAGGTGTAGCGAAGCCTGTTGATCTTCGACGTCCCTGGCTTCCAGCCTCTCGTTCTGAAGCCAATCCCTAATTGCGTCCGTAGCCTCTGTCCTGTCCACGGCCTAGTGGGGTGGTAGGCCCTATTTGAGAACGACTAGTGAAGATTCTATCTCATCTATGAGTTCCTCGAGCCTCTTGCCACTAGCAGAATGAGCGAGTTTCGCACGCCTAAGTGATGTTCTGAAATCAACCCACCAATCATACCCCCTTAGGAAAATGAAGTTAGCCACCAATATTGACGTGAATGCGAAAGCAAATTCGATAAGTGGATTTGACAGTGTAAACAGGAGGGTGAATGCGAGAGAAGCGACTGGCCAAAACAGCAGTGGAGAGAACACTCCACCAATCATGTGGTGCGTGGTTCTAGCGTCAATTCCTTCATCCGAATTGTCCCCCTGATACCATCCAGCCAATGTCTGTAGGCCTGATGAAATAACGACTATCGGTGCTGTTACGAGCATCAGTAATGCCCCCACTAGACCCCTTGCAAACGATTTCCTTCGGTCTACTTCGGCGTTTTCGTCTAATGCCGTGGCGTCCAGATCCATGGAATGCAGTATGTCGGCTGCCTCTATGGCTCTTTCGAGAAGGTGGTTGGGGGGGTTGGAGTCTCTGATTTCTCGTGCTGCCAAGACCTCTTGCTTGTACGAGGAGGGCCTGCTACCACCCTTTATTGCCGAAAGGTGGCCAAGCAGATGCCATGCCCTGTAAGTCTCCCAGTCAGGAGCGTTCGGCGTGATCTTTGAGAGTTTCTCATACAACTCGTCTCGGAGTGGGATGACTTGTTCCGCGGGAGGTTCGGTCCATTCGCCATCAACCAGTTTGGAGTTGTGGAGTGGGTCATCCATGAGTGGTATGTTAATCGGTTCACCAAATTCGATATAAGCCTCAGTGCGGAACCAATGATGGCATCGGTAGTGTAGGCCTACGGGTTGAATCACGGGCGTGGGGAGTCCTCTGGAATTCGCTATGCTGGCTGCATTCAAGGTGAATCTGAGTGTTCCCGTCCTAAGTGCGTGGAGTTTCGAGTCTTGGTGGGATTTCCCCTCTGGCATTACGACAGCGGGATGTCCAGAGGCTATACAATTCGCCATGGTCAGCATGCTTCTTTGGTTAATTTTGGTTGCGAATTCTGGGTCGCTCACACCTCCCTTAAGTTCCGCCCTTCTAATCACCGGCTGCGAGCCCATCCTTCTTGTCATCCAACCGATGACTGGCATTGTCATTATGTCGTGTCTGCCTATGCTCACGAAGGGTTTTCGCTGGGATTTCACTATGGCTAATGGGTCAACGAGTCCGTTGATGTGTATCGAGGCAAAAACGGCGCCTCCCTTGGTTTCTGGTGTTGGATCTATTTGGGACCTCCTGAAAATTATCGACCAGGCGATGTCGACTACCCAGAGGAGAATGGCCCAGAATGGTCGGCTTCCCGGGTGCCTTCCACTGTGATCCCATGGGACTTTCTCGAGCTTTCTCGGGTTGATGTTCATTGCTCCGCTCGACAGCGCGGGGTCGAGATCGGGGGCCTCTTGGCTGTCTGCCACGTATGCCTCAGACAGGGTGGTAGTTGAGAAAGCACCGATTCTATTGGAGAGCGGCTGAGATGGATTTTGCGAGCTCTGACGCGTCCGCATGATCTATCTCTCCGTACTCCCAGAGGAACGAGTGGGTCGAGTCTGGGTACCTTGGTATGATGTGAATGTGGACGTGGGCAATCGACATTCCGGCCTCATGGCCATTGTTTTGGACGAGGTTGTAGGCGACAGCGCCTGTTGCGTCCATGACTGCGCGGCAAATCTC
>DAQP01000034.1:5394-22876 GCA_002504435.1 Euryarchaeota archaeon UBA438
AATGTGTGGCCCCTAGTTAGTGGCTGAATGTCAAGAAGGGCAATTACGTGCTCGTCCTCATACATTTTGTGACAGGGCAACTCGCCTTCGATTATTCTCGTGAAGATCGTCTTTTCGTTGCTCATCAATACACCTACGAGTCAGCGATGTTTTTCGCTATGGTTAGAAGGCCGTCCAAATGGATTGCAGAAACCAATTCTGTGTTCATCGACCTAGAGGGGTCTGTGACCCTTATTCCCGCATTACTAATCTCGTTGATTCCAGCCATGGCGACGGCCATAGCTGACTCCTCTCCCGTTCCATCGATATTCGACATTGCTGAAGAGAGAGCCCGGGTCACCTGGCCGACCGGGCTTCCTTCACTTCCAAACATTGAGTCTACCTTGTTCTTTGCTGCCATCTCAGCTGAAGAGACTTCCTCTGCTCCACCGAATGAGGCGTTTGAAGCCCATGTGGCAGCATGGGATCCTGCGGCCTTTCCAGTGACTATGTCTTCGAGTAGGACGTTTCCTGGGAGGGGTCTGGAGCCGTGCATGCCAGTGTGACATGATCTGCCTGCCGCATAAAGGCCTGTGTACCACATCTTTCCTTCCTTGAAAACGGCCCTTCCGTTTTCATCCACAGGAACGCCTCCTGTGGTTGCAGAAACGCTTGGCGACAGGGGCAGTACCTCGGATGAAATATCGAGTCCGGCCCGATCCCTGACTCTAGATGCTGTCTGGGAGAACCATTCCGATGACTCCCTCCCCATTGCCCTCAAATCGAGAACGCAGCTCTCTCCAGACAAGACTGCCTCTGAGTCTGTGTCCTCGCCCGTCTCCATCCTTATTCTGCCGCCCGAACCAAGTACCCCCATAGGTATGGAAAGGTCCGTTCCGCTCACGGTCAAGGCGTGCATTGGGACGTTTTCCATCCCCTTCAGGGAAATTCCTGAGCCGGCTGATATGGCTGCTCCGGTCCCTGCTCCATTGGCTGGGTCCGACCATAACCCCTGATATCCATCCGTAGCCAATATCACTGCCTTGGCCTGTATTCCGATGACATTTCCTGACTCTATGTCCAGTGCGACTATCCCTCTAGTCTGGTTGTTATCCATAACGAGCGAAATAGGGAGCATGTCAGATCTCCTCGTGACTCCCCTCTTGATGGCCTGCTCCTCGAGAATCCTGGTTACTTCCCTCGTTGTGCTGTCGCCACAACCAGCCAGCCGGGGTACACTGTGCCCCTCGACCTCTGAGAGGTGTGGTAGCTCGCTATCGTCCCTCCGAAGTACTAGCCCCCATCTCTCTAGCTCTGCAAGTGTGGCTACGGCTTGGTCACAAATCCTAGCGGCTGCTTCCTTGTCGGTAGTCTCCCCGCCCATGGAAATAGTGTCCTCTATGTGTAATGCTGGAGATGTTTCGCTGACTGATGCGGCCAATCCAGAAAGAGGTGCGGTGCCGGAGCCTGATCCTATTGAGCCGCCGTCGATGATTATCGGACTGCCTCCGGCGTCAGCTGCAGAAATTGCCGCTCTAAGTGCTGCGGGGCCCCTGCCGAGTACGATAACGCCCCACGACTCCATAGTAACCGGAGTTATCCAGTCGGGGACGTGTCATGAACGTGACGCTTCGAGGCCCAGGCGGAGGGGTCACTCGCCAAGAGGGATCGCTATCCTTCTTACGGCCTCGGCGGCGTCTGTCATCCTAGCTGCAGCACTCTCTGGATTCACGCCCGAAGAAAGGGTAGTCTGGACGATGGTGGATGAGAGGGTCTCGCCTGATTCGCCCTTTAGGATAATCTGGACTGGGTGTGGCCCGTATTCCGAATCCGGCCATGCTAGGCCTATCCAAAGTACGACGGCCTTGTCCAGAAGACGTCCCAATGAAGCGACGCCCTCGGGCCCCGTCGCTGTCTCTCTTCTCGACGATGGCGCCTTAATCCTGAGGCTTTGATACGCTGGTTCGCCCTGAGCGGCCAAAATGTCTAGTTCGACAGTGGTGTCACTGTTTGTGTGGTTGTGAAGCATGACGAAAAGGTCGCCCTGTCCTTCCGAGCATCGTGGAGGGAGGTCGAGGTCAAGTCTCCAAGGCTCGGGGGCGGCAGATTGGGCATCTCCTGCCAACGACTCCTGCAACCTGTCAATTAGCCTGAACATCCCAGGCCCCCAAGCACGGGTGTGGGCTAGGAGGGTTCTGAGCGAAGAAATATTGAACTTAGATTCCGGGTTGAATAGGGAGTCTGTTGCTGCGACCTTGAACACTGTCCTAACCTCTGAGCGGAGGCCCTCCTGATCGATTATTCCCCTGTGCTCGAGATGTATGGCCTGGAGAGTATGCTCGATGGCCGAAACTGGGGTTTGCCCCGACCGAACTGAGACTTCCAGAGAATCTAGCCACTCATCCCATTCTCCCGCCGTCTGAGGGTCCAAGTGCGCCTTTAGGAGGTCGGTAAGTACCGAGTCGAGGGTGCTGTCGTGCAATGTTGGAGCGTGAAGGGAGAGTAGTGTGAATTCGTTTGTACGCATTGGCATTGATCCTTCTAAGATCAGTGAGTTTAGGACACATACTACACCGCAGAAAACTGCGGCTGCGAGCAAAGAAGGAGCCAGTACCTCTCCTGGATTGAAGCTCCAGATGGCGTTGAGAGAGAAGGCGGCGAGCATTGCTGAGAGAATCCTGATTCGCTCTCTTACGACCCGATCCCTAAGTGTGTTGAGGATCCTTTCTGAACCGGGATATGATCCCTTAGAAGTGTGGCCCTCGACACGGAGGCTCAGTCTGTCCCTTGCAACCATCGACGAATACCACGCAGCTAGGTTAGTTGGGACGTACATTACCGACAGAGCGACGAAGCTGAATATGGAAAGTTCGATCGAGGAGTACCTCCAACCTACCAGGAGTATGGCAGAAGAAATGGTGGCAACCGCCGATAGCAGCATCCTGATTCCAGGGGTTGGCCAAACCATTGACGCCCAAATCCAGAACCTCCTACCCGCATCTCTCCTTGCAATCGCCCGGGAAAGTGCCCTCTCGTTCGCCGGCACGAAACCACTGCCTTCGCCGTAAGGGGTTGGCAGGGGGTTACCCTCGTCCATGGTCGTTCGGGGGGCTTTTCGCGCTTGATGGCATCGGATGTGGAGGGTTAGAATTCGGGGGTTTGGCGACGCTAGGCTTCTTGAGGGGGAGGCTTTGCGGGAAACGGGCGTGTAGCATAGCCTGGATAATGCACTGGCCTC
The DNA here is from genome assembly GCA_002504435.1 of Euryarchaeota archaeon UBA438. GTDB lineage: Archaea > Thermoplasmatota > Poseidoniia > Poseidoniales > Thalassarchaeaceae > MGIIb-O5. The sequence continues at coordinate 8,612 of DAQP01000034.1, forward strand.
CTAAGCCAGGGACCGCGGGTTCGAATCCTGCCGCGCCCGCCACTAGCCAAATGCTAGGCCGTGTCTCTCTCCTGCAGAGGAAACACTGTGCAGAAACCTCTCCAGTGGAACTCTGGGCTGCATCGTCCTTCTCAGACTAGTGTCGCATTCCGCTAGAGCTGTGAGCAGCTCCTCACGGAGGTCGTCGGGGATCGAGAGCCTCCTGCCTACCAGAACGTCGTGTAGTTGGGAGACTACGTCTTCGGCATCTAGGCCGTGGTGGTTCATCAGACTGTCAATCTCTGCAATGGCACCGGCAAGAACCCTCTTTTTTCGGCCCCCTGTGTTTTCCCATCTCCATTCGACGACTCTCCCCCTCAGTGCGAGCTCTATGACGTGTCTGCCTGCCTGGAGGGTTGTAGACTGCACTAGCTTGTGTACGGCTGCCCTGTCTCCCTCGAGGCCCCTTGCCCTGAGCATTTCCAATGTGAAGATGGATTTCCTGAGGTTTCCATCGCAGATGTACGCAATGTCCTCCAACACCCCTTCAGCTGCTTCAAAGCCCTCCTTTGAGGAAATATCCCTCATTACCTCCAGTATCTTCTCCTTGCTTGAACCCGGTATTCTGATCATGCGACTCCTTGAGCGAAGAGCGTCGATTATCCTAGAAGGCGCCCTAGCCACTAGTATGAATCTGGAGGCGTTTCCCACAGTTTCGAGCATTCTCCTCAGATATGCCTGTCTTATTTGGCCCAGGTGGTCTGCATCCTCGAGGACTATCAGCCTGCTAACTGGCAGCGTTCCTTCCGGCATTACAGCCTCGTGTCCTGCTGGAGGGACGTCGTCGTCACCAGATATCATTTTCCTGTCGAACGCGTCAAGGCTAAGGCGCCCGGCCAGAGTGTCAACCGAACCGCCGGGGCGGAGGAAGTTCTCGAAGGTGGCCATTGCGCCGGCCTGCCTCGCCAAGTCTCTGCACTGCAATACGTGGGTTGTAGACCTCCATCCCGGGCCAAGAACCTGTCGCGCAACTAGCTTCCAAGACAGGGTCTTGCCGACACCAGCTGGGCCGGTAATTAGCAGATGAGGGGGGTCTGCACTGATGCTAGACGAGGCAAGCGCCTCACGAGCTGCGCTCGGCATTGCCAGTTCATCGAATGTCCTGGGTGCGTGAGACTCTAGCCAGCTCGCCACGAGTCACCGTCGAGGTGGCGGGACTTGAACTCCGCGCCTCATATTGCCTTCAGGGTCTTGTGTGGCCTTGCCTGGCTCCTAGGTTTGGCGAACACCCTGTAGCCACACTTGTGGCACGACTTCCCAGTTGCTCCAGCCTCTATCCATGTCAGGTGGCCGCACCTTAGGCACTTGTATCGAATCTCGAGTGGATCCATGGTCGATTCGCAGTGACTGCACCTAGGTGGGTCCATGGGTGTCCAAGGCCTCCTGTCTGTGCGGTTGCACTTCCTGCACTTGTGATTCACGGTGTGCTCTGCTTCCTTCGCCATCAGGGCGGCGACCTGCCTGCCCTTCTTCAACCTGTCCTATGGCTCAATGAGCCCTACGGGCTCGTTCGCATATGTCCACGAAGTTGCGGAAAATGTGCCCCCCATACTCGGAATCGTTGACCTCGGGGTGGAATTGGAGACCGAACCTGTCTCCATCGTCATTCTGCATAGCTTGCACATCACAAGACTCGCTTTTGGCGGTGATAGTGAAGCCGTGGGGCACCTCAGAAACCTCGTCGTTGTGGCTCTCCCACACAATCTGTATCTCGGGTGTGCCGGCGAAGAGAGGCCCTCCACCGTCGATCAACTCGATGGACGCAGCTCCGAACTCAGGGGCTGGGGCCTCTCTGGCCTCGCCCCCGTAGTGGCCTGCCATGAACTGATGGCCGGCACATATCCCCAGTATCGGTACTGTCATTGTGAGGTACTCCGCGCAGTTCCCGAGCTCCCCTGTCAGACCCACGCGTGCCGCCCCCCCTGACAGGATGAGGCCGTCCACGTCCCTCATCTCGGAGATTGGCGTGTCATTGGGGAGTATCTTCGTGTCAACGCCCAAATACCTGAGCATGCGCCACTCCCGGTGCGTCCACTGACCGCCGTTGTCTATGACGTCAATGACGAGGCTGGGGTCCCCCATGCGGCCTCGTTACGCAGGAGGGAGATGAATGATGCCCCCCTCAAAGATTGAAAAAGAGAACCCGTGTCGTAGGTCTCCAAGCCCCGATGGTGTAGTGGCCTATCATGCAGCCCTGTCGAGGCTGCGACCCGGGTTCAAATCCCGGTCGGGGCGCCACTAATTCCCGTCTTCCCACCAGTTGGCGGCCTCGCTTTCCTCTTCCTTGGAAGAGTGTACAAATTCTACTCTGTAGCGGGACTTGGAGAGGATATCATTCGTTGGTTCAACCTTCCAAGACTTGACTTCTCGTCCACCCTTACTCGAAGCGGAATTCAGTCTCGATGTGTAGAGGTATTCGTCTCTCTCTGGGTCAGACCAGTGAACGGAGATGAGACGGATTTCATCTTCCTGCCCCGGAACAGGCTCAACCATGTATCGCGAGGTGGATAGGACACCTTCTGTTGGTTCGCCCATCCATGAAGTCACCTCTCTGATTTCTTTCCTGTTGAGGCTGTAATCTGCGTTTGGTGAGAAGAAGTATTCGGATCTCTCTGGGTTGGACCAGTGAACGGAGGCAAGACGGATTTGATCTTCCTCCCCCTTAACAGACTCAACCATGTATCGCGACTTGGAGAGGATGTCTTTTGTTGGTTCGTCCATCCATGAACTAACCCTTCTCCTTTTATCGAAATGCTCTATATCCGGCGTGTAGAGGTATTCGTCTCTCTCTGGATCAGACCAGTGAACGGAAACCAGACGGATTTGCTTCCCAACCATTTGTCGCACCATCGCCACAGCCATTTCATGGCTTTTCTCATCTCTAACCGGAGGTTCGAACGAAACTTTCGTATCGCCATTATCCTCTTTGAAGCCTTTAAGCGTCAATAATCCGATGAGGGCTCCGCATCCTACGAAGGGTGCTAAACAACCGAGAACCCCCCATTGTTCGAAGATTCCTTGTGCGATGATTACTGGTACTCCGACAAAAAGCAATAGAAGGAAAATGTTCCATTTCAATTGCCTCTCTGCTTTTCGCATCACCATTACCTATCACTCCGTTTTTTCTCCCCACCAGTTTTCTTCTTGCTCGGTTCCTTAGTAGATGTTTTGAAACTGGTGGTTTGCTGTCTTTACTATTTCTCCGGCATTGGAGCAATCCAAGCCTCAAATGAGCACAATCTGAGTGTCGAGCTGTAATCTCTCTTGATTTTGAGGGTCGGCTCAGGGGTTCCTTGTAGCCTGGGGGGAAGGGCCTTTCGGATCGCCTCATTTGCCTCCTCGATCTCTGACTCGGCGGTGATTACCCTGCCCCTGACCATGCTAGGACCCGTCCTGTCGAGAAGCGGCACTAGAGATGGGAGGAACTCGACTGTTCGATGGGGGAGATTGACCAAGAGCAGGTCCCAGGATCCGCTGGTGTCGGGGGCCTCGTGCAATTTGGTCGCATCGGCAATACCCACCGCTCTGTCTTCATGGATTCTCGATAGGGGTGTTGTTTCTGAGGGGTAATTCCTGCGATCCCAGCGACGCAGGTTGTCGAACAACATCTCTACAGCATCGGGATTGAGGTCCGATGCGAGCAGGTCCCCGACCAGATCAGGTTCTCCCAGCAGTGTTGCTAACGCCGGGCCGACGCCACAGAAGGGGTCGCAGACGCGGATGGGGCGACCCAACAAGGAGCGGAGCTCCTTGGCCAAAGCCAGGGTCTCCAGCCTCTCAGCTTGCAGCTTGGTGGAGAAGTAGGCACGAGTGGGGTCGCAGAGTATGCTGCGCCCCGACTCCCTTACCATCACCCTAGTTTCTATGAGATGCGGTGGGAAATCCGAGGTCAGGACATGATCGCCGTTCCTGCATCCTATTGGCTCAAGGTCGCGAATCCTAAGTTCCCCCTGCACGCCCTTATCATCCATTACCAATCTGACATGTGGGTGAGAATGCATCTTCGCCTTCGCTATGGCTTTGGTGTGGGCCCTTAGCGCTTCGTCGATCCTCACAATCATAATGTCGCCTATGAATTCGTGATTGGATGGCCATGACTCTCCATGGAATGCGACTTCTTCCTCGCCTAGGATTTCCTTGAGATGCTTCCACCAGTCCGAAGAGGGTCTCTCGTCAGCCCTTCCCTCGACCAATTCCACCTCGTATGCCGACGTCAGTCCTGGAAGTTCCGAGGGGGCCTCGGTGCTAATCGGAAGTAGCCTATGAGTGCCGTCCTCGTCGGGGATGACCCGGAAGCCAATAGCGAGCCACTGCTCGGCCTTCATCTGGGCTAGGACGCCCTCGACCTTGCTGTTCGGAACTCTGAGGTGTCGCATCACGTTCATGACGGGCAGCGGGGCAGGACGCTTCACAATGACGGATGAGGGCGCGTCGGTCGGTCTTTGGCTAGTTGGGCTCGGACCGGGCGATTTGGGGCTGATGACTCGTGAAGCGGTGGAGGCTGCTAGGTCTTGCGACAAGCGGTACTTGGAAGGGTACACAGCTGTTCTCCCTGCAGATCAGGAGGACGTTCTTGAGGAGATTGTCGGGCCTTGGGAGAGGCTGATGCGACCCTCCATAGAGACCCCTGCTGAGTTGATGGAGGAGGCCTTGGTTTCCTCGGTCGCGCTAATGGTAGTGGGAGACCCGCTCCAAGCGACGACGCACGTTGACCTGGAAGCATGGTGCTCCGAGTCTGGAGTGGGTTTCAACGTTGTCCCGGGGCTTTCGGCGACATCTCTCGCAGTTTCCCTCTCCGGCCTCCAGTCATACAAGTTCGGACGGCAGGTCACCATACCATACAAGTATGGAGAATACCTAGCGACATCTCCTCTGGAGATGGTCGAGGCGAATTACTCTAGGGGGTTGCACACATTGGTTCTTCTCGATCTTGACCCGACTGGAATGGGTGTGGACAAGCCAACGCCAATGAAGCCGAGTGAAGCGATTTCCCTAATTGTTAGCATGGCAGAGAAGTGCGTTGAGGGGGGTTTTTCTGGCAGGTTCTCAGAGACGTCGGTGATGGAGTGGGATGGTTTCCTTCTGAGTGACATAGGTACTGATTCGCAGAGGGTTTTGTCTGGTAGCCTGGGTGAGCTCTCTTCTGTCGAAGGCGGGCTTGTTCACACGCTAATAATCCCCGCAGAAATGGGTGAAAATGAGAGAGATGCGTATGAGCGCCGGAGACCGCATAGGTGATGGGTCGGTCTCTGTTCGGATGGTGTGAAGGGGGGACGAGGAATGGCAAAGCCACCAGCAGAAGTTAGGTTCCCCGGTGACAAGAACCGCAGGAGGAAAGTTAGGGTCAGAGGGATCAAGCAGGCCTCAAAGGAGATCCAAAGGAGGCTTGAAGGCAACCTTGATGGTTTGTTAGATGACCCTGAGTGCTTCATACCTGACATAACTGGGGAGCTCGGGAAGGTGTCCTTCTTCGGTTCGAAAGACATGCTCGCAATGACTCTGAAGGAAATAGAGGTCGTGGCAGCGAAGAGGAACGACCTCAAGTGGCTCAGAAGGAGGATGGTGAAGAAGGGGGGCGACGAGGTGTGCAAGTCGCTTGCGGGAAGCCTCGTGGCAGCGAGTGAAGAGGACCTGTCCACTGTTTCTGTGTTCAAGCACCCGTTGTACGGGACCGCTAGTTACCTGAGGAGAGGGAACGGGAAGCAGAGCCATCAAGCTGGGATTCAAAACTTCAATCACCCAAAGCTCAGGCTACTGGTGTGGGACGGTCATGCGAAATCTGGGCAATTCTTCTTCTCGTGGGACGGTGGCTTCGTTTGCTCCTGCGCTGAGCCTAATGCTCCTGCGGAATGGGTCGACTGGGTTCTCGACAAGTCGTCAGTGGACCTGTCGGGAAAGGATGTGCGTTGGTCTCTGGGCCTTAGCGAGGATATCGTCTCCGAGGGGACCAATACCGAGAACGGATGGCTACGGCTGGAGTTCCAAGATGGCACGACTGTCGGATTCTCTACGTCCGCGCTTGCAAAGACAGAGGTCCCTCTCGCACAGAGCATTGCCATTTCGATGATGCCGCCAAACAAGCTTGGCTCGGTTTGTGATGCGAAGTGGATGTGGATGCCGGACGGTTGGCCCGATGGGAGAGCCCTTCCCTCGGAGGGGGAAGAGCGTCTGGAGGAGGCATTGGACGCGTGGCTGAGGATGTCGTTAGAGGATGGTTCGCTGTCAAAGACTTGCAGGTCCAGCATACTCAACTCGATTACTGACGGTTATGTGGTTGGCAACAGTTGGTTCGCGGACGATGACAAGGATGGTTTCCTGAATCACATGGCGGGGACTTCTGAAGAAAAGAAGGCCCTGGCCTGCGTTCTTGACTCATTGGAGGGAGGGATTCACGTCAGGACCGATGGCCTTGCTCTCGAATTGGAGGAGGGAGTAGTTAGATTGGAAGAGTCGTCTTGTCACCCCGTTCTGGTGGCCCTGTGGCCGGATCATGGGATGAAGATACTCAATGAGATGTACGGCCTCGAAGGGGACGAAGCAGGAGAAATTCTTGCTAGGCAGGACAAGCGGAAGCAGGGTTTCGGAGCTTTCCTCAGGGAATTGGGTGAGAACCTAGACACCGCTCAGCGCCTAGACAGACTGCCATGGGATACCGAAGTGCTACCTGTGCCACTGAGCATGGCTGACAGGCTGGTACGGAAAGCAGTTGACGATGGGGTTGCTTCGACCGTCTCTATAGCCAGGAAAGGAAAGGGGCTGGAGGCTGCTATGGGTTGGGCGTGGTTGGTGGTTCACGACAGGACCGAGTCGGACGCGTGGAGGTTCGATGAGGCGAGCAGGGACAAAGGAGGGGACTGGGTACCAGCACTCAGAGCCCTATGGGACGCTTCGGAGGATCTGCTGCTCAGAGACAGAGAGGACGCAGTCGAGGACTACAGGAACGCGATGAAGTGGTTGGCTGAGTCTAGTGGTTCAGTTTGTCCTGAATAGCGATGTCAGTGAGGAATTGCTATCCATATTGCCACGGCAAGCAAGGAGGCCCCCATTATTCGATTCAGGGCGGTGGCTGAGGAGGGGGATGTGAAGGCCTTCCTGAGGAGTGAGCCGAAGGCGGCCCATGACATGACTGCGGGAAGGCCGAAGAAGAGGTTCATGAGAACCAGCGCTATCTTGCCTGGAAAGCCGGCTCCGAATAATCCGCCGAAGGCTGTCATCAGCACCAGAAAGTGTATCCAGGCCTTGCCATTGACGATCTGGAGGGTCACCCCAGTGAATACCCCCAGCCTGTCCTTTCCCTCCTCATTGGCAGAAAGAGGCGGGGAAGTCGCGACCTTGTATCCGAGATAGGCTATGTAGGCTGCACCAATGTATGTGAGCAGGTCGAAGGCGGATTTGTTGTCTTCTATGAAAACAGTGGCCCCACCAACAAACAGCCCCAATGTGGACCACCCTATTGCCATTCCAGCGATTAGAGGTAGGGTTTCTCGGAATCCGTGTTGGGAGCCGTGTGCCGCGCAGAGAACGTTGTTGGGCCCTGGGGTGAAGCACATCGGAACAATGAATGCCAGTGTCGCGACAAGCAATTCTATGTCCATGGGACCACTCAAGCCCTTGTCTCTAGGAATTGATTTGCGGCCTTGAGGGCCCCGTCAATGTCCTTCCAAAGGTCCTCTACGTCTTCGATGCCGACGCTCATCCTGACGAATCCGGGGACTACGCCTGCTTCGTGCCTAACTTCCTCGGGAACAAACATGTGGCTAGAGTTGAATGGGCACTCCACCAGGCTCTCTACTCCTCCGAGGCTGGTTGCTTCGAATATAGTATCCAATGACCTCATGAATTTGAGAGCCGCTTCGTCTCCTCCTTTGACTACAAAGGCCAGCATTCCGCTTCCCCTGGGCATGATCCTCTGGGCTACCTCGTAGTCAGGGTGTGTTTCCAAGGAGGTGTGTCTGACGCTTTCTATCATGTCGTGGGACTCGAGCCTTCTTGCAAGTTCAGCTGAATTGGAGGCATGTATCGGCATTCTGGTATGTAGTGTCCTCATCCCTCTCTCAAGCATGTAGCACATATGAGGGTCCGCCGCTCCACCGAAGTGTATTTTGTTGAAGAAAATATCAGCTATGAGTTCCTTCTTCCCGGCGACGAGTCCGGCTATTAGATCGGAGTGCCCGCCGAGGTACTTTGTTCCGGAGTGAAGAACGAGGTCGAAACCCATCTTGATGGGGTTACAGGCCCATGGTGATGCGAATGTGTTGTCGACAACAGAAACAACGTCGTTTCTATTGGCTATTTCTGCCATAGCTTCCAAATCGCAGACCTTCAGTACGGGGTTAGTCATCGTCTCGACGTAGAGGACCTTTGTGTTCTCCTGGATTGCCGCTTGATAGGAAGAGGGTTCCCTAATGTCGGCCATGGTGACTTCGATTCCCATTCGTGGCATTATCTCAGTCAGAAGTCCATATGTGCCTCCATAGCAATCAGCGCTCGCAACGATGTGGTCACCAGAAGACAGGAGGGTGAAGAGGGTGGTTGATATCGCCGACATTCCGCTGGCGAACACCTCGGCGTCCTCTGCTCCCTCGAGTGCCGCTATTTTTGCAGACACTACCTCTGAGTTGAGGCTGGAGATTCTACTGTAGATTAGTGTGTGTTGGGCGCCGTCGGCCCATCCCTTGTAACGCTCGTCTGTCAGTCTGTATGTGGATGTCATGAAGATCGGTGTCGAAGCCGAGCCTTCGACGTCCTGCATACCAGAATGTACGGCCTTCGTTGCAAATCCCTTGTCTGTATCGTCGCCCTCCATGGGTGGCGGAGTGGCCATTGGGTCATCAATCATACGTCGTGTTAGAAACAACTCAGAGGCTAGTCTGTGTATGCATGCTCCTTGAGGAGTTCCAAAGAAACGAGTTGTAGTGTCTCCTCGTGAGTAGCCGAAATAACGACTGGGCAGGCTACGCCCTCTTCGGCAGCGTCTTGCCACGTCTGGGCACAGACGCACCACCTGTCCCCCGGAGACAGTCCAGGAAACCCATGCTCCGGCATCGGCGTGATCAAATCGTTTCCCTGAGAACGCGCGAAATCAAGAAACTCCCTAGTAACCACGCAGCAAACGGTGTGCAAGCCATGGTCATTGCGATCTGTGTTGCAGCAGCCATCCCTGTACCAACCAGTGAGCGGCATTGTCGAGCAGGTTTCCAATTTTCCTCCAAGAACGTTGTATGATGGCAGCATGTATGCCGACTAAGGAATTCAGTAGATTAACTCAGTGTTATTCTCAAGAGTCGTCCTTTGTAATCAATTTCTTTGTCTCTGGGCCTCTATGGCGACTGCACTCAATGGGGCCTGGAGGTTGAATGAGGGTACAAAACCGGTCATCGGTATTCTGATTATTTGATCCGACTCAAGGAGTATTTCCTCCGGAATCCCATGCTTTTCGCCCCCCACGATCAGAACTATGCTGCCGGTCAAATCTGTCTCCCAGGGGGCGAGTTCTCCGATGTCCTCAACGGAGATAATTCTGAATCCTGATTTCTTAGCCGCCCTAACTGCCTCTATCCCACTCATCCAATGAACGGGTATGAACCTGTGAGCTTTCATCGAGGCTCGCTTGGCGGATTTTCTTTCTTGGTTGGTTAGTTCGGCGTCAATGACCACTGCATCGGCCCCGGAAACCTCTGCTGTGCGGATGCAGAATCCTATGTTCACCGGATACGCCGCACCTGCTAGAATCCAGACGAGCCCTCCTTGAGAAAGGGTCTGGTCGAAGCTTGTATGTGGGTTCCGACCAACCAATGCGAGAACGTCTGGGGTTCCTTCCGAATTGTCCTTTGACATCCTCCACAGATCGTTCTCGGAACCATGGATTACCTTGATTCCTCTTTTCTCTGCAATGGAAATTATTTTCTCCAAATCGTTTGATTGGGCGTCTCTTTTTACTAATATCACAGAGATGTCTTCGTTTCTCTGAATGGCTTCTAGTACCTGTTCGATTCCACATCTCTGCATATCACTCACCCATCGAGCCCGGGGTCCTGCCAACCCATCCTGCAAGATTCAGGCACACTGCCACTACAGGGCCTATCATCAGAGCGAATACCACTGTACCTAGGCCGACCGTGCCCCCGAGGAGCCACCCTGCGATGACCACGGACACCTCTATCGCTGCACGCACCCTTCCTATCGGCACCCCGGTTCTTCTCTGGATTCCAGTCATCCATCCGTCTCTGGGCCCGGGACCCAGGTTTGCAGTCAAGTAGAGGCCGCTCCCTATCCCCACCAGTATCACGCCCACCACCACCTGTACGAATGCTAGTGCGAAGCTATCGGGGGTAGGTAGCATGGGTAGCATGTATTCTATCGCAGCCGCGATGAGCACAGCATTGAGTATTGTACCGATGCCAGGCTTTTCGCGGAGGGGAATCCACAGGAGTAGGACCGCTATGCTGACAAGAAGGGTTGTCTGGCCTATGGATCTCCCTATTTGGACTGAAATGCCATCTGCTAGGACTGTCCAGGGGGTATTTCCAATGCCGGCGGCCACTAGGACCGCGTCCCCTGTGCCAAATATCCAGAGGCCTATGCAAAGTATCGCCGTTGTATTGAGTCTCGGCCTTGTCGCCATTGGGTCATCTGAGCTCCACCAAGTGAGCGGGACCTCCTTTGCGGGCTTGAACATAGAAGAGGTGCCCATGTGCTACGAAGTGCGTCTCAGCCTTGAACCCAATCGTAGTATTCTTTCGTAGATTCCACTGGCCACCAAGTTATACAAGGAAGCTCATAGGAATGCTCGGATTTGATTTTAGAAATTAAATCGCCCTTTTTGGATTCTGGTGTCCTAATTTGTACATCCCATTCAGGAACGCTCTGGGTTTCGCCTTTCCATCGAAAAACCGAGGTTGTTCTCTTTATGTCTATGCAGGCAGCTAGATTCGAGTCGATTATTGACTGGCACCACATCCCCACTTCGGCTTCATTCAAGTCGCCTGGTAGGGTGGTTTGAACTATCCATACCGTGTTATCCATGGCAACGGGAAGGGGCAGCCTGCCATCAACTCGATGGCATACCTTGAATGAGTGGTGCGCCTTCCATTGCAACGGCGATAGCATGGAGGCGTGGGAGAAGCCGATCGAAACGGGAGATGTCCCAGAGGATGGTGCGTCCTTCGACGTGGTTGTTGTCGGGGGCGGGCCCGCGGGTTCGGCTGCTGCAGCTTACAATGCTCTGAACGGCTGCAAGGTCCTGCTAATTGAGAAGGGCGTTTGGCCTAGAGACAAGATTTGCGGCGACGCTGTCGGCGGGAAATCGCTCTCACATGTGAAGGAGCTAGGAGTCAAGGGGATGATAGAAGGGACCCCCCACTTCACTGTGGATTCGATAATCTTCGGTAGTGGAAAGGGGAACACCGTCAGAGTCATGCTGCCCCAGGAGGAGTTTGAGAAGAAGGAGGCTGGCTATGCCCTTCCACGTCTACAATTCGACTACATGATGTTCAAGAGGTGCTCGGAAATCGTTCTGGAGAACGGTGGATCGGTTATTCAGGGGTTCACTGTTAAGGAAGTCCATGTGGAGGAAGGGCGTGTTACTGGGGTTAGCGGTGGCTTCGGGAAGAGGGGAGATTCCGACGCGCGTCGCTATTCCTCTTTGCTGACGATTGGGGCGGGCGGATACAGTTGCCCAGTGGCAAAAACGGTGACTGAGGTGATGCATGGAGAGCCCATGAGGGACGATGAGCACTACTGCGGTGGATTCAGGGAGTACTGGGAGGGGGTTAGTGGCTTCACTGGATCACAAGGACCAATCGAGATTCATTTCATTGACGAATTCAATCCTGGCTACTTCTGGCTCTTCCCCGTCAAGGAAGGGGTTGTCAACGTGGGTGTTGGCATGGTCTTCGCCGAGCAGAGGAAACAGGAGGGCGACAAGAAGTCCCTCAAGAAGATGCAAGAATGGGTAATCAACAGCCATCCCAGATTCAAGAAGCGTTTCGAGAAGGCGAAGCTTGTGAAGGGTACGAGCAAGGGGTGGCAGCTTCCATTCGGGTCCCCTAGGAAAGGCGGTCAGGCGTATCAGCCCAGAAGGTCTGCTGCTGCTGGAGCCATGTGTGTGGGGGACTCTGCGAGCCTAGTCGACCCCTTCACGGGAGAGGGGATCGGGAACGCATTGCTCTCAGCGAAGATGACCTCCCGGCACTTCGACAAGGACTCTCACTCCAATGGGTTCCCAGAGGAGGCAGCGGTTGCATACATGAAGGAGCTCTGGGGGACCCTGGGTCCGGAGCTTACAAACTCATACAAACTTCAGCGATGGGCCAAAAAGAAGTGGTTGATGAACTGGGTAGTAGGAAAGGCGGGGCGAAGCGATGAGCTCGCGGACATGATGACAGGCATGATCGCTGACAAGGAGGCTTCAAGCCAACTATGGAGCAAGTGGTTCCTGTTCAAGACGCTGATTCTTTCATGAGGTGAATCGATGAAGGGGCCCCTTGACACTTCATTGGATGGGATTGAGGCCATATTCCTTGATCTGGACGGGACGATATACCTCGGTGGGGACTTGATAGACGGAGCCGTGGATTTCCTCGGAAGGCTGGAGGACAGCGGTATTCGCAGGTTCTTCCTCTCCAACAACTCCAGCAAGTCGGTGGGCCAATACCTGGAGAAGCTCCATTCGTTGGGCATTCCCTCCAAGGAAGACGACATCCTACTCTCCACCCACGATTTGATCTCGTGGCTCGATGGGGAGGGCGTGACGGAGTCTTACCTCGTTGGAACAGAGGGGATGAGGGAGATGTTGGAAGCAGTTGATGTCAACACCGAGTCAGAGACCCCCCAATACGTGGTTCTGGGTTACGACACCGAGATTACCTACGAAAAACTGAGCACTGCGTCAATTCACCTGCACAACGGGGTTCCGATGGTGGCCAGTCACCCGGACATCGTATGCCCCTCTCCTGATGGGGGCCTGCCTGACACCGGGGCTTACATGGACCTGTTCGAAGCTACCACTGGGGTCAGACCTGTGCACATTTGCGGAAAGCCGAACGCGGGAATGATCCTGCACAAGGTCGAGGAGTTGGGGCTGAGGCCCGAGCAGTGCGCTATGGTGGGTGACCGTCTATACACGGACATGGAGATGGCCGACAGGGCGGGTGTTCATGGAATACTAGTCCTCAGTGGAGAGGCTACGATGGGTGATTTGGAGGGAGCCCCTCAGAGCCCTAGTCTAGTGGTAGATTCCGTCGCCTACCTAGCGTGAAGTGTTTGTTGCAACACTGGGTGAGAGCACGCCTACCTAGCCATAGAAATACCATTCTTCTTCCGGCGGGACATGGAAGGCCCGGGCTCACCCTCTGTAATGCAAAATAGGGCCTACTACAAGATGGGGCTCCTGGTGCATGACAATGCGAAGGTCGTTCTCGTACTGACGCTTCTCCTCTGCGCTGGCCTCGGGAGCTTGATGACTCTGGAGCCAAAGTACGCAGAAGGATACGGTGAGGGGGACCTTGAATCTGTACATGGATGGGAGGCAGTCAGAATTGGGTTCAGTTCAGAGAACGAAACCGAGAAGATGGGCTTCTACGTTCTGTTCCACCACCCAGGTTTGGATACAAGCGACGAGTCAGTGAAGGAGGCCATGCTGTCAACGGTTCAGGTCCTAGCTGAGAGAGACGAGGTTTCGCTTGAATACCCCTGGCTTACCAACGAAGCAAACCGATCCAAACTGATCAGCTCTGTGGACTCAGAATGGTCCCGCATAAGGGTTGAAGTGAGTCTGGACCGGGACAACTCGAAGGTGCTTCTAAAGGAGGTCATAGACGACGTAAGGCTCCCCGAGGACGCACCGGAAGGAATGGAAAAATGGGTTACTGACAACCTGGCGATTGACGTTACCTTCGATTTGACGCTCAAGGAGGAGCTGGTCGAGGCGGAGCTGATATCCGCCCCGCTGACCCTGATCATTCTTCTCTTCGTGTTCGGCAGCGTGGTGGCTGCCGGGCTGCCGGTTCTAACCGGAGTGTACACCGTTGTCGCCGCTGTTGGAATTGTGACCGGCCTGACCTTCGTATTCGACGACATCACCGTCTATGCGAACAACATAGTTTCGCTTCTCGGCATTGGGCTGAGCGTCGACTACTCATTATTCATCGTCAACCGGTTCCGGGAGGAGCTGGACAATGGACACGATAGAAGAACGGCCGTCGCGATGACCAGCGCTACGGCGGG
>DAQP01000016.1:0-1216 GCA_002504435.1 Euryarchaeota archaeon UBA438
AAGATCTAATTTTACTTCTCAAGGTTGTGTCTTTCGATCAGAGACCCGATTAATGATCACAGGATGTTCTCGACAATCTCATCGAGGTCCTGGCCTCGCCCGCAGTAGTGGCACCTGACTTCCAGAGGGTCGGCGCTGACTACCCTGAGCTTCTGTGGCATCGGCTCGCGCGCGTTCTGCGTTATGCAGTTGGAGAAAGTGCAGCTGGCAACATTGACCAACTCCTCATTCAACTCGACGACCCTCTTCTCAGCGACACCGTAGTTCCTGATTATCGCGACGCTAGCGTGAGGGGAAATCAGGGCGAGCCTGTCCAGCTCCTCCTGGCTAAGCTCCAGGTCCTCGATCTTCAGAACGTCCTTCCTGCCCATCTTGTCACTGGGGACATTCATCACCAGGGAGACAGGGTTTGACCTGTTGGTGTCTATCCTGAGCATCCTAATCACCTGAAGCGCGTGTCCAGCGGGAATGTGGTCAATTACAGTGCCATTGCAGATGGCCGTGACTCTCCTCATCTCACCCATTACTTCACCTTCTTCGGAACCTTTACGCCTAGGCATCTGCATAGCAGTGCCATCCTTGTGGGAACCCCATTGAATGCCTGCTGGAAGTACCTGGCGTTCTTGGTATCGTCAAGGCTGGGGTGCAGTTCGCTGACGCGTGGGAGTGGGTGCATCACAATCATCCCGGCCTTGACCCCCGTCATGTCGGATGAATCGAGCATGTATATTCCCGCGACCTTGGCGTACTCGTCGTCATCAGGGAAACGCTCCTTCTGGATCCTGGTCATGTAGATGACATCTGCCTCTGTAACAACCCCACTCAAATCGTTAGTCTCAGTGACCTCTGCCCCGTGCTCTCGAAGGTCTGAGACTATCTCAACGGGCATCTTGAGGCTCTCTGGTGAGACCAGTGTCAGAGTAGCACCGAACCTGACTAGTGCATGGGACAGACTGTGAACCGTCCTCCCGTACCTGAGGTCGCCGACAAGAGCCACATTGAGTCCCTCCAAGGTCCCATGGGCCTCCCTTATTGTGAACAGGTCAAGCATGGTCTGAGTGGGGTGGTTTCCAGCTCCATCTCCAGCATTCAGTATTGGAATCCCAATCGCATCGGCGCTGTACTGGGCCGCTCCCTGCTGTGGGTGCCTTATCGCTGCCACATCCGCGTAACCATCGACCATCTGCATCGTATCGAAGAGGGTCTCCCCCTTCGC
>DAQP01000016.1:1634-10678 GCA_002504435.1 Euryarchaeota archaeon UBA438
AGGACTTTCCCCTCCAGAAGTGGAAGGTGAATTTCCCCCTTGGCGACTGGAATGAGCCTTTCTGCATCATCAAGAATAGACATGATTTCCTTGTTGGTGAGATCATCCATAGTCACGACGTCGGACATCTTTCTCCACTCGACCCGGCAGTGACTAGGTCATATGTGTTGTCATCGGTGATTATTGCTGCCTGACACGATACCGTCGGCTTGATGTGGGGTGCGCCACCCCCAGTATTGATGATAATCAGCCGGACACCGCTCCGCGTGTCTTTCTGCGGAGGCGGAACGGACCTAGACTGGTTCTCAAACTCGGAGGGGTCCGGTGGGATGGTGACCTCGATGGCATTGGATAGGCACATCCATGTAACCGTGAACCGCAGATTCGACGAATTGGTCAGGGTTTCATACTCGAAGATGGAGTTAGTGGAGGATTTCGAGGATCTAGAGCACGAGCTCGTGAGGGAGGCAATGAGGATGACCGGAGTTACTTCTGGAGTGGAGATAACAACCATAGCTGATATTCCCTCAAGAGGCACCGGCCTCGGCTCTTCTTCCTCTGTCACCGTCGGACTCCTGAATGCGCTACACGCCTATGCGGGCCACGACCCCTCGCCAAGGCAACTTGCGGAGCAGGCCTGTGAAATCGAGATAGACATACTAGGCCAACCAATAGGAAGACAGGACCAGTATGCCGCTTCATTCGGGGGGATAAACAGCATTTCTTTCGGCAGAGGGACTGCCGAGGTGGTGCCTCTCGATGTCTCCACGAAAACGAAAAACAGGATGTCTGAGGAGTTCACATTGGTTTTCACTGGGATGACGAGGAGTGCAAGCGAAGTTCTCAGCGAAGACCCTGAAAGTGAGGCAGACAAACTATCCAGGCTTCGAGAGATAAGGGAGCATGCCGATTCTGCTAGAGACATGCTCGAGTCGGGGGACCTATCTGGCTTGGGCGGACTGCTGAAAGCCACTTGGGAGAAGAAGAGGGGAATTTCTTCCGGCGTCTCTATCGACGAGATAGATGAGATATACGACCAGATTATGGACAGCGGGGCTACCGGAGCTAAACTCCTAGGGGCTGGAGGGGGGGGATTCTTCCTAGTTCACGGAAATGCGAAGACAAGGGAAGAGCTGGGCAATCTGGGACTAGTAACAATGCCCCTCGGCATAGATGAGCAAGGCTCTACAATAGTGCACAGGGGTTAGCGGCATGGGATCCAGAACCAAGGCATTGGCATTGGTATCTCTAATGCTAATTTCCATTGTCCCGGCCATAGCCTCGGCTCATGACGACCCAGTCTCACTTAACGACCCCTTTTCCGAACTTGACTCCGACATCTCAGACCTCCTTTTGGATTGGCAGGTTCCCGGAGCACAAGTCGCAGTCATGTACAATGGCTCCCTGGTCTTCAACAAGGGATACGGCATCTCCTCCAACGGTACTGACGAGGGAGGCAATTACTGGTCCTCGCAAGTAACGGTCGACTCCAAGTTCAGAATAGCCAGCCTTTCCAAGGCAATTACCGCAGCTGGCATACTGACTCTCGTTCAGAACGGGACAATCTCCTTGGATGACAGAATGGTAGACCTAGTTCCACACCTCCTCCCCCCGGAACTCGAGGGGTGCGACTACCCAAGCCATCAGACACTGTACTCGATAGACGACATCACAGTTTCCATGCTACTGAACCACCGAGCCGGGTTCGACAGGGACGGAAGCCCGAATTCCGACCCCACCTACTGGCATTGGAACTCATGGGTCGGATCTTGGCAGAACGACGACTGCATAGATAAACAGTCTTTGATCGAAGACTACGACAATGGAAACCTAGCGCCCATTAGCATGGAAAGAATACTGTCTGAGTGGCTCCGAAGGCCACTTGACTTTGATCCCGGGTCAAGGTACGTTTACTCGAACATCGGCTATCAGATACTTGGCCAGATTATCGAGGCTGAGACAGGGATGAGCTACGAGGAATACATCATCGAAAGCGTCCTGACGCCCATGGGAATAGAAAGCATGTCAATCGGAATGACCATGCCAGACCAGAGGGAAGTGGGAGAGGTCTCGTACTTCGATGACTACACCAGCTGGTGCCACTTTCCTGATGGACAGGACGATGACGGCGATCCAATATTCCCATTCTCACCTGGTCCCGATTGCGGGGCCTTCGTGATCGAGGAGAAGGACGGGGGAGGGGGCTGGATCGCTACCGCCTCGGACTATGCTAGGTTCATCTCACACATCGATGGAACCATCGACAACGAGATCTTTGAGGACCCGTTTGAGTTCTTCACCGAGAATTCGTATGATACCTACCAGCCCTGGTACGGGAGCGGGGTCTACGTTCTCAGTGAGGACGAACAGGTCTGGCAGCACTGGGGGGCCTTCTCGGGGTCTTCTACCAACTTCAGGAGGGAAGTCACGGACTCCGGTGAATCCGTAGTCTTCGTCATGTTCACCAATACGCGTCCAGACGGAAATTGGAAGAGCGTCAGAGAGAGTGTGATATCAGATGCAATGATGGCTGTAGATTATTCTAATACAACCCCCCTCGAGCAGGATGAATCAGATCCACTCCCTCCTCAAGATAGCGATATAGAGGGCTCCTCATACCTTTCAATCACCGGGGAAATTGGCACTGAGTCCCAGATCAATGCAACATGGTCCGCTAGCATCACTATCCGTGAAGAATACGGTACTGACCTCCTCCCCAATCAGTCCATCGGACTCAGAAACCAGATTGACCTGCACCTCGGAAACTCAGACGGAACACTAGATTCCGCAGAGGTTTCCGCATTCGCCTCACTTGTGGTTTCTGCTAGGTCATGGATCGACTCCGAGACTGGTGGCTGCTGCTCCTTCGATAACGAGCCCATGCAATCATCAGAGGGAACATCGGTATCCGTAACGCCCCCTCGGACTGGTTCGGTCGAAATCGAAAATGGAACATGGGGATGGAACGAATCTGCGTCCCTGGTGGCCCAGGCCGACTCAAGGTCCACCAGACTCATCGATTTACCAAGATCGGGATCAGTCATCGAGGAAGTCCCCCTGACGATCTCACTCCCTCACCCATGGGAGTTCAGGTACAGTGCGATGCAGGAAATAATCGAGGGCACACCAAGCGAGTTCACCGTAATCAGGGGCCAATCCCCTGTTTACTCGGACATCAGGATCTCAATCGATGAAAACCAGCCTCCTTCGATCACCGCAGAGAGAGTTGGCGCCGAGGGGTCCTGGTCAATGCCTCTTGACTCTCCGACAACATACTCGGCTTCATGCACAGACAGCGCTCTGGAGACCCCCTCAGTAATTTGGGAATTCGGCAACAATGGGACATTCGTTCTCGAGGCAAGGGAAACCGAGCAGACGATCATCCCTTCCGAACTAGGATACTCCGCAGGAGATGTCGTTTCTGCAACAGTGACATGCACAGACAGCTTCTCATCCACCGTATTCTGGTACGAGAACAACATCGTGGACGGCGCCCCCCCCGTCTGGTACGCCCACTTCACAGAGGTCCAGTCAGACGGCTCCCAGGTCATCCATGACGAAACACAGAGCTACATCAGCGTTAGGTCGGACAGCCAATTGACGATGAACATCACATCCACCGATGACTTCGGGCAACCGGTCCTGATTGAAGTAACATCCAACAAGTCACAGGGATGGAGGCATTTCTCCAACGACGAGCTAGGATTCACAGACAGGTTCTCCCAGGGCGGCCAAATCAATGGAATGCACCTCAACGTGAGCGATCGCCATGAATCCAAGGAAAGAAGCGTCTGGGATCTTTCAATGACGGTGACAGACGAGGCTGGGAACAACGAATCAATGACTTGGAACGTCTTAGTATTGGATGGCTCACCACCCACAATAATACCCGAGATAATCGCACAGTCAGTCCCCATATCCCCTGACAACCCCGCGAGACAGGGCGATGAAGTCATACTCTCTCTCACGGAGTCATTCGATGACATAGACTCCATACAAGACCTAGTCTGGGCTGTGTCATTAGACAGTGAGAAACTGGTTGACAACGGCTCTTGGGAAGATGCCGAGAAGGTACAAATTCCCCCTATGGAAACCGGAAACCACCTATTCGAAATCGAGGCATGGGACTCGTCAGGAAACAGGGGGTCAATTTCCTTCTACTTGTCCGTGGCCCCGGCCTTTGGCATTGATATCGAGGTTCTGCAGCAGAACGTAATCGGCGAACAGACTGAGGGACAGACTGTAGTATTCATCGTGACCATGCAGAATTTGGGAGCTACAACCGCGTCCGGAAGGCTTTGCAACTCAGCGAATTGCACCGATTACGTGATGATCCCAGGGGCCACTGCCACTTCCACCGGAGTTTTCAGCGTCGAGCTCAACGTACATCTTGAGGAAGTTGGCGATTACGACCCTTACTTCGAATGGGTCAGCTCGATGGACGATGATGCTGGGGTACTGGAGTTCGAGGACGCCATAATCGCAAAGTCCAAGGTCGTCGCGTCAATTAGTAAATCTACACAGGCATTCCTAGTCGTACTGGTTGTACTCACTATCGGGATTTGGGGTGCTAACCGACTCTGGGGACGAGACTCAATCGGGCCCTGAATTAATCAATCATCCGCGAACCTCTTGAGAGGAGGGCACCGCTCAACTGTCATGGTGCTGCTTCCCGACTACCCGCAGAGGGTGATCAACGAGCACAAGCTAAGGGTGGAGAAGTTCGCCCTTTTTGGCCTGCTCATATTGGTTTTCGGCGGTGGTTGGTGGCTGTGGCCAGCAGTACAGGGAGAGGCCGAACTAATTGCCAGATCAGGCCCAGTCGCCGCGCTCTTCATCTCGGCCATCCTACTCTCGGATCTGATAGATTATGGCCCGGTCGAACGAACAAGGGTGGGTGTAGCATCCAACATAGCATGGCCTGGAATTGTGGCAATGGCGATGGTCACATTCCAACGGGAGACGCCCACTCAAGACTCACTGATTTCGGCCACAATCCTGCTTGCTGTGTCACTCGCATTGTGGAACTCCTCCTATCCGACATTCGACCATTCGATATCGGCTCGCAGACTGAGGGGCCTCACTAGCGCTGTCGGATTGGCCTTCGCGATAGCAGTATTGGCTAATTCGGAAGCCGAAATGACTGCATGGGCCGTGACTATCGGACTTCCACTCGCATACTTGATTCCCGATCTCTTGGCCAAGGACGAGGCTCATGACGAGAGAAGGCAATTCTCTCAGGCTATCGAGGAGGCCGAGACCAGAATGATGAAACTGAGGACCGAAAACTCAGGCCTTGAACAGGCTGCCTCACTGATCAAGAACGCCAGAGATGTTGGATGGCAGGACCCAGAAAAGGGATTCCTGCTCATAGAGGAGGCGATGAGGGAGTCCGAGAGGATTATCGCCATGTCAGTAGATCTGGGCGACATCAGGGAGGACTCGCTTTCCTGTGTGACTAGTGCAGAGGCCGTTACCACCTCTGCCAAGGGGCCACGCAGGGCCTTCGACCAGGGGGAGAGGGAGGCGGAACTAGGATCCCTCAGAGAGGCCGAGATCCTATACAGAATTGCAAAGACGAAGGCTCAGGTGGTTATCGACCACTGGGAGACGGCAATTAACTCAATCAGGGAAGGTGAGGAGGCGATATCCGAGCATACTGGCCAGGCCGCAGACTCAGTCAGGGGACTACTTGTTGCGGCGAGGGAGGCTATGGAGGCCGAGGAGCCCCTGGAAGCAATACAGATCGCCTCAACAATCCCGGGGCACTTGGAAAGCCTCGGCTCTCTGGAGAAGGAGGCTGCTAGGGCCCTGAAGGAGGCGGAGCAAGCCCTGTCCGCTGTCAGTGATGACATCAGCCACGACTCACACGAGCGTCTCAAGGAGTCAAAGGCTGCCTTCGACTCAGGCGACTTCTCCCTGTCAAAGGGAATCTCAGAGAGCATTTCTAGGGACATAAGGGGCACATCGGACTCCATGAAGGAGGTCCAGAGGGCCCTCAGACAGAGGAAGCAGCTGGAGTCCAGGTTCCCCAATGGAGGGGACTGGGCCTCTAGGCTGCAATCGGTCTCAGACATGGCTGACTCAGGCGACTGGGAAGGCGCGTCTGAGAGTCTAGGATCACTGACCAAGGAACTCAGGAACTTCGAGTCCGAGAGGGACGACGCGCAAGAGCTACTCGACTTCCTGAACAAGGAGTGGGGATCCATGAGGAAAAGACTCGACTCAGCCGGGATAGCCGCTACTGACGAGGGCAGGGCTAGATCCGAGAGGTTGCTCGCAGAAGCCGATGGCTATCTCGCAGAAGGCGACATACAGGCCTGCCTCTCCTCGCTTGGCGAAGCTGACTCGGAAATAGAGGCCCTGAGAATGAGGACGTAGGTCGCTAAATTTCTGAGTAGTATTCCTGAGCTGCATCCTCTAGTTCCCTGGATGCAGCTGACTCGTCAATCGTCTTGGTGACCCCGCCCCTGCGGATTCCGAAACCGTCGACGAAGACGTCCATGCAACTCGTCCCGGAGTAAATCAGGTTCGACAGGATCCTCCTGCTGTCTCTTCCACGGGGTCTCATCCTGATATTGTCCAAGTCCCAAGTCACCCAGTCCATGGAGTCCTTGGTCGCAAGCTGCCAGGTCTCCACCGGGTCGAGTATGCTAGCATCCCAGTGGTCGTGTCTCTGAACCAGGCTGGCAGCCTTTGCCTCTGCTCTCATGTCCAGGCCGTTGTTGCTCGCCGCGCCATCGGTCCCGAGTCGGACGTCAACGCCGGCCTCGATCATGGCGGGGTAAGACATAGTGCCCCCGCAAGCGAGCTTCTGGTTTGAGACCGGGCAGTGGACCGCGTGCGCACCATGCCCGGCGAGTATCCGCATCTCCTTCTTTGTGACCCAACCGCAATGGGCACAGATGGTCCCCTCGGTGAAGTAGTCGATGGAGTCAAGGTACTCAATTGGGTACATCCCAGTCCTAGCGTGGCACTCAGCCACCTCGCTCCTAGTCTCCGAGGTGTGTATGCTCAGCCTCGCACCGAGGTCACTGGACATCTCACTGGCCTTCCTGAGTACCTCCTCGGTGCAGGTGTAAACCGCATGGGTTGCAATCCCTATCTCCACCCTGCCGGAGCCAAGGGGACCTGATCTGATCAGCGACTCTAGCTCACTGAGGGCCTTCCCGCTGTCGCTGCCACCGTCCTCTGGAGGGGGCCAGTCAGTCGTGGGCCCGCAGATTATCCCTCTCATTCCCGAATCAGCCACAACGGGGGCTATGGATCCCGGGAAGTGGTACATGTCGCAGGCGAAAGTGGTGCCTCCAGCGATCATCTCCGCCACCGATGCCCTAGTTCCTATTGCTGCCAGCTCCGGCGTTAGATTCCTCTCGCTGGGGAATATGCTGGTCTCCAGCCATTCCATGAGGCCAAGCCCCTCGCCCATGCTCCTATTGAGAGTCATTGGCAGGTGAGTGTGCCAGTTCTGCAGGGACCTGGTGATGAGGAGGTCGCTTCCGTCGATAGCCTCCAGAACATCCTCGTCACCATTGCTCGGACTGTAAGAGCCGTCGGCATGAAGGAGGAAGTCGCCTCCTCTCACTACCCCATCGTGATCGATGAGCTGAGTGTTCACTATCCTACGTGTGCCTGACTCCATGAAGTCGCGAGAGGATATCGCACCTCAAGGTTATCATTACTGGCTACTTCTGTCTTTGGGCCAGAACGGAATCAGCTTCTCAGCCAGACTCTTCATGTTTATCGCCATTTGAATCCAATTCGAAATCAGCCGGCCTGTGTCTGCTTACCTTCAATCGCAATTAGTAGAATAGCCCCAGCTGCAGCAATCCTTGGATCGATACCCGAACTGCTGACTCCGCTAACCATTAACTTGTGAACCATCGGATTCATGGTCTGAGAATAAACCACCTTACCGGATGCTCCACCAATTTTCATAACGAATTTTTGCGGCATCAGGTAAGTGGCAAATGGGACAAACCGACGGACTAGTGCAAGTCCAAGACTATCCTCTGTGATTTCTCCAACCTCTCTGCCTTTGGTATCGATTACCTTGTACGAATCCTTACCGATTGACATGAGTGCCTTCCTCTTGATCGAGGCGATATTTTGACCCGAGGGACCATCGATAATCTCGAAATTGCCCTTGAAATCCAACATACCTGATTGTTTTATTCTCAACAACTCTACCGTTTTCTGCTCATCAGAATAGACTCTAATATCTTCTTTCAGTTTCAGCGCCTTCTGCTTGGAATAACCAATCATATTCTGCATCGAGCCATCTGAATAGATGTGAAACTCCTCGCCTAGGAGCTTCAGCACCTTTTGCCTAATCATGTATGAGTCTGACTCTAACAATCCCGCCATGATTGCCGATACGTATCGTTCTTTTCAATCCGACCTAGAAACTGCCTAGGTCCACGACTTAGAAGTCAGTTTCTTGGTGTGGGCAACAAATGGGACTAAACCACGCATTCTCCATGTAAATGGCTGATTATATCACCTTGTGAGTTCTTCATCCACGCCTCGATCAAGTCACCCTCTTTCATGGCTCCCACGCCCTTCGGGGTCCCCGTCCAGATCAGGTCGCCCGGACTTAGACCGTACCACCCCTCAAGATGGCCCATTATCGACTCGAACGAGTGAACCATCAACTCCGTCGATGCCAGTTGCCGGATCTCCCCATTGACCGATAGGCAGAGCTCCATCGGCCTAGGGTCCCAAGGGGCCCACGTACCAAGGACCCCCGAGCCCTCGAACCCCTTCCCCTCGAGCCATGGCCACCCCTTCTCCTTGGCCAGGGTCTGACGGGTCCTGTTGGTGGTGTCGCAACCGACGCACATCTCCACCGGCTCCAGGTTGTCACCGAGCCTGATCACCATCTCGACCTCGTGGTCTATGTGCTCGTTTGCGCTGAGAGCAATCACGTTATTCCCATCCTCATCCGCCTCGGCGTGTGCCGTGGGGGGCATCAGGAAGAAGCGGGGGTAATCAGTGACGTCCCCCTTGATTTCCTTAGCGTGCCCAACGTAGTTCCTGAATAC
>DAQP01000031.1:0-446 GCA_002504435.1 Euryarchaeota archaeon UBA438
CGACACAGACGGTGACGGCCTGGCTGACGACTTCCCGAACCTATCGGAGACTACGTGGACAACATCATCCACTTTGTCGATATCTGACAGCTTCAGCACCTACAGTACAACTGCTTCATTCACCCTTTCCTCTACACAGAGGGCAGTCGTGACAATCACGAATACAGATGGATATGGCAGCGAATGTATGGTTAACGTAGACGGCGCTGGTTGGAGTTACTGTAGCACAGTAGGATGGGCAGTCACCATCACGACCGCCGGTTCACATACAGTGCAACTTGGCGATACATATGGCGACGGCGGCAACTCTGCATCAATTGCGATACAGGACTCGTCCACAGCAACGCCTGCTACCAGCCCAGCTGGAACCAGCCTGGACTACGACGACGACGGCGACAACGTGCTTGACGCCGACGAGAACGCGGGCTGCTCCCTATTGGCTGACT
>DAQP01000031.1:658-34494 GCA_002504435.1 Euryarchaeota archaeon UBA438
GACACAGACGACGACGGCGACGGCGTCCTAGACGCGTTCGACGACTTCCCACTGGACTCCTCGGAGACCACCGACACCGATGGTGACGGCACTGGCGACGTCGCGGACACAGACGACGACGGCGNNCGGGCTGCTCCCTATTGGCTGACTGCGACGGTGACGGCGACAACGACGACACCGACCAGTTCCCATTGAACTCGGCCGAGTGGGACGACTCTGACGGCGACGCGCCAGCAGGATCCGACGGAACCGGCTACGGTGACAACAGCGACGCATTCGTCAACGACGCCTGCGCGAACGTGGACACCGACGGCGACGGAATGCCTGACACGATAGTCTCCGGCTGCACGACGACCCTCACAGAGGACACCGACGACGACGGCGACGGAGTTCTGGACGCGTACGACGACTTCCCGCTGGACGCCACCGAGACCACCGACACAGACAGTGACGGAATCGGAGACGTAGCGGACACAGACGACGACGGCGACGGATACTCGGACGCCAACGACTGGGCCCCACTGGACTCCACGGAGTGGTGGGACTCTGACGGCGACGGAATCGGCAACGCGGTCGACGCAGACGACGACAACGACGGAATCGAGGACGGTAGCGACACCTACCCGATAGACGGCGACAACGACGGATGGGACGACATCTACGAGGACGAGTGCGGTACCGACAAGGCCGACTCCAGCTCATACCCATCGGACAACGACGCTGACACGGTCAAGCTGACCTACCCAGGCACAGGAGGGCAGACGACTGCCACGAACCTGTGCAACGCGGTGGACACCGACGACGACAACGACGGATACCTGGACGTTGACGACGCGTTCGACTTCGACTACGAGGTATGGGACGACTACGACGGCGACGGACTAGCCGACTACATCGACCCGAACTCCACGATAGTCGCCTACGCGACCGACCAGATGTGCACAGGATCGACATGGTACAGCACGTCATACACGACCTACCCAGACCAGCCAGTCGGCGGTTACATCGCTGTGCAGTCCTCGGACACAGACAGCGACGGCGACAATGAGGACGACACGGAGTGCTCGTTCACACTGACCGCTGGCCAGTCCTTCGTGGTGACACTGAACACCGGTAGCTACGGAAGCGAGGCGATCGTGAACATCGTGGACCCATCGGGAACCAGCACCGTCTACAACGGCTTCGCCAGCGGCGGTACATACACGGTCGCGACCCTGACAACCGCAGGAAGCTACACGCTCTACTACGGCGACTCCTGGGGCGACGGATGCAACCCATCCTCGTACTACGGCGTCTGCTGGGTGCAGGTGAGCTACACCTACGTGTCCGGAACAACCGTGCCGACCACTACCACCTACGGTACCTCGGTCGACTACGACGACGACAACGACGGATACAGCGACCTTGACGAGACGACCAACTGTGACGACGGCGGCGCATACGCGTCCACGAGCCTGCCTCTGGACGAGACCAGCACGCCTGCAGACATGGACGGCGATCTGACCTGCGACGCACTAGACACCGATCGTGACGGCGACGGCTACTCCAACACAGCCGACGTCTTCCCGGACGACGTCAACGAGTGGGTCGACACCGACGTAGACGGAATAGGCAACAACGCCGACACCGACGACGACGCTGACGGAGTTCTGGACGTTGACGACGACTTCTCGCTGGACGTGTGCGCGGACACCGACACAGACGGTGACGGAATGCCAGACACGATGTCACAGGGATGCACGAGCACCCTGACGCTCGACATGGACGACGACGCTGACGGAACATGGGACGTGGTAGACGCGTTCCCACTGGACTCAGCCGAGGACACGGACACCGACGGCGACGGAATAGGCAACAACGCCGACACCGACGACGACGGCGACGGAACCTCCGACGGATCGGACGTGTGGCCACTCAACGCGTGTGCTAGCGACGACTTCGACGGCGACGGAATGCCTGACAGCATAGTCGCCGGATGCACGTCCGTTGTCGGCACTGTCTCGTTCGAGCACGCATCGACCTCGAGCAGCTACTACACGGACACCGGCAACTCCTCGCTCAACCACACGTTGGCGAACAACGCCGGCGAGCCAAGCGTGGCATACACGCCATCCTCCACCGTGTGCGACACGGGCGGACTGATCGCCGTGGCATACACATGCAGCTTCACCCTCCTGGAGGGCGAGACCGCCTACGCGTACCCAATCACAGGATACACAAGCGCGTACTTCGACATGAGCCTAGTCGGCCCATCCGGACACACGCTGATGTCCGCGGGCCCGTACGACTCGTACACCACATGGGCAACCAACGGCGGAGTCACATGGGGCCCGTACACTGAGGCTGGAACGTACACATGGTCGCAGGCCTACTACACGTTCGGAACCTACTACATGGCAGGATTCTCCGCTACGGTGACCGGCTCTGACCTATCGTACGGTGCTGAGTACATCAGCAACGGCGGGTCGGGTATGACTGACGGCGACTACTTCGGCGTGTCCGACTACACAGGAACAGTCGGCTCGTACACCGATGGATCGCAGGGATACCAGATGTCAGACACCGACGGAATCGCGCAGCTGATCACTGGAAGCGTCTCGGACGCTGACAGCGTGTCTGTCGACCTCTACGTCCAGAGCACAGGATGGGAGTCCACCGACTACATCACAATCAGCTTCGTCGGAACAAGCGCCACCACGGTACTGTTCGACACCAACGGATACGACATCGACACCGACTTCCCTTCATACGAGGGAGTCTGGACGACTGTATCCGGCGACGTCTCAGGCGCAGGATACCTGATGGTCGAGTTCTCATCGAACTCCGGCTCAGAGGCGATCTACCTGGATAACATCGTGTTCACATCCGACGGACTTGACCTCGATATGGACGACGACAACGACGGCTACAACGACACCATCGACGACTGCCCGCTGGACGCGAACGAGAACACCGACACCGACGGCGACGGCTACTGCGACGTGCAGGACACCGACGACGACAACGACGGTACGTACGACTGGAACGACCAGTTCCCATACGATCCGACCGAGCAGTACGACGACGACGGCGACGGAATAGGCGACAACGCCGACACCGACGACGACAACGACAACGTCACTGACAGCCAGGACGCGTTCCCCAACGACCCAACAGAGTGGTCCGACTACGACGGCGACGGCGTGGGCGACAACGCTGACATGGACGATGACGGCGACGGAGTCAACGACGACGTCGATCCGTTCCCACTGGACGGCAGCGCATGGCTCGACACGGATGGCGACGGCATACCCGACTACAACGGGCCACCACCGTTCTCGGGAGACTTCGAGTCCGGTTCGCTTGGCGGCGGATGGACCACGAGCGGTAACGCACTGTGGTTCGTCCAGAGCAACACCGTGATCAGCGGCGGATACTCCGTGCAGTCAGGTGACATTGGCAACAGCCAGTCCACCGTTCTGGAGATCAGCGTCAACGCCACTGCCGGACAGGCATCGTTCGACTACTCGGTCTCGACCGAGAGCGGATGGGACTACCTGGTGTTCTGCATAGACAACTCGGCTAACTGCCTGAGGACATCCGGATACACCATGCGCTGGTCGGGCACCACTGCAGGAACCTACCAGTGGACAACCACCGGCGGATGGCACACCTACACATGGGTGTACTGGAAGGACAGCTCGGTAGATGGCGGACTGGACACAGTCTGGATCGACGACGTCGACATCCCAGTTCCAACCGGAATCACACAGAACGACCTCGACGACGACAACGACGGTACGCCTGACGACCTAGACATGGACCCACTAGACCCATGCGTAGGCCTCGACTCCGACAGCGACGGCATGGCCGACTCACTTGGAGCATCGATGCTCAACGGCAGCGCTTGTGACGCATCCGCGTACACGATCGACGACGATGACGACAACGATGGCTGGACAGACGTCGAAGAGGCGGACTGCGGTTCAGACCCACTGAACGCGACCTCGATGCCTGACGACTTCGAGGGCGATCACGTGTGCGACGTAGTCGACGAGGACGATGACAACGACGGAACATTGGACGTCGATGACGCGTTCCCATACGACCCGAGCGAGTTCACTGACTACGACGGCGACGGAATAGGCAACAACGCCGACACCGACGACGACAACGACAACGTCACGGACGGACTGGACGCGTTCCCACTGGATGCCAGCGAGACCTCCGACTTCGACGGCGACGGAATAGGCGACAACGCCGACACCGACGATGACGATGACGGCTGCTTGGACGTTGACGACGCCTTCCCGTACCATGCGGGAGAGTGCGTCGACTCCGACGGCGACGGCCTGGGTGACAACGCTGACCCAGACGACGATGGAGACAACGTCGCTGACGTCGCAGATCCGTTCCCCAACGACCCAACAGAGTGGGCTGACGACGACGGCGACGGAATAGGCAACAACGCCGACACCGACGACGACGGCGACGGAGTGGACGATGTCGACGACGCGTTCCCAGAGGACCCATCGGAGTCAGTAGACTCGGACGGAGACGGACAGGGTGACAACTCTGACGCTGACGACGACGGCGACGGAGTCAACGACGGTATCGACGTCTTCCCGAACGACCCAAGCGAGTTCGCTGACCTCGACGGCGACGGAATAGGCAACAACGCCGACACCGACGACGACGGCGACGGAACGCCTGACGAGGACGACGCCTTCCCCAACAACCCAAGCGAGACAGCAGATCTCGACGGCGACGGCCTAGGCGACAACGCTGACCAGGACGACGACGGAGACGGCGACGCTGATGTCGATGACCAGTTCCCAACCGACCCATCGGAGTGGGATGACACCGACGGCGACGGAATAGGCAACAACGCTGACGACGACGACGACGGCGACGGAGTCATCGACGCAACAGAGATTGACTGTGGTACAGACACTCTGGATGCCGACGCAGTACCATCCGACTTCGACAATGACGGTCTATGTGACGCACTTGACAACACGGACGACAGCGCTGGCGAGGGAGACTCCGAGACCGAGCTTGGCTGGACCAACGCGGTACCAGGATTCCCATCGCTCTTCGCAGCTATCGCCCTAATCGGTGCAGCATTCGCCGGTCGCAGGAAGCAGGACTGAGCAATTAGCCAGTTTACGAAAATCCCGGTCCGGGGGCAGCAGCCCTCGGATCGGGCCACTGCCGTGCTATGCGAGTAGCGTTGCACTGCTCATCCTGCCACTTTCACCGGCAATGCTGATAAGTCGGCTAGATAGCCATCGTTCGATAGCATGCCCGGCACGACACGAGTTGAGATTAGGACCTTGAAAGTAGGAAGGTACGTCGCCATTGAAGAGAACGCGTACAAGATACTGGGAATGAGCAAGTCCAAGCCCGGAAAACACGGCTCAGCAAAGGCCAGGATTGAGCTAGAAGACATCTTCACGGGCCAGAAGAGGAGTCACGTCGGTACTGTTACTGACACCATTAATGTGCCAATGATAGAGAAGGGATCAGCTATTGTCACCCACATCCAAGGGAACGAGGTACATGCAATGGACAACAAGACCTACGAGACACTGATCCTCCCGACCGATCCAGAACTAAACCTAGAGCCCGGCGGGGAGATCCAGTGGATGGAAGCAATGGGAAGGTACAAGGTCACTCGTGACCACTGATTGGGAAACCGAACTCCCCACCAATTATCGCGAGTGAAGTATAAGCGATTAGGCCCAGCCTTTCGTACGAGGGGATGCCATGTCTGACGTCAAGCGTTCGGCCTACAGGCAGCCTGTGACGCCATCAGGCCTAGAGGCCATAGAGAAGGGCACGCTAACATGGCTAGATGAGGACATGTACAACAACCTCAACACCGGGGTTCTCGAGCAATACCTAGAGGAGAAGAACCTCAAAGAGTCATTCGAAGTCAGCCACTGGGATACTAGGAAGGTTCTGATAGGGGTCCTAATCGGCGCCTTGTTCAGCGGAGTGACTGCCTACATCGGGCTAAAGATAGGGTTGGCTGTATCTGCTGCATGGTATGTCGCCTACTTGCTTGGCATGGCCCTGAAGTGGTCCCCTTCCGAGGTGAACATCGCCACAAGTGCGACCACGGGGGCAACACACGCCTCAACTGGATTCATATTCACGTTCCCCGCAATCTTCCTGCTCGCCTACTCGGATGCCTACAGGGTTGGAGACGGATTCTTGGTTAGTTCCGTGGACACTCTGCAACTGGCATTCATTGGAATAATCGCATCCATGTTTGCAGGATTCCTGGGCGTGATGTATTTCATCATATTCAGGAGGGTCTGGCTTGTCGAGGATCCCCTTCCAATGCCTGGGTTCGAGGCTACACTGAAGATGCTGGACATAGCATCTGACGTGAGCACCGGAGCTGCAGACACAGCAAGGGAGTCCCTCAAAACAGTCGGCATATGGACCGTCTTCACAATGGGCTTCATGTTTGTAATCGACTACCCTGTTAGGTGGGGGAAGAAGCTGGCTGGTGTCCCCAGCAGCATCGCAGACTGGGTTTCAATGACGC
Source organism: Euryarchaeota archaeon UBA438 (assembly GCA_002504435.1). GTDB lineage: Archaea > Thermoplasmatota > Poseidoniia > Poseidoniales > Thalassarchaeaceae > MGIIb-O5. The sequence continues at coordinate 7,197 of DAQP01000031.1, forward strand.
TATCTGGCGGGGACTGGGGTCTGGCATCAGTGTACACGGAGAGGTGGATACACCAGCCAAGTAAGCTCGAGGGCGGGCATGCGCCATATGGTGGAATCACTCCCTACGAGTCCGGAAACCCATTCTCGTACACGTTCCTCGGAATCGAGCTCAGCCCTACCCTTTTGGCCATTGGCTGGTTCATGAAATTCAGAGTCGCCTTCCTAGTTAATCTAGGGTCCCTGGTCGCCTGGTTCTTCCTTGTCCCCCTGGTGGTCATACAGGATGTACCAGTATACGACCCAGCGCTCGGATCATACGTCAACATCACCGAGTACGGGGACATGTCATCCGCACCGTACTACCCGATCGTCCAGTGGAAGGCGTTCTCTTCGGTAGTAAGGACGATTGCCATTGGTGCGATACTGGGAGGGGGGATGTTCGGACTGATCAAGATGGCACCTACTTTCGTGTCAATTTTCGGGGACATCTCTTCGGCTTTCACCGGGGACAGGGGCGAGGAATTTATCGAGAACAGGGGCTGGTACGAATGGCCACTCACGCACATTCCGGTCTTCATGGGAATCTCGTTCTTCGCAATGATTCTCACCTTCCTGATTGGTGGATTCCCAGCCCTGCCATCGGCGATATTCGCGATAGTATTGATCCTCACAACCTTCCTTCTGGGTGCCATAGCTGTCAGGGTGATGGGGGAGACGGGCATAGAGCCCGTATCCGGAACGTCGTTCATCGTCCTGCTGATGCTCCTTCTCGTCTTCCTGAACGTCGACGTCGGCCTCAACAAGGAGGAATCGGTCCTTATCGCCCTTGTAGGGACCACTGTTTTCGGTTCCGCCATAAGCATGAGCGGAACAGTGGTCGGGGATTACAAGAACAGCTTGTACATAGGAAACAGGCCTTATCACATCTCAAAGGGCAACATCATGGGTGTCGTCCCAGGGGCTATTCTCGGTGCAGCGGTCGCCATTTTCCTGTCAAAGCTCCTAGCAGACGGTACAATCGACCTACTGGCCCCACAAGCCAACGCATTCGCCTACTTCACGACAATCCTAGCAGAGGGCCAGGGGGACTGGGGCGCATTAGCACTTGGCTTCGCTCTAGGCGCCTTTGTAGAGTGGGCAACCGGGATGGGGACCTCATTCGGCCTCGGGATGTACCTCCCTACGCCAGCAACATTCCCGATGCTTATCGGAGGGGCAGCTAGGGACTGGTGGGAGAAGAGGAGGCTGCAGCCAAAGGTCGACTCGATAAGGGCGGAAGAGGGCTCCCAAGCAGCCGAGAGAAGCAGGGCCCTACTGCTTCTCGGAACGTTCATGATAGCAGCAGGGGCCTTCACCGGAGAGGCGTTTTATGGCGTAGAGGCCGCTATTCTTGCCGTATTGGACGAACAGATCGGGGATATTGACAACTGGCCATTGATCAGGTTCTCCGGGTTCGTCATACTCAATGCAATACTAGGGGCCGTCATTTACGTCCTGTTCAGGAAGGCAGGAATCCTAGGCCAAGGCGGCTCACAGGGAGGCGATAGCAGCCAAGGTGATGTGATGGATGCAGAGTTGGCGGCCTGAGTATGGTCTCGAATGAATCTACACCCCTCTACGCGTATGCACTACTCGGGATAGCGCTGCTCGCTGTTTCTAGCGCGGGTGCAGTACTCCAGCAGATGGGCGAAGTCCCCCCTCTCCTCAGGGCCTCATGGAGGATGCAGGGCACATCTCTGGTACTCCTTCCGGGATTCGCCTACCAGTGGTTGAAGATGGATAGGTCGTCAATATCGAGGAACGACTGGCTCCTCATGCTCGCTTCCAGCGTATTTCTCGCTCTCCATTTCGGAAGTTGGATCTGGTCACTCGACAACACTAGCCTAGTCCACAGCCTCCTTTTCGTAACTAGCCACCCCCTTGTCGTGGTCGCACTAATGCCAGTTCTCGGCACTGCAGTCAGGAGGGGGCACATCACAGGCGCACTAGTCGGCTTTGCGGGCGCCGCAATCACATTGGGGGACATCAGCGGAGGGGACGGGGTTACCCTAATGGGAGACCTGGCCGCATTCTTCGGAGCAGTTACCGTAGTTGGGTACCTGTTCGTCGGAAGGCACCTCCGCTCCAAGAGGAGCATTCCTGTTTTCGTATACGCGTTTCCCGTGACATTACTAGCAGGCTTCTTCCTAGCGGCCTCTTCAATAGGGATTGAAGGAACCTCATTCTCAGGTGCGCTTCCCGATCAATCAGTAATTGGGTGGGGTGAAATGGCCTGGATTCCATGGGTAGCGTATCTCTCTCTGGGTCCAGGCCTCTGTGGCCATACCGTCATTAACACCGTCCTCAAGTGGATTTCCCCAATCATTGTCTCAATCACACTGCTTTTCGAACCTGTAATAGGCGGACTAATCGGATGGCTTTGGACAGGAGAAATCACCCTTGGCATGTGGACCCTAGTTGGTGGCCCAATGATGCTTTGCGGGGCGATAATGGTGACACTGGAGGAAGGCAGGGAAGAGGGCAACGAAGAAGTGCATTCATGAACCAAGCTCCAGTCCCCAAACCGTGCGCCAACTTCCTCTCCTGATCACTAATGATGATGGAATTGAATCAGAGGGACTCATCTCTCTGGTGAGTGCCTTGCATATGCGTGGGCACCCCATAGTGGTCATAGCGCCTCAGAGTGAACAGTCGGCTACTGGGATGAAGCTGACACTTAGAAGCGACATGAGTTTCATTGAGAGGGATGACCTTTCCAGCAACATCGCAAAAGAGGGCGGCCCACTTCTCAGAATGTTCTCGCTAGATGGCAGCCCTTGTGACTGCGTCATCGTTGCCTTGGAGATGGCAGTAAGGTCCAGGGTTCCGGGATTCAAGCCTATGTTGTGCGTTTCCGGAATTAACCACGGCCCGAATGTCTCGGTAGACGTACTGCACTCCGGAACCGTCTCAGCGGCACGTGAGGCCTCTCTCTACGGGATGCCCTCGATTGCCGTCAGCCTAGCAACCTACGAGCACAAGGACTTCTCCGACTCTATTACAGCCGTCTCAAGGGTGATTGATGCATGCTCCGCCAACATGCCAAACGAACTGCCTAATTTGCTTAGGCCAGCGGGCACCGACAACACACCATCCGGAAACAACCCCCTCGAGGAAATCAGGTCGGCATTCCATAATGGGGACATCCTGCTCAATATCAACATACCAATCGAATGGAACGGGATTTACAGGACCGTTGATCTCGGTGCTAGGTGGTACAGGAGCGCAACTGATGCAATCAATAGCGAGGGAACCGGAGTGGCATTCGAGGTCGGCGCCGCCATCATAGATGAGGAGGATATCCCAGACACTGACTGCAATGCCTTGAACTCTGGCTGCGTCTCAATAACCCCTCTTGGTAGCTGGCCCTCCAACCATCCTCTTGGGGTGTCGGACAACATGCTAGCCTCCGCGGCTACAGAGGACGATTACGGCCTGCCCAACTGGCTCTAGGAATCAATTGAGTGATGGATGATAGCTATACACGAATGTCCTTGGAGCCACTTTTCACCAAGAGATACCCTCTCCATAGGCCCCATCAAATCCAATTCAGACTCACTGAAAGGCTGGTCGTCAGAAAGTATGAATCCGACGGAATCCGAGTGATGGACTTCGGAATCGTACTGCTCGCCACACGCATCAAGGACAAAGGTCCTGACCCCCTCTCTGTCCCACTCGGCGATTGTCTGCCCAATATCTCCACCGGAGTGCCAAAGTCCCTTGTGCAATTCGATTTGCTGCCCTATTGCTGGAACTGGGTTCCTCAATGCTTTGGCGATCTGTCCGGCTATCGCCCTTTCATCAGGATGAACCCCCCTCAACCTGGACCCCTGGAACCATATTCTCCTAGGTGGGCCCGGCCCTCCCATCAGGTGCAGCACGATGTCGGTATCATCACGAATCCCGTGAGACAGAAACAGGCCGGTATTCACTGCACGAGCTAGAACGTCCAGCCTACCGGAAGATCCAGCCAAGTCGTTCAGATTTATCTTGCCCGATGAAGGGGCCCTGTGCCCAATCACTGCAAACCTACGAACCATTAGACTACCTACATCGGCAAGTCAACGTCATCAATGTCGACCATCGATTGCATGTCCCGCCTGAATTTCCTATTGCCCTTGATCATCTTCATCTGTTTACGACTTCGGTTCCAGTGAGCGATGAGCTCCTTAACGTCCTTCTCAGTAACCCCTGAGCCCCTGGCTATCCTCCTGATGCGGCTAGATTTGAGGACAAGAGGCTCGTCTTTCTCGTGCTGGGTCATAGAGTCCATAATCACCCTGAACTTGTCTAGGTTCCTCTGTATCTGCTGTTTCTGCCCAGTACTCATGCTACCCATTCCGAACATCCCATCAGGAAGGTGTGACATCAGCCTCTCCATTGTCCCGATCTTCCCCATCATTTCCATTTGGGTATACATGTCTGTAAGGGTGAATCTCCCTGACATCATCCTCTGTGTGAGCCTCATTGCTTCTTCTTGGTCTAGGTCCTCTGGGGTTAGATCGATCAGCCCCTTGATGTCCCCCATTCCGAGGAGTCTAGAAATGAACCTATCAGATTCGAACTTCTCTAGATCCTGCACCCTCTCGCCCTCACCAACGAAAACGATGGGGGCACCAGTAGCCGCCACTGCGCTGAGGGCACCTCCTCCCCTTGCTGTACCATCCAGCTTTGTGACAATGGTTCCTGTCACGCCCACTAATTCGTGGAACGTCTCGGCTACTGGGCCAGCAGCTTGCCCAACCTGGGCATCAATTACCAGAAACCTCTCCGTTGCATTAGCAGTCTCAGCTATGCTAACTAGCTCTTCCCTCAGTTCACCATCGAGACTGTCGCGTCCCGCGGTGTCGATAATCACTACATCGGCGTTACCGACCTTCCGGAGCCCGTTCCTGACGATCTTCGATGCATCCTTCTCTTCGGGTTCACCGTATACCTCGACTCCAGACCCCTCTAGTAGCTGCGTCAGTTGTTGGAAGGCACCTGGCCTGTGAGTGTCCGCCTCAATCACTGCGACCCTGACTCCATGCCTCCTTCTCCACCAGTCAGCAACCTTTGCTGTGGTAGTGGTTTTCCCCTGCCCGTAAAGCCCCACCATTAGTACGGTTTCATTGTGGGGCCTTATTTCCCTGGCGGGGCCAAGTAGCCTGACTAGCTCGGTGTAGATCAGATTCATCGCATGAGTCTCGAGTTTAGTTCCCGGACGAGGCTCCTCCTCGACCATCCTACGCTCTACCCTTTCCGTGAGCTCCTTGGTTTGTCTGACATTGAAATCAGCTTCAAGTAATGCCCTTCTTAGTGACTTACTGAGCTCTTTGACAGTCTCTTCGTCAATCTCTCTCTTCCCCTTCAGAAGGCCGACTGAACCAAGCAGACGCCTCTTCAGGGTGTCCAGCGCCATGCTATCGGGTCTACATCGAGTGGTTTGAACGTTATCGGGGGCAGATGCCCTCAAATGGCGGGTGCCATGCCAGAACATGGTCGCAGGGCTCTGGCAAACCCAGGCTGCTTTCGCCATCGGCCTTCTCGGTGTGTTCATCGGTTGGAGGGGCTCGATGGCCAGGATGACCGGCTTTTTCGATCTAGCAGGCTCTGTCAGGTACTTGTTGTATGGAATCGTTTCGGGAATGATACTTGCATCAGCTGTTGACAGGCTGATACTGGCCGGAATAGTTGAAAGCTCTCTTAATATTGCATCTGCCAGTATCCTAGCATTGCTAATCGCCCTCGCCGAGTCGGCACTCGTAATGTTCCTGCTCGGAAGGCCAAGAAATGTCGCATTACGCACATCCCCTCCCTTTGGATGGACTTTGGGCTTAGGGATAGGTGCAATGCAGGCGTCAGTTATCGCGTGGAGGTTGTTTGGCGACGAACTAACTAATTCCGATTATTCTGGATTTTCAATGATTTCAGTATCAATCGCACTAGTTATAGCCGCTTCATCATGCATAGGCCATGCAATTCCAGCAGCATTTCAGGGTGCATTGATCCTCGAATCCAAGAGATTCTCCCCTTTCGCATTAGCAGCACTGGGGAGGGCGGCCCTAACAATGACACTGATACTTTCGATTTATGCTCCAATTATTCTCATAGCACCGCTAATTGCTATTGCAGCATTCTGGACGCCAGCCCACTCTAATTGGATACCTTCCGGGCTAACCCCAGCAGCCAGACAGGCATACAGGAGGACAACTAGGCAGTCCGATAGGCACAGGAAGGCATCAGAATCCAGAACCAAGGGGTCTTTGGTAAATGATGGTGAAGAGTGACCACTAGTCGAAAATCCCCCATTATCGGCGCATTATCGGACATACGTATGGCGCAGTATTATATTCGTTCCGCGGAGGCATCGAGGTGATGAGAGTAATCATCGCTGGTGCTGGAGAGGTCGGTCGTGGCGTCGCAGCCGCGCTAAGGCAGGAAAAAAGAAGCGTGGCGCTCATCGACACTGATCCCACTGCGATTAATGAGTCCCAGTATCTTGATTGCCTGTTGGTAACAGGGAGCGTTCTATCTAGGGATTCCCTGTTAAGAGCGGGTATAACCGATGCTGAAATGATAGTTATGGCAACGAATGACGACATGGTCAACCTTCTGGCTTGCTCGTTCGCCAAGAAGGTCTACAGTGAGCAGGTAGGCGATAGAAACGCTACTGGCCTAAAGGCGATAGCCAGGATAAGGAATCCCAATATGGAAGATCCGGTCAGGGGTGCAGGCCCAATTAGCAACTGGTCTCGAGCAGATCATATCGTTTGTGCCGCAGATGAGATTGTTGAGCAGCTAGCTGCAGGCCTCCTGGCACCTTCCATTGACGAAATACTTCCACTAGGGGACTCCTCTTGGATTGCTGCTACAGAAGTCACGCCTTCATCAGCATTGATAGGAACTAAGACGGGGGAAGTGGGAGACATATTCAGAGGGATGCCATCCATCTATGCAATCAGCCCTAATGGTGAGACGGGAAGGCTCTCTAATGGCAACGAGGTAATTCAACCAGGGGACACATTGGTTTTCGTTTCCAATTCCACGGATCAATTTGCCCAAGTAACCAGAGGGGTAGGTAAGTCCGACCCGGACTTGAAGGAAAGGGCCCAGATAGCAGTATTCGGAGCAAGCCAGTTCGGCATGAGACTTGCCAGTTATTATCTCTCAAAGGGGCACAATGTAGTGGTAATTGAGCCAGACCTAGATGCGGCCAACGAACTTGTCGGCTCAACTGTCGGCAACAGCAAGAGGCTGGATGTTATCCATGGAGACCCTCAAGATGAGGAGCTACTGAAGGAACTCGGAATAGACACCCATGACATCGCTGTAGCGGCATTGAATGATGACAATCTCAATATCGCTATTTCTATGAGGGCTAAAGACAAGGGCGTACAAAGGACCGGGTTGGTACTCAAGGACAGGGCACTAGTTGAGGCGGTCCAGAGAATAGGCTCAATAAATCCTGTAAGCAGGAGGCAAGTAACCGTCACATCAATACTCAAATCCATACACATGAACGTCCCAGGCACCTTCCAGGTAATTCCACCAGTTCCTGAGATTATCTCAATCTCGGCCGAAGTTCGTCCCGATCACAGCTTCGCAGGTAAGGAAATTCCGAAAATCGAATCCAAGTTAGGTGTCCGTGTTGCAATGGTCGACAGGGTCGACGAACACGGTGTGACCAACATCATTGATCCTATTTCGATAGAGACAATAGAAGCTGGTGACAGAATATACCTGCTCCTGCTAAAGGAGGATCTGAAGAAGCTTGAGAAGACTCTCGGGAGTTGAAAATGCGCTGGGATGTCGTCGGTTTTGTATTGGGATGGACGATCAGATTAGTCGCCCTCCCCCTAGCGATTGTGGCTGCTTACAGTTGCTACTTGGCTGAATCCGAGGGTTACGAGTTCGCTGCTAGGACATACCTCCTGCCCCTGATGATAGCAGCCGTAGTAGGCCAGGGTCTGGTATCACTTGCCAAGGGGGCTGACACTGCCTCAAGGTTACGCGACAGGGAGGCTTTCGCTTCAGTCGCTCTCGGTTGGATACCGGTGGTTCTTGTAGGGGCTCTACCATACTGGCTCGGAGGAGTATTCTACGGTCCTTTCCAACTTTCCGACCCAGGCGTCGGACTCTCTGACGTACTCCTTGGTGCAGTCCATTCATGGTTTGAATCGATGTCAGGATTCACCACGACCGGGGCTACCGTCATCGATCCATCCACCAGTCCACTCTGTCAGGCTGTAACTGACTGCATAGGGTCTCAGCCAGAGAGCCTGATAGTTTGGCGTTCCGTTTCTCAGTGGCTGGGGGGAATGGGGGTGATAATGCTCGGACTACTGATCCTATCACAGGCACTGGGAGGGGGAATGACTCTAGCAAGGGCAGAATTGACCGGTCCAACCCTGTCTAGACTCGGCCCTTCCCTACAGTGGACGGCTAGGAGGCTGTGGACAATTTACATCGCTCTGACAATTATCGAGATCCTCCTGCTAAGGTTCGCCGGAGACATGTCCATGTTCGATTCCGTGAACTACTCTCTGACCACCCTATCTTCCGGGGGCTTCGGGACCACCGATGGCGGAATCATGTCATTTGACTCTGCAAGGATAGAGTCAATCGTCATGGTTTTCATGCTCATCACATGTATCAACTTCAGTCTGTTGCACCTAGTTCTTGCAGGACGCTCACGTGAGGCACTCAGGGACGAGGAATTCAGAGGCTACATCCTGATAATCCTAATTGCATGGCTAGCCATGTCGTTCAACCTCCTGCGTTCTGGGGCCGAGGGACAGGGAGTCCTTGAGACGATGAGGCATACCGCGTTCCAGGCAATTTCAATTTCAAGCACTGGTTACTCTTCTGCCGATTTCGCCTCTTGGCCGGTATTCAGTCAATTCGTCCTTCTTTTACTCATGATAATAGGGGCTTCTGCAGGCTCTACCGGTGGAGGTCTTAAGGTCCTCAGGATTAGAATCGCATTTGAGCTATCGAAGAGGGAGATACTCAGAATCATCAGGCCAAGGAAGGTAGTCGCTATACGTCTCAATGGGGAAGTTTTGGACGATAGTAGAATTTGGACAGTGCTTGGCATGCTCAGCTCTTGGACAGTTCTTGTAACGGCTTCCATGCTCGCTCTGGCCCTATTAGAACCGTCATTGGAAATGACCGACGTCCTGTCCATCTCGGTTTCATTACTTGGCAACACAGGACCTGCTCTGGGAGCATTCGGACCTACTGCGACCTGGGCCGCTCTAAGCGAACCATCAATGATTGTAGCTAGTCTACTGATGTGGCTTGGAAGGCTGGAACTTCTAACGGTCCTTGTCCTCCTACATCCCAAAACATGGGGAGGAGACTAGTAGGAGTCCAATGTGAATTGGGTGCTGTTTCCGTCATCAGAAGGCTCCTCATCCGAAACCTCCTCCCTGACCTGAACAGGAACAACCTCCTCTTCCTTCTCATCAAAGATCTTGATGATGCTCTTTCCTTCTCTACCACTTTTTGGAATGCCATGTAGCGCCAGGTGATCCTCCACTCCGAGGCCGAGATTTACCGACACAGAGAAGTCCCGAGAGTCCCCGCCCAAAGATTCGTCATGTACTGCTAGCAATATTGGCCAAATTTCCTCCCTAAATGAAGATCTACTGGTTGAGATAATATCAGCCATCTTCTCAACCACAGTACGTGATCTCCACGTCTCGCCACCCCTGCGTAGAAAATCAGGAAAACCGAGATACGGGTCAGAAGTTATTGGATTCTCGGATACCGCAGACTGGGACGTCAGGGCTGAGCCCCAATACCATGATCTGAAGGCCCTGTTCGTGAATTTTGTTGCCAGTGACCTATCTGCCATTTCCATGGCCGGACTAATCCTCCTAAGGCTCTTGGAATCAAACACCGATTGGTTATTCCATGCGAACCAAGCAAGCATCTGATCCGGGTCCTTGTCGCTATTCATCAGTATGGAACTAGCCTCCTTCCCTGACTTGCTGGAGTAAACCTCCCTCATCGCTCTGAACACATCTACTTGGACGTCTCTGACGGCTACTTCTGATAGATCCGCCACGTCTGCCGAAGAGATGTGACCGTTGCTGATAGAACACAGGGCCTGCAAATCCCGAACTAAAGCCCGCAAGTCACCGGGATTAGATGCAACTAGTTCCTCCAATGCCCCTGGGTCAATAGTGAAACCCTCACTATCGAGAACTCTATGGGCAATTTTCCTCATGTCCAAATTTCCTGCCCTCTTGAATTGAACAAGCTCAGCGTAAGATAGGACCCGATCCCTATTCCTCCTCCACGAACGCCCCGATCCCCAAAGCCTCATTGGATCATTACAGGTCATTATTACTGGCTGCTCTGTTACACTCAAGAGCCTCAGGAGCTCAGCCTTTCCCCCAGAATCGCCAACCAGTACCGGGCCCTCCTCGTCACTAGAAATCACCCTTTCTAACCTATCTTCAGATATCTCTGTGAAGCCCCCTCCAAGATGGTCAACCTCATCCAGGAGGATTACGGTTCTTCCGTCATTGTTAGCTCCGCCTGAGAAAGCATCCAGGGAAATGTGCTGTGACCCCCTGGTAGCAGATTTCCTAATCGCAGCCGCATTCCTCTCTTCCGATGCATTCAATTCGATAATCATCCAACCACGCTCTTTCGCTACCGCCTTCGCCAATGTCGTTTTTCCAACACCCGGCGGACCAGAGAGCAGTATCCCCCTTTTGGCAGGCTTTTCACCATTCTCCCACTGGTCAAGCCACCTCCTTATGGCCCTCATCTGACTGTCGTTCCCCTCCATCTCGCGAAGGCTGGAGGGCCTGTGACGTTCAGTCCAGTCCTCGTCATCCGTGACCATCGTCTGTCTTGTGAAAGTGGAGCCCCTTGAAGATTCGCTGTCAAAACATCCCGTTAAGGCTCCTCGAGCTAATTCCTTCGATGACCATTTCCATAGGGGCTCTGATCTGCATCTGATCGTCTCTTCTTCGAACAGTCACAGTTCCGTCTTCCAATGATGTATGGTCAACGGTAATTGCCCATGGCACCCCAATTTCGTCTGCTCTCGCATACCTCCTGCCAATGGACCTTGAAGTGTCAATATCCGCCCTAATGCCCGGGATTGAATTGATTTCGGATGCTAGATGCCTCGCCAACTCATCCATACCATCTTTGTCGAATAGGGGTAGGACCGATACATCGAATGGTGTTACACGCTCGTCTAGTGATAGTATTGTGTACTCTTCACCATCCTTCCCACTTTCGTTGAATGCATGGTCAATAACATGCCAAATTATCCTATCAATACCAAATGCCGGCTCAACGACATGAGGGGTGAACCACTCGCCGTGCACGTTTACTTCCTCGACTCTCCTAGTTACCATCTCCGAGGTTATTTCCACAATATCCCCCTCTCCAATATCTATTGAGAAAGGTAAATTTCCTGGAATCTCCTCCAATCCGGAGAGCGCATCAGATACATCCGAGGCCTTACCTTTGAAGATCGGTCCAATTACCGATCCAATTGGAGAAAGAACCTCCCTCTTGACAAGAACAGGTTCCGAATACTGCCTCCACCCCCTCAGTAGATTAGTTCCTGAGTGCTCTTCGTGCGACTCAAGATCGTGACAGGTCCTGTTGGCGATTCCAACACACTCGATCCACCCATACTCGCCAAAAATCTCACAATCCCAGCAATCCGATGCATAATGCGCCATCTCTGTGCTGGTGTGTTGCCTGAATCTAATTTTCGAACCATCAATGCCGATGCCAACAAGGAAATCCCATGTTCGTGCTAGGAACCAAGCCACAGTAGGGTGCTTGATCATACCTTTTTCAAGGGCATCAGCGAAGGTTATTCTGTGAGTCTCAGAACTCCCTCCCTCGGGATCGGGAACCAATTCTACAGGTGTACCCCATTCCCCAATATCGCCCGTTGGGGGGTCCTCCGGATCGATGAAGTATTCCAACTCGGCCATATTAAATTCCCTTAGCCTAATCATGCCCTGCCTCGGACTAATCTCGTTGCGGTATCCCCTGCCTGTCTGCAGTGCTCCAAATGGAAGCTTTTGCTTGAAGTGCCGGTAAAGGGAGGGGTACAACATGAACATTCCCTGTGCAGTTTCTGGCCTCATATAGGCCTCCCTGCCCCCTTTCATGGCACCGATGGTAGTTGGAAACATCAGGTTCATCGGTTTAGCTGGATTCCAGTTGAACTCCTCGCAGTTTGGGCACGTTACCCCCTCAGCAGAAATTACGTCGTCGATCTCTCTACCTGAAATCGAATCAGGGTTCGGGTGACTTCCTTCTATGAGGTGATCGCTCCTGAATATCCCTCCGCAAGAAATACACTCTGACATGTGGTCATTGAATTCCCCGACATGCCCACTAGCCACAAGAACCTCTTTCGGCGTTATTGAGGGCGAGTCAATTTCTACGACATCACCTTGGCTTGTCCAATGATCGACCCACGATTCTACGACCCTTCTTTTGATTCTAGCTCCCACGGGGCCATAATCTATCAATCCAGAAACTCCTCCGTATATCTCAAATGATGGGAGGACAATACCTCTCCTCCTCATCATGGAAGTTAGACGCTCTAATCTACCCTCTTCGGACATGTTCGAGTCATCGACTCTCCCATCTCGCTTTCAAGCCATCCTAGCATTATGGCGCTAGGACGTCTATACTGCACTAATTGCATCGCAGCCATCCCAATGCACTGTATTCCCCGAGAAGATAACATTGATGTACGTACACGAGGCCCGCCAACCGTTAGGTGCACAAAAAAATGCCAATAATTGAGTACATAGAAGACCGGATGGAGACAGAGGAGCTTTTGGAAAACCTCTGTCAACCAGTCAGGAACTGGTTCACGGACACGTTTCCCGATTTCACTGAGCCTCAGAAGGTCGCTATACCCAGGATACTGAGGGGTGAGCACCTCCTCCTCTGCTCTCCAACAGGATCAGGAAAGACACTAACGGCCTTCCTCACAATTATTGACGACTTGGTTAGGAGGGCCCTCGATGGTTCACTCTCTGACTCCGTTCAGTGCGTCTATATATCTCCGATTAAGGCTCTAGCTAATGACATTCAGAAGAATCTGATAGGTCCATTAGAGGAAATCAAGGAGAGGTACCTCCCCAGCAGGGCCAAGGAAATAAAGGTCGGTCTGAGAACGGGAGACACTCCTCAGAGCGAGAGGGAAAAGATGCTCAGGAAGCCCCCTCACATCCTAATAACAACTCCAGAATCACTCGCTCTGGGACTCGCCTCCAAGAGGTTCAGGCCAATCCTTGACCAGATGAAGTGGCTAATTATCGACGAGATGCACTCACTGGTCCCAACAAAGAGGGGCACTCACTTATCCCTAAGTATGGCCCTAATGGACTCAGTCGTATCTTCCGAGGTCCAAAGAATCGGAATTAGCGCGACTATGGAACCCCTTGACGCCGTCGCTGAGTTCCTAGTAGCTAGCGACTCAAGGGAGAGGGACGAGGATAACCAGAAGGTTGCCATAGCAAAAATTTCCGGTGACAGAGAATTGGACCTTGACATCATCCTCCCAACTCCCAGATTCAGCTCAACTCCCGTTAAGGAGGTCCTCGATCACAACATAGACAGGATCAAGGAACTTGTCGAGGCACATACTACCACACTGGTCTTCGTCAATACTAGGAATATGACTGAGACATTCGTTCAGAAGCTAAAGGTAGCAGGTTTGGAGGGCGTAGAGGGGCATCACGGATCTATGGACAAGGCAATCAGGCTAGATGTTGAGAGGCAGCTGAAGAACGGCCTTCTCCGATGCGTGGTTTCCTCCTCAAGCCTTGAAATGGGGATAGATATTGGTTCAGTAGACCTAGTCATCCAGGTTGGGTCCCCCGGTTCAATAGCCACAGCTCTCCAGAGAATTGGCCGTGCCGGCCATCAGGTAGGGGGCCTTCCCCGGGCTAGGTTCCTCCCTACCTCGCCTCACGATCTACTCGAAGTAGTCGCGCTTCAAACCGCTATACTTGAGGGTGAAATGGACCTACTAAAATTCCCTGAGAATTGCTTGGACGTGCTAGCGCAGTTCCTTATTGGACTAACAATCATCAAAGAATGGGACATTGACGAGGCCTTTGACCTGGTCTCCTCTTCATGGCCATACAGGTCACTTCCCTATGATGATTACATCGAGGTTCTTGACATGCTCGATGAGGAGCGTAGGCTTTGGCTAGACTGGGAAGACAACAAGTTCGGTAAGAGAGGGTTCGCCCAGATGATATATTACACCAATATTGGAACCATAGCTCCTGATAACAACTATCTCGTATTCACAGGGGATGGGACCCTGGTCGGACAGTTGTCGTCCTCTTTCGTTTCCAGCCTCCGGAATGGCGACGTTTTCCTTCTTGGAGGCTCCACATACAGGGTTGCAAGTATAAGGGGGACTAGGGTTAATGTTACTCCGGCAACGGGATATAGGCCCACTATACCTTCCTGGACTGGCGAGGCCAACAGCAGGACCCACGAACTGAGCCAGGCAGTCTTGAGGCTGCTGGGACACGTATCAGTTGGAATTAGGATGGGCGAAGACTCAGAGCCACTCTTGATAGATGCCCTAGGACTCAATAGGCCAGTCGCACTAGCATTGAAGCAGTTCCTCGATGAACACTCCGCGACGACGTTCCAGGTTCCATCAAATGACAGGATCCTAGTCGAGCAGGTAGAAGCCCCCCTCCCCACATATGTCGTAACAACCTGCAGGGGAAGGGCGTTCAACTTGGCTCTCGGCTACCTTTTCGCTGGAATAGCCGCTCAGGACAATGTCATAGTTCACGAGTTGTCATTCGATGAGAATGGATTCATGGCCAAACTAAGCCACGAGGTCGAGATATCGAAAATACCTGATGTTTTCAGGAACGACTCCAGTGAGGAGGTTCTTCAGAGGTATCTCATGGATTCGCAATTATTTGCAAAGAGATTCAGGGAAGTCTCATCAAGAAGTATGCTCAATCCTCGTAGGATAGGTTCCGAGGAAGTTAGCCCCAAGCAGTTCCAACAAAAGGCGGAGGCAATCATGACGAAGCACAGGCAGTTGGATGGCTCGGTGATTATTCGAGAAGCCATGAATGAGATCATGAATGGAGATTTGGACATGAAGCAGCTAAGGAACTTCATCATGAGGATGGACAGTGAGGATGTCAGGATCGTTCATCGAAGGGTGAAGATGCCGTCCCCTCTCGGTATGACGCTTTTCATGTCAGCATTCGAGGACCTATTGAGCCTCAGAACTCGAGCCTACCTAATCAAGGACGTAGACCCCGAGATCCTCAGGAGGCTTCTAGGTGCCCGCTCATTAGCCACAGATCTCGACAAAGAGAGAATCGGAGAATATTACCAATCGAAGGTCGCCGTTCCGAATGACGCACTCAGCCTTCTCAGGCTCATGGATATGGGAGGGGGCTTGGAGAGGCAACTCACACACCCTCTCTACAGTGAGAAACTAAAGGACCTCGATTTTGAGACACTGAGGGGATGGGTGCATGAATTAGCTGAGAGGGGCCTGATAACTAAGGTCCGTAATACGAATCACGAGCAAATAGATGACAAGTGGTTCTCGATCAGGATGGCCAGCGTTCACGGCACTCTGGGATGCCTAGCCGTGGCCGGGGCCTCAGAGATGGACGATCTCAGGGCACTTTACACAGGGGGAATGACATACGAAATGGCAGAGGGATTCAAGGGGTCAGAACCCGAGAGGTGGGTGGAATCGAATCTCTCCGATCCCATCGACTGCCTTAGGCTAAAGCTTCTTGATATGCTGGGTTCAGAGGGCCCTCAGACATTGGAATCACTGAGTGAAAGGCTACCATTCCCCCTCGCCCAAGTTGAATCCGTCCTTCAGGAGTTGGAGATGAGGAACCTGGTTTCAATAGGCTTCTTTACCCAGACAGACGAAGGCGAGTTTATCCTTAGGGTGGATGAGTACAGAATAACAGGAGGAAGCGTCGAAGTTGTAGACTACAGGACCCTGCAAACTTTGCTTCTCCAGAAGTCATTCACAAAGTTCGACGAGCCTTCTGAGGCCATACGATCACTAGCCCTAATCCAGAGAAGGGATGAGTTGCTACACAGAGTCGACAACTACAGGTTCAGGGATTGGAAGGATATCAAACACGATCCGGACGTATTCAATGGAAGACTCCTCCATAATCGAGTCGGATACACAACTAGAGACCAACTTCCAATGCTCCAGGGACTTAGGACTGAACCTTGGTTAGGTGCTCTCGAAACGGAGCTTCTGGAGAAGATTCCCGAGGAAGGAATTACTCGCACTGAGTTATTCTCCGAATACCCCAGAGGAAAGGAAAACCAGCACATACAGAAGAGCCTCAAGAGGGCCCTTTCCAATCTAGAGAGACAACTTGTGGTGGCCAAGCAGTTCCTCGATATGCCCAACAGGAGGAGGTCAGTAGCGATATTCAGGAAGGTCCATGGAGCGATTGAGGCAATGCCCTTCCCACAGGCCCTCTCAACTCTGATAAAGAAAATCGGACCAGTGAGGCTGCACACTCTACGCTTCTTCGTAAGCAGGCCCGTCGAAGAGTTGGCAGAGGTCCTCAGAGAACTAGAGTCAGACGGCAGCATATGCAGAGTAGTTGCACTGCAACCAGACCCAACTGACTACTATGCCTCCCATGAGGATGCAGAGAGACTCCTGTCCCCAATGCCCGAGGATAGAGAAATGAGGATACTTTCCCAATCAGACCCATTCTGCAGCAGGTTCATCCAAGAGGTCAGGATGATACTCAAACAGGGCTGGTACCACCCTGTTTTCAAAGGGGTCGACCCCATTGGCAGGATTCTTATGTTCGTAGTGAACGACTACCTGGAAATTAAGGATATCAACATCCCACATTCGTATCTAGACGAATTCAAGGTGGCGTTCAACGATCTGCTGGAAAACTATCGTGACAGGCTAGTGGATGTATCAGTAATCCATGCCTTCAATGGGGTACCAGTGCATGATTGTGACGAGAACATCCAGTCGATTCTTTCCGAATTGGGATTCTCCTCCATGGGCGACGATGAGAGGTACATCAGAGGCGGCATCGTGGAACCGCGTCCCCGCCAAGAGATCAATAGGAGACTATTCCATCGTCACAACGTCCACCAGAATAGCCGCTGGGAAAATGAGACTTTCGCCCTGAAGGATATTGACGAGCTCAGGGACGACTTTGCCTTGAGGGGGCGGTGCGAGATGTTCCGTGTCGACCTCCAGTCAATGGCCGCCACAGAGCAACTCCACCAAGGCACCAATCTCAGGGGCCACCAGGTCTGGGCCAGACTACCCCACTTCCAGAGGCTACTGACGATCAGGAACATGCAGCCCGAGGACGATGTGCTGGGAATCCTCGATTTCTTCAGTAATCACAATGATCCATCGGTGTTTATGGAAAGGCTGGCAATGAAGAGGGGCGAGTTCAGGAAACTGATATCTCCATTGGTCAGGAGCGGCCATCTCGTCCAAGATTATCGCGGCGGTTTCAAGACCGTAAAACCACTTGATGGAGTCGACCTCTGGCAGATCAAGAGTGACTATCTCAGGGACATGGTCGAGGAGTATCCGGTAATCACGATGAAGCAATTCGAGAGGCTAGCCGGAACTCCATTCGCCCCCGAGGAAATTAGTGACGTTCTGCATGAGTTTGAGGAGGATGGCACGCTCATCAAGGGCTTCCTTGTCGATGACCAACACGACATCTCATGGGGGCGCAAGGACCTTCTGGAAGTTGAGGGAATACCCAGAACAAGGGATTTGGTAATACCTCCTTCGGACTCCCTGATTCACTACTTTGGAGGGATTCTACGGGAAAAGTTCGGCTTCGGCTCCGCCTACTTGGTTTTCCATAAGGAGGAGCCTATTGCCGCATTCAAGGCCAATACCAGGAACGGAACCATTGATGTCACCGATTTCGTTGGCGACTCCGAGCTTGAGAAGGAGGCCTTGAGGGTGATGAAGGAGTTCGCCTGGGAGCACCAGATGCCCCTAACAGGAGAGCTATACGAAAAGCTCAGGTCACGATGACTTCTCGGGTTCTGGAGCTTCGAAAATATCCATCAGGGGCTTCAGAATCCTCAGTATGTGCCTGTGTAATTCAGGCAATATGTCGAACAGTGCTATTGCCATCAGGAACATTGCGAATAGGCTGGCAAACTTCGCCGCATAACTGTGCGTGAAATCGAACATCCCAATTCCAAGAAAGGTCCAGTCAACATACGTATCGCTGAGCCAAACAATTCCAGCATTCCTGAAGACATTCAGAACGTGTATGGTAGGCAGGACGATCAACAGCGCACGCATTCTGCGCTTCCAGGGGACTGACCTGAGAGCGAAAATTGCACCGACGAAGATTATCATCGACTGCAGACCCGAGCATGCGAGGATGAAACTCACGCTAACCGGGGTCCCATCAGAGTGGCTGAAGGGTACGAAGAATCCACTTTCACCCAGTGGCTGCGTGAGAACCCACTTGCTTCCCTCCCACTGTGAGGCAAGTATGTCTCCCTCTGGCAGATCGACCCTCATCAGTCCGACTTCGTATGACCCCATCCCTGCAAACTCAAGTAGCCATTCCGTGCTATGTGCCGTGAAACTGACAAACGCCATATTCAGCATAGGCACGCTGTAGACGGTGTAGTAAGGGATGACCGACCAAACAACCGCCCCTCTGAGCCACACCAATGATTCTGGCGCCATCTCCCAGTTTCTTACCTCCCAAACCCCGAGTGCAATTCCCGCAGGCAGCGCCCCCGCTGTCATCGCAACCAACACAGGATCAGAAATTTCTACGAAATGCGAAGATTGCAAGTAGAAGAATAATCCAAGAAATGACCATCCTATGGCCGAGCAATAGGGAGAATATGGCTTATCTTGGAGGTGAAAACCTACTCCCAATAGGATAGCCCCCATCCAGCAGAATGACAGTCCCAATGTGAAATCCGTGACCCCAATTACCTCTGCCAAAGAGCCCACCAGCACCCCCACAGGCTCCTCCATATGTGCCAATGAGTCATCAACCCGTAAATATGATGCCCTCGACGGACAACCCGGTAAACACATGTCATTCGACTTCGAGGAGTTCGCGAATTCCTATATTTCGGACCTAAAAAGGACGCTCAGTGAACTCCCAATGGGGCCTATTTCGTCATTCTGGAGGATGGTTGAGGAAGTCAGATCCTCGGGCGGCACTGTACACTTCATTGGTAACGGGGGAAGTGCAGCCACTCCCTCCCATAGTGCAGGGGACTGGTCCAAGGAACTGTCTCTGAGAACTATTTCACACACTGACAACGTATCTTCACTTACCGCATGGGCAAACGACACTGATTACTCCAACATATTCGTTGGACAATTATCCACATTTGTAAGTGATGGAGACTTAGTGGTGGCTTACAGTGGCTCTGGAAACTCAGAGAACGTACTGAATGGAATCTCTTTCGCCAAAGAAAATGGCTGCTTAACGGCAGCAATTACTGGCGACTACAAAGGTTTAGCAGGAGGAAACCTCGCCAAGCTTGTAGACGTGGCCATTGTTGTTCCGACAACTTCGATGGAGAGGATCGAGGATGTTCAACTAGTGATTAATCACATCATCAAGGAAGCCGTCAAATCGAACAATGGGTTGTGATAAAATGCTCCCACCCCAAAGGGACTCCGGAAAACTCGAACAACCACTGGATATGATACCGCTACCTGGTGGGAAAGCATGGGATGGTAGAATCGCATACCTCGACAGGGACGGCGTCATAAACAGGGGTTTCGAGGACTATGTCAATTCAGTAGATCAGGTCGAGTTACTGCCAATGGCAGCTAAGTCAATTGGTGAACTCAGGAGATCCGGCTTCAGGGTTTGTGTCGTGACAAACCAGTCACCAGTGGGTCGCGGACTTTGGAGCAGAGAAAACCTAGCCTCAATTCATTCTGAGATAAGGAGGCTCCTCCTCCTAGATGACAAGGACGCGCATCTGGACTTAGTTCTGCATAGTCCATACGCACCATGGGAGAACTCTTGGGCTAGAAAACCAAATCCTGGGATGCTGGAGGCATCAAGGCAAATAATGAATCACGCTCATTCGGACTCTTCGTTATCAGGCCTAACCATATTATACGGTCCTGATTGGAAGGATAGGCCATCAGAGGACGGCTCAGTAATGGTCGGGGACAGGGGGGTCGACATGAAGGCATCCGCCGAATTTGGAGTAATTGGGCATAGGTGTGATCCTGATGATGGAATTGGCGGGGTCATCCAATCTATCCTGGGGTGATCAGGCTGACTAAATCTCATCGTACCACGGTCATGATTGGTCTGGATGACACTGATCATCCCGATGTAGGGTGCACGACCCATGCGCTGGATTCGCTCGTGTCAAGAATATCGGAAGAACATTGGTCTGAGATATTGGAGAGGCGTCTGGTAAGACTCTGGCCCTTTGCATCGAGGAGGACTAGGGGGAATGGTGCACTTTGTGTGATTGCCTCAGTTGAATCATCCTCAATCGCTAACTTGGAGGAAATATGTGAAAGTTGGTTTGATGATCTAGCAGAGTCTATTTCCAAGCATCCAGAAAATGGCATCAAGGCATCACCTTGTCTGCTTATTTCATACAACCAGACCCCGGAGTCATGGTACTGGGAATCGGTCAGGGCGGAGGTCGACATAGAAAACAGGAGGGCCGAGGTACTGGCCAGTGGCACCAAGGTACTGGAGTTGGGCGAGGGATGGGGCATTATCGGAGCTTCAGCGGCCATATCATGGGTGCCGAGTAAACACTCTTCGTGGGAACTAATAGCCTGGAGGGATGAAGCAAGGATTGGCTCAGAAAGAGAAGTCAGTCATGATGCCGTCGCTGAGATGGCGCAAAGTCATCCAGAAACGTTTCTGAACAGAGATCCCACCAAGAATAAGGGGCTGATTGCACCTAGGACGCCATGTCCTGTTTTGTATGGCATCAGGGGAGGGTCATGTAATTCAGTAACTGAAGCCCACATCTGGTTGCAAGCAAGAAAAGACGTTGAGGCCAGCCATACATGGGCCCCGCACAGAACCAATCAAATGTCCGATGACCACTTGGTCGGAGTCTGCACAGGGACCGTGCTTTCTCCACCTCATGAGGGAAGGGGAGCCCACACAAATCTCAGGGTTCTGTCCAATGGGAAGGCATCTGTCCTGGTGGTCTTCAAGGAGGGCGGAGAAGTCAACAGGCTAGTGAGGCAGTTAATTCCCGGGGACCAGATTAATTGGATGGGGCTAGAGTCTCCCGATGGATCAATACACCTTGAGAGAGTCTCATTGCACTCTGCCGTTCCAAGGATATCTTCACGGCCATCATGTTGTGGCACGACAATGAGGAGTGCCGGAAGGAACCAACCCCTCAGGTGCCTCGATTGCGGCAACACTAGTGACAAGCTATGGATGTCAGAACCATGGTCTCCCACTGGCGTCTCATCTGTGTCCGGATGGTTTGAGCCATCCCCCTCGCAGAGGAGGCACCTCGCAAAGCCACTAAATCAGGGAGTCCCCACGTAATATTTGGAGTAACCAAGATGGCCATTTCCACAGAGGCTCTCCTACAGACCATTCTCATACTAACCGCTTTGGCCCTAATGTGGCTTATTTTCAAGAGGAACTCCTTTGGCAGCACCGAGGAAGATGATGAATACTCAGGCTTAGCTAGGGACCCAGAGACACTTTCTGAACCAACTCCAGAGGCCATTTCTGAGCTAGATAGGCTGATTCAGAAGAGATCAGACCAACGATAGTCCAGATCCCCCCATCTCTAGAAGCTTCTCCTCTCCTTCGTCAGTGAGGATCCTAAATGACTCCCTTCTAGGGTGTCTAAGCAACATAACAGTTCGTAATACCCCTGCAAGGCTACGCTCCCCTCTAGCAATCAATGGGGGGCCAGAACCAGATGCGTTACCTACTGCGGACGAAGTAGCTATGACTCCACATTCTGATAGTCTTGCAATTTTAGTCAATGAATCCCTGACTTCTTTTCTAGTCCTGCCAATCGGCTCGCACCAGTCATCAATTATCACCAGTCCACCACTTCCCAATTGACCAATATTTTCGAGAATAATATCCTCTATCAGAGGTAAGCTGCCTCCAAACTCAATAATCCTCATTTCCATAATCTGATTATTATCCAAGCCATCCATAATCTCCGAGAATCTTGATCCATCCGGCGCATTCATACACGCCCAGATTACAGAGTTACCATTTTCCAAGGTCTTCCTGGCCATATTCATGCAGAGTGTTGTTCTACCTGCTCCCGGTTCAGATGATAGATGTACACCACCTCGGCCCAAATCTATCATATGCCTTGCTCCGTAACATTGCGAATGAGCATTACTGAGGAAGATTGCTATTCCTCTCTAAAAAGAATATTGTACATGCTCTCGCAGTCAGTGCCATGAGCGGGGTATCACGGGGCAAGGAAAGGATCCCCCGGAGGCCCCTCCCTCACTTCGAGGAGACCGAGTCCGGGATCGTCGAGGGCATTACCGAATCTGGATTCCTCAAAGTCGCTCTTGACGACGTAAACCAATACGGCCCCCATGCAATGATTGTACTTCTGGGAATTGTGGCCGCCGCTACTGCAGCAGTATTGATGGTTGCGATGTTCCTAATCTAGCCCATCATTTTCCTAGCGAGGGTCACCGCACTATCCACGATCTCGCCTGATACGCCA
Source organism: Euryarchaeota archaeon UBA438 (assembly GCA_002504435.1). GTDB lineage: Archaea > Thermoplasmatota > Poseidoniia > Poseidoniales > Thalassarchaeaceae > MGIIb-O5. The sequence continues at coordinate 29,945 of DAQP01000031.1, forward strand.
AGGTGCCCTCGAGGGTCGAACAAATCGTCCAATTGGCCACTATCGAATATTGAAGATATTGACTCAGAAGAAACGCACACCTCCTTCAGATGCAACCCCTCCTCCATTGCCTTCATCGAAGCAGCCCTGAGCTCCTCATGTGCCTTGTCCCTGGGCATCCCCGAATCAACTAGTGCAAGCATCATCTTCTCTGCCATAACGAGACCATTCTGACTTTCGATATTCTCCAGCATTTTTTCCCTATTCACGACCAGCCTCGAAAGAACCCTGTCGCACTTGTCTAATATGTCATCTAGGAGTATCATAGAGTGCGAGAGGGTGAATCTCTCCGATGAAGAGTTGGCAAGGTCTCTTTCGTGCCACAGAAGAGCATTTTCATACGATGGAACGATCATCGATCTAACAATTCTGGCAAGTCCACAAGCATTTTCAGCCGTAATCGGGTTCTTTTTGTGAGCCATGGTAGATGACCCGACCTGCTTCTTCACGTCGAATGACTCTGCGACCTCGCCAATCTCGCTCCTCTGTAGATTCCTAACTTCCTGCAGTATTTTCTCAATACTGGTTGCTACATTGGACATCCATCCGACCCACTCAATATACCTGTCCCTGCCAACAACCTGCGTGGTCGCAACTGGTATTCCGAGATCCAATTCAGTGAGTATAAGACTCTGTAGCTCGATAGCCCTCTCGCCTTGTGCAGCACCAGTCCCAACTGCCCCTAGGAACTTACCCGTGGTGGCCCTCGGGGTCAACTCATCAAGCCTTACCATGTGCCTACGGAATTCATCCACCCAAACGGCCACTTTCAATCCGAATGTTATGGGGACCGCAGCCTGTCCATGGGTCCTGCCTAGCATTATCGTATCCCTTTCCCTCTCTGCTAGGTCGCACATGGTCGAAGTCAGCCTTACGAGCATCTCCTTCTGCAACTCTATGCTATTCTTGATTTGGAGTGCAACAGCGGAGTCTACGATATCGTTACTTGTGGCCCCAAGGTGAATGCACCAACCTGCCTCTCCCGCTACTTCTGCCATTGCCTTTGTGAGTGCCATGATGTCATGCCTGGTTTCAGCCTCAATCTCATCGACCCTGTCGGCCGTAACAATTCCAGGGTCCGAAATATCAGCAATCATGTCATAGTGCTCGGGACTAACTCTCCCCATTTTGCTATGAGCCCAAACCAAGGCCCTCTCGACTTCTAATTGCCTGGAATGCCTTCCTTCGCGAGACCATATGGCCTTAGCTTCATCCCGCCCATATCGATAGTCCAGAGGTGATACTGACATACTTCCCCGTGTCATTCCGACCCCCGTCCCCTGTTTGAGTCTAGCGCACGGGCGTTAGTCTTGCAGAATTGACATTCCATACCCCTCTGGAGCCTTCCCAGGCAACTTCCCCTATTGCCTCTATACTCCGTTCCATATGTGGAGCTCCAAGAACCAGAGTCTCAAACTCCCCCCCTTCTCCATCCACATTGAATCTGTACCTTCTCGAGAGGGCCTGTAGTCGTTCAACTTCATCATTCCCTATACGTGCACCCAGCCACTCAGCACCTAGCCCTTCGCAGGAGACCGAGGCAATACGGACATCGAAACCGTGCCGATAGAGATTTTCCATGTGTCTATCAGGGGAGTTATGCCAGAGTGGGGAGAACGAATGAACCCCCAATCGCTCGCACATCATCTCTAACCTGGTCCTTTGAAAATCGGATCTGAGGGCCCCGCAGACAACAGCATCAAACTCTAACAAACCCTCATGTATCTCTATTCCAGAAGAGTCCCAGTCCTCGGGCCACGCCTTTTTCATAGCCAGTCCTGGGTCGGAAAGCCCTCTCAGACCATCTTCTAAATCCACCATTTCCTGCTCAACCTCCCCCGAAGTCAGTATTGGAAGCCATGGAATGCCCGCTGATGCCGCCTGCATGCCCGCCATGGCAACCCCCTGAGTTTGGAACATCATTGAATCATCCCCAGTTATGCACATGGTAACTACAGCCTTGACGTCCCACCCCCTCATTAGTGCCCACCAAGTGGAATATGCGGAATCTTTGCCTCCCGAACCCAAAATTACCACTCTCATGCATCCCCCTGTGGGCTGAAGCGCTTGAATGCCTCGATTGACGAGCCTGTTAACAACCAACCTTGATAAGAGGCCAGTGAGGCATGGGGCTTGATAGCGATGCAGCCAAGCGGACGTGGATACGACTCATCAGTAGGAACTTTCTCACCAGACGGACGACTTCACCAGGTAGAGTACGCTAGAGAGTCGGTAAAGAGGGGCTCAACAACGGTGGGTCTGAAATTCCGTGATGGAGTCATACTGATAGTGGCGAAGAGGATACCAAGCAGACTGGTAATTCCCGACTCAATAGAAAAAATGTATCAGATTGATGACCACATTGGCATTACAACATCTGGTTTGGTGGCTGATGCTAGGCAGTTGGTCGATAGGGCCAGAGTACAGTGCCAGATAAACAGAATGACATACGGGGCCCAGATTGATGTGACATCTCTGGTGAAGAAGATGTGTGACTACAAGCAATCATTCACCCAATACGGAGGAGCCAGGCCATTCGGAACCGCATTACTGATTGCAGGGGTTGATTCTGATGGAGCCCATCTCTTCGAGACCGACCCTTCCGGTGCATATGGCTCGTATCAGGCGGGAGCTATTGGGAGCGGCCGCAGTGAGGTGATCGCTTACTTCGAGGATAAGTGGAAACCAGGCATGACTGAGAACGCCTCGATTAAGATCGGGCTCGAGGCCCTAGCTGAAACCCTTGAAGACGGCCTTTCCGGAGATTCGGTAGAGATTTGCGTCATTGATGGAAATGGATACAGGGAACTTTCGTCGGAAGACACTGAGAAGCACCTTGCCAAGTTATAGGTACAGTGGCAAGCACTATCCCCCCATTCACACTCGGCTCCTTGAGGGAGTCCATTGGTCAGTCTGGATGATGCCGTCATCGCCCGTATCGAGAAAGGAGGCAGTAGGTACGAGATTCTAGTTGATCCGGATTTGGTCGATGAATGGAAAAACGACCCCTCTTCAGTTGAAATGGACGACCTTCTTGCAATAGGTGAGGTATGGACCGATTCCAAGAACGGTGAGAGGCCAACCTCGGATGCATTGGAGAATGTATTTGGATCAAGCGATCTTGAGGTCTGTGTATCCAAGATACTGAGGGATGGCAGCATACAGCTAACAACGGCTCAACGCAAAAAGATGGTCGAGGAAAAGAGACTCCAGATAATTAGTGAAATTGCAAGCACTGCAACCGATCCAAAGACAAAGATGCCCCATCCACGCACCAGGATAGAGAACGCACTCGACGAAGCTAGATTTTCCGTAGATCCTTTCAAATCTGTAGAAAGTCAGGTAAGTGACGCAATAAAAGTCTTGAAACCCCTGATTCCCCTCCAATTCATCACCGTCCGGCTCGCATTCAAGATACCCGGGAGCTCTTATGGCTCAGTGAATCAGATGCTTCGGGATTCTGTAATGAGGGAGGAATGGCTCTCTGATGGCACGTGGGCCTGCGTAATTGAGGTCCCGGGTGGGATGAAAAACGAGGTTATCAGCAAGGTTGCCAGCAGAGCCTCAGAGGCAGAAGTAAGAGAACTTGACTGATAATTCACCGTAGGTGGCAGCATCAACGGTTATGAAGGGCTGGCCGGTCGCGCGGCCCGATACTATGAGTAGAGAGAGCAACGCGGACGGACCGCGAGACTCACGACGAGACCTCGTCGTCGTGCCCGGGGAAGACCTCGGTGTATCAGAGGGGTATGAGGCAGGGCACGGAGTACTAGTTGTCGACGGCCGCCTCAAATCGACGAAACAAGGACGAATGAATACGAAGGGCAGCACTGTCTCAGTGGAGCCTCTTCACACAACATACATGCCCAGGCCGGGAGATCTGGTTATTGGGCATATAGAAGGGTGCACGAACAATATCTGGTTCGTTGACATAGGAGCGCCCTTCAACTCCATACTTCCAATGAGCCTAGGGCCAGCTAAGGTTGAGTTCGGGGGTACTAGGAAGGTACTGGACATAGGAGACTCTATTCTCTGCAGGGTTCAAGAAGTTGAAGAGACCCATCAGAGTGTTGTTACAATGAAAGGGCTCGGCCTCAGGAAGATTAGGTCCGGCGCACTCGACGATGTCGACCCACACCTTCTGGGCAGGCTAATTGGCAAGGGGGGAAACTTCCTCAGAGACTTGAAACTTGAGTCCGAGTGCCGGATAGTCGTAGCCGAGAACGGCCGATTGTGGATAGACGGAGGCCTAGAGGGAATTCTCAAAGTGAGAAAATCACTGAAGGAATTATCTCATGAGGCAAGACAAGTTGGAGGTGTTAATTGATGGGAGGATACGGAGACGTACAGATGATTGATGAGAATGGCCTTAGAATGGACGGTAGGAAGCCTGGCGACGTACGGCCTATCACTATCGAAACAGGCGTTGTGCCAGTAGCTGATGGCTCATGCAGGATGACATGGGGCACCAACGAGGTCATCGTCGCTGTATATGGGCCAATGGAGGCTCA
>DAQP01000012.1:0-4892 GCA_002504435.1 Euryarchaeota archaeon UBA438
ACCTGCCGCTGCCGTGATCGTCATCGTCGGCTTGGTGTCGTCCTGGGTCCATGTGAACTGGCCTGCTGCTGAGTTGGTGTTGCCGGCCCCGTCGCTGTATCCGCCTGCGTTGACGTCTATGGTGCACGCGCCGTCAGCCGTTGGCGTGAAGGTCGCGGTGTAGACCGTGGTCGAGGTCGAAGCGAAGCTGCTCAGTGCACCGTTCGACACGGATATGTCCCCGACGGCGAAGTTGGATGTCGCCTCGTTCGAGGTGAAGGTCAGCGTCAGCGTGGCGTCGTTGGTGGTCGAGCCGCTGTTCACTGCGTTGCTGCCATCGGTAGCGGTGATCGTCATTGTGGGCTTGGTGTCGTCCTGCGTCCATGCGAACTGGGTCGCTGCAGTGTTGGTGTTGCCGTATGCGTCGCTGAATCCGCCTGCTGCCACATCTACGGTGGTAGCGCCGTCCGCTGTCGCGGTGAATGTGGCGGTGTAGACCGTGGACGAGGTCTGGGCAAAGTCGGTCAGCGATCCTCCCGCTACCTGGATGTCCCCGACAGCGAAGTTCGTCGTCGCCTCGTTGGATGTGAAGGTCATGGTCAGAGCCGCATCGCTCGTGGTCGAGCCGCTTGATACTGCGCTTCCACCTACAGCTGCCGTGATCGTCATCGTCGGCTTGGTGTCGTCCTGCGTCCATGTGAACTGGGTCGCTGCTGAGTTTGCAGCGCCGGCGGCGTCAGTGTAACCGCCTGCTGCCACGTCGATGGTGGTCGCGCCGTCAGCCGTTGGCGTGAATGTCGCGGTGTAGACGGTGGATGAGGTCGAAGCGAAGTTGCTGATCGCGCCGTTGGACACGGATACGTCTGCAGCTGCGAAGTTCGTCGTCGCCTCGTTGGATGTGAATGTCAGGGTCAGCGTGGCGTCGTTGGTGGTCGAGCCGCTGTTCACTGCGTTGCTGCCATCGGTAGCGGTGATCGTCATCGTCGGGGATGTGTCGTCCTGTAGCCAGTTGAACTGGGTCGCTACGGAGTTGGTGTTGCCGTATGCGTCGGTGAATCCGCCTGCTGCCACGTCGACGGTGGTAGCGCCGTCCGCTGTCGCGGTGAATGTGGCGGTGTAGACCGTGGATGAGGTTGAAGCGAAGTTGCTTAGTGAACCTCCTGCTACCTGGATGTCTCCGACAGCGAAGTCTGATGTCGCCTCGCTGGAGGTGAAGGTCATCGATAGTGCCGCGTCGTTGGACGTGCCACCGTCAGCAACCTCGGCTGCGGTGATCGTCATTGTCGGCTTGGTGTCGTCCTGCGTCCATGCGAACTGGGTCGCAGCGGAGTTTGAGTTGCTCGCTGCATCGGTGAATCCGCCTGCGGCGACGTCGATGGTGCACGCGCCGTCATCCGTTGGCGTGAAGGTCGCGGTGTATACCGTGCTGGACGTGGATGCGAAGTTGCTCAGTGCGCCGTTCGTCACGCCTATGTCACCGACGGCGAAGTTCGTCGTCGCCTCGTTGGATGTGAATGTCAGGGTCAGCGTGGCGTCGTTGGTGGTTGAGCCGCTTGATACTGCGCTTCCGCCTGCTGCTGCCGTGATCGTCATGGTTGGGACTGTGTCGTCCTGGAGCCAGTTGAACTGGGTCGCTGCGGAGTTGGTGTTGCCAACAGCATCAGTGAAGCCGCCTGCTGGCACGTCGATGGTGGTCGCGCCGTCCGCTGTCACGGAGAATGTGGCGGTGTAGACCGTGCTGGACGTGGATGCGAAGTTGTTCAATGCACCACCAGATACAGCGAGGTCAGAGGCTGCGAAGTCAGTAGTTGCCTCACTTGAAGTGAAAGTCACTGTGATGGCGGCGTCATTCGAGGTGCCGCCGTCAGCAACCTCGGCTGCGGTGATCGCAATCGTCGGCTTGGTGTCGTCCTGGGTCCATGTGAACTGGGTCGCAGCGGAGTTTGAGTTGCTCGCTGCATCGGTGAATCCGCCTGCGGCGACGTCGATGGTGCACGCGCCGTCTTGCGTCGGCGTGAAGGTCGCGGTGTAGACCGTGGACGAGGTCTGGGCAAAGTTGCTCAGTGCGCCGTTCGACACTTGGATGTCGCCGACAGCGAAGTTCGTCGTTGCCTCGCTGGAGGTGAAGGTCAGCGTTAGTGTCGCGTCGTTGGTGGTCGAGCCGCTGCTTACCGCGCTGCTGCCATCCGTGGCTGTGATCGTCATTGTTGGGCTTCCAGAAACGTCATCGTAGTTCCAATTGAACTGGGTAGCCGCAGTATTTGGATTTCCAGTCACTCCTGCACTGTTGGTGTCTGTGTAGGCGTTGGCTGCCACGTCGATGGTGGTTGCACCTGCTGCAGTTGGGGTGAAGGTGGCTGTGTAGACCGTGCTCGAGGACGATGCGAAGTTGCTGATTGCACCGTTCCCCACGGAGATGTCGCTAGCTGCGAATGTAGTTGTCGCCTGGCTCGAGGTGAAGGTCAGGGAAAGTGTTGAATCGGTGGATGTGAATCCATCGTTGCCCTGTGATGCCGTGATCGTCATTGTTGGGACTGAAGTGTCCTGGATGGCCCAAACAGTTGCAGTGTGGGCGGTCCCGTCGACTGTAACAGAGGCCGTGACTTCGATGTTTCCATCGACAATGGCAGCCATGTTGCCTCCAGCTCCCGCACCGTCCTGGAAGTTGCAGCTCCATGCTCCGGTTGATGCATGGGATGTACAGGTGTCAGTGACAGTTGTGGCAGCGGAATCCTTGTATGAAACGGTGATTACAGCACTTGTTTGATCAGAAGTACCTGATACGGTAAATCCTGCTGTTGCCTCAGCATCTAGGACTACGTCGTCACCAGCGACGTCGCTAATTCCAATTGTAACGAACCTCTTTGCAGAGAGGTCGTTGAGCTCGGATTCACTAGCGCTAACGCTACCGCTATCGCTGCTCAGAGCACTTGCTAGCATGACAATCGCAATCGCGGCGGTGAGGCCGATCGCTACGTTCCTTATGTCGGTCGTCGTTATCGTCTTCTTGCTTGTCGTCTTCGCAACTTCGTGCGGCATGGCTGCAACCATGTCGGTTGTCAGGACATGCAGGGCTTTAGAGGGTTGCGGAACATACCCTATAGGGTATGGATAGGAAAACATTGCCGATAATCGGGGGCGGATTGGGCGATAATCGCTGAATATTGAGGAATTGGCGATATTTTGGGCCGATAATGTCACTGCCCCCATGTGATTCAGTGCATCGTTTTTGTGGTGTCTGATGCAAAAGCCGGAATTCGATCTGGGCATCGGTCAATGGGAACTCCAGATCGGCGTCTCTCCGATGGAAATCCAGTGGCATCCTGCCGGGCCCACCCCAGGTAATCTCCAGCTAATCTCGAATGGGGTGAGCTGGGGATTCAGTATATATGTGATAAGGGAAAAATAACACCTTTTGCTTATAAAGAAAAACGTGAAATGAGGGGGTTTTCCGAGAAAAAACCCTCTCAAAGCAGGGGTAAAGAGAGGTTTTTGGAACTTATCTTGGAGGTGCTGTGTGTCCGATAAACCATGATTATCCGGCCACATTCCAAGGCGGTACAGAACTCACTTTGATTGGTTTTTGCCGGTCCCGCCAGGCCCCGATCTCGGGGCCCGACGGGCCGGTTTCGTTGTGACGATCAGTCTTCGTCTTCGTCGGACTCCTCGGAGTCCTCCTCATCCATGAGGTCGTCGATGTCGTCGTCCTCGAACTGGTCGGTCTCGTCGTACTCGTCGTACTCGTCCTCGTCGTCACGCCCGCCGATCTGCTTGGAGACCAGGTAGAGTGCGGCTAGGAGACCCACGCCAGCTGCTGCGAAGGGTGCCGTGTCTGCCTTGACGTTGTCAAGGAAAGAGGGCACTGCTCCGTTGTCGCCCTTTCCGTCGCCGTTCGCGTCGAAGGCCTCGGTCGGGTCGTACGGGAAGTGGTCCTCCCAGTCCTCGCAAGTCGTGCAGACGCCGTTCGCGTCCAGGGTGAAGACCGCTGCGTCAGGGACGCCGTCGTTATCGTCGTCTGGGTCGAGCGCGTTGCATAGGCCGTCGGGCTGAGCGAAGTCGTCCTCCGTGCCCATCTCGCCGTCAGCGCCTGGGTTGGTCTCGTTGTCGATCGGCTTCATGTTGGCGTTCCTCGGGTCGCCCTGGCCGCCAGCTGCGGCGCAGAGGTTCTCGGTGATGTCAAGCCAGCCGTCGCCGTCGTCGTCGCTGTCTGAGTTGTCTCCAACTCCGTCGCCGTCGAGGTCGTTCTGCTCGTCTGGGTTCATCGGGAAGTCGTCGTCGACGTCTATTGTGCCGTCGTTGTCGTCGTCCTGGTCCACTGGGTCGCACTGCCAGTCCCTGTCATTGTCAGCAGGCACCGAGAGTGGGTCCATGGGGTCCGTTCCGCAGTTGGGCTCGTCTATGTCCAGCCAGCCGTCGTTGTCGTCGTCTGTGTCGCTGAAGTCCCCTACTCCGTCGCCATCGAGATCTGTGTACTCAGTGGCATCGAACGGGAACGCGTCGTTGGCGTCATCGACTCCGTCGCCGTCGTCGTCGGTGTCGACCTTGTCGCACAGCCCGTCGCCGTCGTAGTCAGGAGGGACGGACTGGGACAGCAGAGAGTCGGAGCCGCAGGCGTCCTCCTCAGCGTCGGTCCATGCGTCGCCGTCGTCGTTCAGGTCGGCGTTGTTGCCCACGCCGTCCCCGTCAGTGTCGACCCATTCGTACGCGTCTAGAGGGAAGGCGTCGTTCACGTCTAGGACGAGGTCGTTGTCGTCGTCGGTGTCGGCGTTGTCGCCCACGCCGTCCCCGTCAGTGTCGACCCACTCGTTGGGGTCAAGCGGGAACGCGTCCATGTCGTTGTCGTAGCCGTCGCCATCCACATCGGCGTCGATAGCGTCGCAGGTCCCGTCTAGGTCCTGGTCCATCGGGATGTC
>DAQP01000012.1:5266-7637 GCA_002504435.1 Euryarchaeota archaeon UBA438
CGTCGGTGTCGGCGTTGTCGCCGATTCCGTCGAAGTCGTTGTCGGCCCACTCGGATGCGTTGAGCGGGAATGCGTCGTCAGCGTCCATGTAGCCGTCGTTGTCGTCGTCCGTGTCGACCACGTCGCAGACAGCGTCGCCGTCTGTGTCGAGCGGGATCGAGTACGGGTCGTACATGTCAGTCAGGCAGAGCGTCTCGTCGTCGTTGGTCCAGTTGTCGCCGTCGAGGTCGGTGTCGTTGTTGTTACCCACTCCGTCACCGTCATCGTCGTACTGCTCGTCTGGGTCGGTTGGGAATGCGTCGTCGTTGTCGGCGATGCCGTCATCGTCGTCGTCGTCATCCAGGTAGTCGCAGATTCCGTCCGCGTCTGTGTCCGTTGGGACGGAAGAGGCGTTCAGTGGATCAGTCTGGCACTGGTCCTCCATGGTGTCTCTCCAACCGTCCCCGTCGGTGTCCAGTGAGTAGAAGTTCATGGTCACGTTGTAGTCGGTCCCTGTGTTGTCGTAGTAGTAGTTCCTTACGATCAGGATGACGTTGCTGTCGGACCAGTCGTGCGTGGACATGGACGAGTTCCATCCGTTCGGGTTGTTGTAGCCCTGGAAGGTTATCTGCTGCCCAGCCTCTGTCCAGACGTACAGGATCATCCACACGGTGGGGTACGCGTACCCGTGCGAGAGAGTTACCTCGAAGCCCATGTTGTTCGGCACGTACACGCTGTACCAGTCCTGGTCGTCGATTGAAGCGTGGTTCCAGCCCTCCCAGTACATGGTGTTGTTCGTCATGTTGTTGTAGAGGTTGACGTCAACCGCGTTGCCGACGCCGCCGGAGCCCGCGTCCTGTCCGGAGCCGGCATCGTTCTGTAGGCCGCCAGGCAGGTTAGCCAGGTCGTCGAAGACGATGTCCATGGTGTAGGTGACGTTTGAGTTCGAGCTCGTGTAGGAGTCTACTTCCAGCCATATCCAGTTGCCTCCAACCGGGTACAGGCCGGAGCTCATCTCACATCCGTCTCCGTTGTATGCGCTGGTGGCGCAGTAGTAGTCGTAGTCAACGTAGAACGCCATTCCGCCTCCCTGTACCGCAGAGAAGTTGGCTGCCTGGTAAAGGCGGCCCTCTAGCATCGTTGTAGATGGGCTCTCTGGCGTTGAGATGTTGACCATGATGTACTTGCCCGCTGGCACGAGGATCTTGTAGACGTCCATCTTGTCCCAGACGTAGCTAACCCATCCTGTGCACGAGCCGCCGGTGTCGTTGGCGTCTCCGTTGGCATCTATTGCGGTGCTGCCGTTCATCCATGTGTCCTCCTCTGGCATCGTCCAGAGGGAGTCAGCTGCGTCTATCCCTATGCCGCAGTCGTCCTGGTTGGATCCGGGGGCGTTGTCAGCAGTGAGCATCATCACGTCTAGGTCGTAGTTTCCGCCGCCCCTATCCGCGTACACGCGTATGAAGATGTCTTGGCCCCCATAGCCGAAGTTGATGTTGACGACCTCGGGGTTGTAGTTGTACGACGAACCTCCCGATATCGAGTACAGGTAGCCGTAGACGGGGTGCTGGTAGTACGTATACAGCTCGTAGTCGTCTTGTACCGGGAACGATAACGTAAGCGTCAGACCGTAATTCTCGGGCACGTAGATCTTGTAGTAATCGTACCTGTCCAGGTAGTCGTGACCCCAGCCCGAGTAGCTGTTGTTCATCGAAACGATGGTCGTCGCGTCGTAGCCGGACGTGCTGTCGCCTGCGTCACCGCCCGAGCCGGCGTCGTTCTGAGTAGGCTCTGTGAACGCCGTCTGGTTGTATATCGAGAACTCGACGGTGTAGTTTAGCTCGTAGTCGTCTGGCAGGTCATTGACCCTTACGTTCAGCCAGACGGTCCTTGAGTAGGACGCGTATGAGGCCGATGTGAAGTAGAACGACTCGTTTGTCGAGACTGCGTGCGTCTGGAAGTATGTGCTAGTGCTCGAGGATGCGGTGTACTGGTAGCCATAGATCGGGTGCGAGAAGTACTGGTAGAAGTACATCGTCTCCTCTCCGGTCTCCTTGGGCCAGTCTAGCCTCGCCCACATTCCCTCGTAGGGCTGTAGGTCGAATGCGTACCAGTCGTTGTCATCGTAGTCCTTGCAGACCATTCCGGCGAATGACCCAGAGGACCCGTACGAGGACATGTTGAGTGGGTCAACGTCGTCTCCGGTGCTTGAGTCCGCGGCGTCGTCCCCTCCTCCTCCATCGTTCTGCTCGTAGCATGGAGGGTTCTCTGATGGTGCTAGCTGCAGCCACAGCGAATACCCCGAGAATGAGGACACGCTGTACCACGAGTAGTACTCGACCTCGACCCACACGGTGGTGTTGGCATACGCCCCGCCCAGGTCGATGAACTC
>DAQP01000012.1:7951-9676 GCA_002504435.1 Euryarchaeota archaeon UBA438
GGCTGGTCGTACCATGAGTAGTCTATCAGCCCAGATCCAGAAGCGGTAGACCACACGTACAGGTCCAGATCAGCGTTCTGGTCCCAGTCGAGGGTGATGTTTGCGGCGAACCCGTCGGGTATGACGATCGCCCATATGTCGGAGGTGTCGGTGGTTCCGACAATCCCGCCACTGATGGCTTCCATGTCAAGCAAGGAACCCGTGAGCATGCCGGTAGCCGTACCCAATACGGCGTTGAGGGTGAGTTGCATTCCACCGTCGCCGTAGGAGTCGGCCATGGTGGCTGTCCAAGTCCCCGCTCCGGAGAAGGGGCCTAGTGTGCCAGTCGAGTAGGAGCCGAAGGTCCCTACTGGGTATGAGTAGGAAGCCCCTCCTGGGCCCGATAGGGTCATCGAGGTCTCAGAAGCGCACCAGTAGTCACAGCTGTAGCTGATAGCTATCGAGTCGCCAGATCCCAGTGTAAACGAGTCTGACAGGCTGGACCACCATCCGGAGCCGATCTGCGTGGATCCTGAGTTCCATGGCTGGTCTGGGCCGGCGATTGGGGCAGTCTCGTCCCCGATGCCGCCTGCGTCACCCGGGTAAACCGTGACTGTTAGCTTGTAGTCGTCGTAGGAGTTCGAGTAACATCGGTAGCAGTAAATGCTGGCCATTACCGGGTCACCCGCCAGGTCATGCGGGAAGTCGACCGCGTGAGGGTAGTAGCTGCTGCCCGTCGAGGCGAAGTAGCAATATGGCGGGTTACTGGTAGTTTCCTCGCCGTTTGTGGTGCTCATTGCCATGTAGCCGGTGTTGCTGTAGTAGCAGTAGCCCCAAGCTCCGCCGTAGCTTGCACTAGTGCTGTAAGACCATCCGACCATGTTGCCGTCGCCCGGTCCGATGGACATTCTGTAGGCATAGGTGTCCGAATACGAGTAACTGCCCGGTGAGGAGTGGTTCCACTCTAGCTCGTACAAGACCCCGTAGCCCATTGGGGGATCGACTAGGTACATGTCGTAGTTGGCGTCAGCCGAGGCGGAGTATGATGTAGCCTCACTAGACCCGTAGTAGACGTTGGTCTCATTGGCCCCCGTCCAGTCGAAGTCCGCTGTCAGGTTGATAGCGGTCGTTTTGTCCCTGCCCGCATCGGTGCCACGACAAGCGTCATGGCCCTGACATGGGCTTGGAGGAGCTTCCTCCTTCAATGCGGTATCTTCGAGCTCAAGTCTCTCTGGTTCGGCATCGAACATCGGCAGTTGTACCGAGACAATCATTAGCAGTGCTAGGGCAATCGAACGGGCGGCGTTGCTTCGCATGGGCGTCACTATCGTGGATGAGACAATGTAAATGATATAATGATGCCGCAAGATGCTCACACACCCCTATAGGGGTGCAATTAGGTGAATATGACGATTGAGGCTAGAATATCGGCTGTTTGGTGTGGAAAATGAAAAAATATCAAATTCGTCCTAATCGAGTAGTCCCTAGCAACATGGATTGGGGCTAAATTCTGCGCCAGCTCTCGTCCGGCTGCTGCTCCCAGGTCCCGCATTCCTCGCCAACGTAGGTCATCGGCTCGGTCATCACGTAGTCCCCTCCATCGGGGAGATCCTCCCAAGTGGCTGCTATCACCTGTGGTGGCTCCGGTGCGACGTCCTCGAACCCGGGGGGCGGAGGGGGCGGGGACTTTGCGGGGGGAGCCGTGGGTGGCGCCTCAGGCATCGGTGGCATCTCGGGCTCCGGTGG
>DAQP01000012.1:10018-34122 GCA_002504435.1 Euryarchaeota archaeon UBA438
CTCCGGTGGCATCTCGGGCTCCGGCGGTGTTTCGATGGCGGGAGCCAGGTCGGGTGGCCTCTCAGGAGGGTCCGGTACGGACGGGGCGTCGAAAGCGGCGTCTTGATCCTTGTACCTGTCATAGGAGTCGTCCTTCCAGACGTCCTCCTTCTTGCTTCTGGCCAGTACCAATGCTACTGACCCCCCGATGGCGGTCAGTAAAACGATTAGAACAAGGGCTGTGAGGCCTGGGTTTAGCTTCATTTTGTCACCCAGTGAAAGTGGGAATGCGTTGTCTCCGCGGCCGTCGTTATTCCTGTCCTCCCATTCCTCCGGGTCAAGGGGGAAGGCGTCGGACTCGTCCACAACTCCGTCGCCGTCGTTGTCGGGGTCAATGACGTCGCAGGCCCCATTGGAGTCGGTGTCCACGGGAACCGAGGATGCCGAAAGTGGCTCCGTCAGGCAGATGACCTCGCTGGAATCAGTCCAGGTGTCACCGTCGTCGTCATTGTCCGCGTTGTTACCAATCCCGTCCCCATCGGTGTCCAATGACTCGGATGTGTCGAGCGGGAAGGCGTCGTCGGCGTCGGGGACCATGTCATTGTCGTCGTCGGGGTCGAGCGGGTCGCAGGCGTTGTCGGCGTCGGTATCGACTGGGATGGAGTTGGCATCCATCGGGTCGGTTCCGCAGTTGGGCTCGACAGTGTCAGACCAGCCGTCACCATCGTCGTCGTCGTCGGCATTGTCGCCTATGGAGTCGAAGTCGGTGTCCACCCACTCCGTGCTGTCGAACTGGAACATGTCGTCGGCGTCGGGGACCCCGTCATTGTCGTCGTCGGTGTCCATGATGTCGCAGATGTGATCGGCGTCGAAGTCGTCGGGCTGGCTGAACTGGGAGAATTGGTCGCTTCCGCACGTCCCCTCGTCTGAGTCCGACCAGCCGTCATTGTCGTCGTCCTCGTCGGCGTTGTCGCCCATTCCGTCGTTGTCGTTATCGACCCACTCGGTGTTATCGAGGGGGAACGAGTCTGAGGAGTCCATCCAGCCATCGCCGTCGTCGTCCTCGTCCGTATTGTCTCCGATGGTGTCGCCATCGGTATCGACCCACTCATTTGGATCAAGGGGGAACTGGTCCTGGGAGTCGGGGAAACCGTCGTTGTCGTCATCCCCGTCCACAGCGTCGCAGGAGCCGTCCAGATCTGTGTCAGTTGGGACGGAAGCGGAAAGGAGGGGGTCCGAGCCGCAGGTTACCTCAGTGGCATCTGCGAATCCATCGCCGTCGTCGTCCTCGTCGGCGTTGTCGCCGACCCCGTCGGAGTCAGTGTCAAGCCACTCGGAGGGATCCATTGGGAACGCGTCTTCAGTGTCCAGGTAGCCGTCTGCGTCGTCATCGTCATCCAGTACGTCGCAAGTGCCGTCTGAGTCTATGTCGGATGGCACGCTTGACGCGTATAGGGGGTCTGAGTTGCACTGGTACTCCATGCTGTCAGTCCAGCCATCGCCGTCGTCGTCCTCGTCGGCGTTGTCGCCGACCCCGTCGGAGTCAGTGTCAAGCCACTCGGAGGGGTCTAGGGGGAAGGTGTCGTTGTAGTCCTCGTAGCCATCGGCGTCGTCATCGGCGTCCATGCCATCGCATATTCCATCCGAGTCTGTGTCGACTGGGACATCGTTGTAGTCGTTCGGATCAGTGCCGCAATTAACCTCCACTGAGTCCCACCATCCGTCGCCGTCCGCATCTAGTGAGAACATGTTGACTGTGAAATTGTAGAATCCCTCGCCCGTGTATGCCACGACCCTCAGGAGGATGCTCTCCCCCTGTACGACCGAGCCGTTCGATGTCACATCCTCGTTTCCATTGAGGTTGGTGGAATAGTCAATTGTCGAGAGGTTAGACTCGTACCCTATGATGATGTAGGCAACTAAGTCAGATGGGTTAGAGCTGAGGTTGATCGCTATTCCGTGGTCATTTGGAACGGAGAAGACGTAGAAGTCGTCGGAGTCGCCGTTCACGGACATCCACCCGGTGAAGTCGTTGGCACCGGGGCTTGTCTGTACGGGAGTTGAGTTGTAAACGTCGTTCCCCGCGTCTCCACCGCTTCCAGAGTCGTTCTGGTTGTTGATCGGAGATGTTGACATGTTTGAGAAATCTAGTCGGAGTGAGTAGTCTGAAGAGTATGCAGAGCCCCCCCATGCCAGGTATGCGTTGACCCTGAGGAAAACGGTGGTACCTCCATGGCCGGCCGATGATACGTTCTCCGGCTTCGAGTAGTAGCTGTACGTAATTATGGAACCGGAACTGTCGTACAGCAGGAGGTCGAGGTCTGGAGATGTGGATGTTCCGTTCCAGTCCAGAGATGCGTTAATTCCGTAGTTCGCTGGAACTGACACAGAGTAGTAGTCATCAGCGTCATTCGATGAGTGCACGTTGCCCCAGAAGGTTACGTTGGTGGCATTGATCTGCATTGCAGTTGCAGTGGTTCCGCCTGCATCGGACCCAGTTCCAGCGTCATGGCCGGATCCGGTGGAGTTGTTTCCGCTCCCCCCGCCTCCCCCGGTGCTGGTGTTTGTAATCCAGACCTGCATTGTGTACTGGCCTGAGCCGGAGAACTGCTCCACTCGTACATATACGGTGGTCCCTCCGACGCTTGTGCCGTTCGAGGTCACCTCGTCATAGCCAGTGGTAAAGCTGGTGTCCAACTGGGTGCCTGATGAGCCGTACAGCCATAGGTCGTAATCGGCTCCCGATGGGGAGGTCAGGCCTACGGTAATCGCGGTAGAGTTGCTCATGTTGAATCCATAGTAATCGTTGGTGTCAGAGGAGGAGAGGTTGCCGTAGTAGGTTGAGCTGTTGCTTGGAAGCCAAGCGGCTGTGGAGGTTGAGCCGCCGGCATCCCCCCCGGTGTTTGCGTCGTTGGCCAAGGCGAATCCGGCGAACATCGAGACTATCATGATTGCAGCCATAGCGGTGGCTGATGTACGGTTGGGCATAGGCATCCGTGGGGTCCGACACGCTTGAAGGTTGGCCGTAGCGGGAAAATGCGGATTTAGCCCCTAGGGGGCTAGTACTCGTAGAATCCATGGCCTGATTTGCGGCCTAGACGCCCGGACTCGACCATTTCCACCAGTAGAGGCGCTGGGGCGTACTTTTCATCCCCTAATCCATCATGCAATACGCCCATGATGTGGAGCACGGTGTCCAAGCCAATCAGGTCGGCTAGGGCCAATGGCCCTATGGGGTGGTTCATTCCCAGTTTCATGATCCCGTCTATCGCCTCGGGCTTGGCGACTCCCTCCTGGAGGGTCAGTATTGCTTCATTGATCATTGGGCAGAGTATCCTGTTGCTGACGAAGCCCGGGGAGTCGTTGCACTCAAGCGGGGTCTTTCCCATCCTCTCTGATGCTTCTAGGACGGCAGCTGTGACTTCGGGGTCTGTCTCACTCCCGTTAATTATCTCGATGAGCTTCATAATTGGCACTGGGTTCATGAAATGCATTCCTATTACTCTGTCAGGCCTGCTTGTGTGACTGGCTATCTCGTTTATCGAGATGCTGGAAGTGTTGCTGGCAAGTATCGCTCCCTTCTTGCAAATGGAGTCTAGTTCCGAGAATGTGGAGAACTTTAGCTCGGGGATTTCGGGAATCGCCTCGACCACGAGGTCGGCGTCAGAGGCCGATGTTCTGTCTGTTGAAGATGAAATCCTAGACATGGCAGATGAGGAATCTTTCTCGGACATCCTTCCCTTGGAAACGAGTTTACCCAGGGACGAGGAGATGGTTTCCATGCCCCTTTCTACGAACTCCTCGCTAATATCGATCATCACAACCTCGTAGCCGGCGCAAGCGGATACTTGGGCTATTCCCGCGCCCATCTGGCCTGCACCTAGGACCGCTACCTTCCCTATCTCCATGCACGTGGCGGGGGCCGGATGGAGATTAGCATTGCCCAGACTCATTCCTCTTCCATTTGTGCTACCTGGAGGTCTGCGGCTGCCTCTATCTCTGCCATAATCTCGTCGAGGTCGGGGCCATGGCTGAGTATCCTCTTGCTGCGTGACCTCCTCCTAGCGATAGTTATGGAAGGGACGACCACTGCTGCCAGAAGTACGATGAAGGCGAGGGAGAACCACCACAGCATTGGGCCACCGGCACGGGCGTCCTCTATTGCCCAGTCTGACCATTCCTGATTCAGTACTGAGATGGTCAATCTCACCTCATTGTTGGCACTGTCAGTAGAGAGGGCGTAGACGTTATGCTCGCCTGCTATGCCCAGGACCTCGACAAGGATGCTGTACTCCTCCGATATGGGGCATACGAACTGATGACTATCGACATCGCTCCAGATCATGACATTTGAGCCCCTCTCGCATGTTCCGGATATCACCCTCTTGGACTCCAAGTTGGATGTTCTGTTGGTAACCTCCCACATAGTTAGTTCCGGTGCGGTAGTGTCTCTGACCACAGACAGGTAATACGAGTCTATCTCGTGGAGTGACTCGATGTTCACAAGGAACTGGTTATCGCCCTCGAACAATTCGAAATCGATAGTTACTACATCCATGCCAGGGGTGATGAGGTACATCTCGCTGGAGTCGATGGGTTTCCACCAAATCTCTTGGTCTGGACCCCTCTGGATCGTCGCTTGGACAGAATCGGAGGAGACAAGTCCCCCGTTCCAGTTTGCTATGACTACCGAATCGTAAATGGTGTCATCGAGCGTCATCTCTCTGCAATCGACGTACCTGTTGTCATTGTCATGGGGCTCTGTTCTGTCAACTGCGATTATGCACACGTCATGGATTCCGGTCCTGTTAAGCTCGAAAATCGCGCCTCCTGTTGTGGAGTTCCTCTCACTGACAGTCTCCCCGTTGATTGTGAATGTGAGGTGTACGAATTCGCTGGAAGACCATGAGAGGCCTTGCCTATGGTCGAATAAGGAGGAGTTGCTGTCCGATGGGCTCAGGGTCCACTCGACCACTGGAACGGTGTTGTCTATCGACATGGGCCACGTTTCTTGAGCGGAGTTGTTAGCCCAGTCATATAGCTCTAGGATGATTGTGTAGTCGCCATCGGGCAGTGTTTCTGTGTCGAATGTGTATGATGCCGGCGAATAGTCCTGTGAGCCCCCTTGGCTAGAAGGGTCTGGGTGGCCTGTGGAGGGGTTGTATAGGTCGGGAATCATATGGACCTCTCCGCAGTCTTGGACACTATGATCCGAGACGTCGGAGAGTAGGGTCATGCACCATGACCTAACATCGGATGGTACGGACATTGCGAGGGTCCCATGAGTCAGATTTACCGGGGTTGAGATTGCGGATGGGGAGTATAGTCGGCCGTCTTGATCAGTGAGGGAGTGAAGTGACGGGTTGGTTGGAAGCTCGGGATCGAAAATGACCTCGTAGTGCCTTGAAACTGAGTTTCCAGCCGCATCACTGACCGAGATGTCGAAGATGCTAGAGCCATCGATGTAGTAGTAGGATTCTCCTGTGGAGGGGTTGTAACCGACCTCCGCCTGTGAGAGCTGGAAAGACACCTCTGCATTTCCTGATTCGTCGATCTCTATCACGCTGCCAGAGTGACGTGCTGATGCTCCTGGCTCAGTCTGGATTTGGTAGGTGAGAATCTCACTACTGGTAATCCAGGGGATGTGGCTGACCGCTAGGTTTGGAGCTGTTTCGTCGAAGGCGACCGAAAGGAATGCGTCATCGAAGAATCCGGAGATGTCTGTCAGATTTACTGCATAATCGTGCCATTGCTCGACCTCGGGAAGGGTAGAGTTAATCCATACCTCCCTGAATGAGACGTTCTCTGGTATGGCGAAATGGTTGCCGCTGTTCCAGAGCATTGTCAGATTGTGGTGCGCCCCTGTCGTTTCGACGGCCTCCACGAGGTCTGCCGGAGGGATTGTGGTGCCGTTGCTAGCAGCATACCAATTTAGATCATCTAGCCTGAAGCCTATCCCCGTGTCCAAGGCGTGTATCTCTATCGGGACAGTCTCATTTGTCTGAGTCATGTTGGTGGGGACCGAGAAAGTAACTTCTGGGTCGAGCTCTACTAACTCGTATGCGTAGGGGAGCCTGAGGTTGATTCCACCCTCGAGTTCGATATCAATGAAGCCCGACCAGGAACCTGCTGAATCGGGCCTGTCGAATTCCAAGTTCACCTGGATGGCGGAGTGGGGGACCTGTCCTGCAAGAGTGTCTGAACCAGTTGGCCAAATAGATGCTATCTCAGAGTCACTGAGACCCATCTGATCCGTAATCCTTAGTTCGTCTCCGCCGACGACGTCGATGTCAATCCAGAATTGGACTGTGCCGCCGGGGACGGAGTATCCGTGTACTGCTACAGAGTATAGCCCGTCTTCTGGATTGATGATGTCTATTGACTCTGAGGAGGAGCTGGACCAAGAGCGGCTTACCTCCTCCCCGGAGGAGAACTCACCGTCTTCATTCGAGTCCCTGAACAGGAAAAGGTCTAGATCTGCATCACCGTGTGCGTTCATCTTTATCGATATCTCAGAGGCGTTCTGAACCGTTAAATTGTGCCACCACGAAGCCGTCATTTTGTTGGATGAGACATCCTGTGATGCTGTCTCATTGTCCATGTATACTGGCTGAGACCACCCATATGCGGAGACGTTTGAAACGGGCAGCGGAATGGTTGATACTACGTGAACCGCGTCTACCCCACTGCCCTGTGACCAGTCGGTCACAACCCTCTCGAAGCCTGATTCCTCTGCAGCAATGTAACCCACAGAGATGTTCAATGCGTTGTCGTTTGTTTGCACCCCATGTAGTGCAGTATGCAGTGCCATCTGGTGAACCCCTGGCGAAACTGGGACCGCGAATACCTCACGTGAAGTACCCGTGAATGTACCCCAGTTGTGGGATCCAGAGGATACGTGGTTGTTTGTGGACCTCTCATCGATGAAAAACGTGGAGTTGCCGTATGGTCTCGAGTCCTCTTCTGCATACCCATGTGCCATCTCGGACATCCATAGGACATCTACATCAGTGTACTGATTGTCCTCCCAATTAACGTCCAAAACAGCGGTTCCGCCTGTATCCCACTCGGAGGGCCATTCGACTGACAGGAACCTCCAGTCCCCACTCTCGGATCTCCAGTCCCATCGCGTGGCTCCAGATATCCACTCTTCTGTGTACAGTGTCTGGTTGGAGACGTTCCCATCCAGCGGGGCTGCCTCGAGGGAGAATGGTCCGATCCACGGCACATTTGTGACTATTGGCAGAGTCCAGTTTCGATGCGACGGGTATATCTGTCCGGAGGATTGATTCACGAAATGGGACTCCACGAGGACTCCGTGCTGGTGAAGGCCTGGGTCTGCACCATGAGGCACACTAATTGTCATTGGAACTGTACTTGAGCTGTTTGATGGCACATTCCTGCTCGATGGAATGGAAATCCACTCTTCTTCCTCGCTTCCGAAGGATGTCCAGTCAATCTCTATTCTGACTCCCTCATCCGAGAGTTGGCCGTTGTAGTTCCATACTCCTAGAAGTAGCCCGTCTCTTGCGTCTTCGAATGGGTTTCCGACTCGTACCTCGGCGTTTGGGCCATTTGACCACCAGTAGGTCACCTCTTCCAGTTCGTCCGCCTCTGTCCAGTCGTCTGAGTCCACTGTCGAGTCGTTATCGAAGTCCTCGACGTATACCCCATCCCCATCTTCATCGGTCCATCTGTAAATCTGAAGGAATACCCTCTCCTCGGAGCTCCTATCTTGATTGCCATCGAAATGGGAGTAGTCGATAGTTGCCCTAGCGCGTAGCTGCCTTGTCCCGTGTGGCAGTTGGAAGAGTGGGTCGGATTCGATGTGCAGGGGAATTAGTAGGTCCGGCCTATCTCCCTGATGCCCATCCCATGACCCGTTCTCATCTCCTTCGTCGCTCCCATTGCCGGTACTGTTCCACACCACTACGTCATGCGCGAGTGGAGAGAATCTGATTGGAGTATACCTGAGATGTACATCCGAGTCCGCGTAATTGGTGAATTCAATTTCCACCAGTTGACTCTCTCCGGGCCTCATCAAATTCACGTTGGCATCTCTATGCTCCCCTTGGAAGGTGCCACTGTTCCACTGGGCGGGACTTGCCCACCATGTGCCATTTTCGCCCTCCAGGGTTGAGGCTGCTCTCGATGCGTTGAACCACCCGCCCCCTTGTACAAATGGCTCATACCCCCTGTCGTCCGAGGTCGAGAGGACGAAGTCCCTGAACTCCTGGGACTTTGGGTGCACGCCTAGGTTCTCCTGCCACGCCTGTGCGACTACCGCCATGAGGCCGGCGGCAATTGGAGTTGCTAGGCTGGTTCCCCCCCATGTCCCCCATGCTGAGTTAGCGTCGTTTCTCTGATTCAGGGGGACGTCGCCAGTAGCGGACCACCCGACTGAAACGATGTCAGGGTCCATCCTTCCAAGTACATTTGGACCCCTGTTGGACCAAGGTGCGTTCTGGCCCCATGAGTCACTCGACCTACTGCTGAAGGCGCCTACTGAGAACACACCATTTGATGCGCCCGGGGACTTTGCGGTCCCGAATCCATGGCCGCCGTTTCCTATCGCAACTGCGTAAGAGGTGTTGTTGTTGTAAATCCTGGTCAGCCAGTCTAGGTAGAGTGAATATCCGTCTGCCCCAGCGTCATCAACGGAGGAGTAGCCGAACGAAAAGGAGCCGATGTGTGGCTGATCAGGGGTGTCGATATTGCCATCATAGCCTTCTGCTATGAATCTCCAGCCATCCAGCATGTGTCCGCCTGAGTAGTGGTTGCCGATTGAAGTGATGGTTGCATTGGGAGCCATTCCGAGGACCTTTCCATCACTGACTACACCCTGTGCTGCTACTGCACTCGCGCATAGTGTCCCATGGCTGCCAGATTCGAACATGAATAGGGTGAGGTTTCCAGCGCCTGCAACTCTGTCAGAGTAGCCGTGTCTGGCCGCATAAGTACTCCCGTAGGGAACTCCCAGGGACCCATCGGATACCCAGTAGACGAGTCCCGCTGAGACGTCCCACAGTCCATCTCCGTCTGTATCCATACCTGCAGTCTCTTCACCCGGCCTCATAGGCACCTCGTCTCCGAAGTCGCCGTCACGATCCAAGTCGGCGTATACTGTCTCGTATAGCCCCGAAGTCCTATCGTCTACAACGAGAATTGGGACATCTCCCCCTTGCTTGGAGCGTAGGTATGAGTCAGGGTGTTGACCTAGGTGATAGAGTCCGGAAAGAGAAGCGTTGAGTCCTGTAACGTTGAATCCAGAGTCCTCCAGAAGGCCGTCAGAGTTGTTGTCGATATCTATTGTTGAGGTGTCTGCATACCATGTGGAGCGTGCTGGGTATGCCTCTCCGTATACCATCCAGTAGTACATACTGTTGTGATCCAACATAAGTGGCCAACCCTCGTACGGCGACTTGTCGTATGTCACTCTAGCTTGGGTTCCATTCAGATCGGGATGGGCGAAATCCACTCCCGTGTCAGCTACCGCTACAATCACACCCTCTCCAGTGTAGCCCATTTCCCATGCATCGTTAGCGCCGTGAATTTCCCCGCTCCTTACAGAATCAGGGGAGGCTCCAGGGGGCTTCTCGAACGGAATTGTGTCATATGGTTCTGGGGCCCTCTCAGCGTCAATTACTGCGATAACTCCGGGGATTCCAGAAATCTTGTGGACCAATGAAGAGTCCACCCAAAAAGTCCTATGATCAATCTCCCCGTCTGATACCTCTAGGTGGACAAAGGACTCTCCTGGCCCGGGTGGAAACTGTTTCTCCATGGCCCCATTCTCTTCCTGCCATTCTGAAAGTGACTTGAGTGCCTTGGTGATTACCGTGACCCTGACTTCCGAGGCCCCTCCATCGGCTCTCTCCTGGAGACTTGGGTCCAGCCATGTGCCTGTTACAGATGCGGAGGGGGAGGCTACTGGATCAGATTCAACGGGCAGAACGTCTTCTCGTCTTGTTTCGGGGCCGTATCCCGATACAGCTGCCGAGGCAGGATGGAGTATTACCATCAGCATAAGGAGGCACGCAATACGCTGACGCATGGTGCGTCGTGCATTCTCACTTCTTTGATTGTGCCGGCGCCGTGTCCCGTCAAGTCCAAAGCGAAAGATTCGTGTCCGAGGGTCACAGTCCCGTAGTGTAGAGGTCCATCATACCGGGTTTTGGACCCGGTGACGGAGGTTCGAACCCTCCCGGGACTACCATCAACCCTCTATCGCTTCGCTGTTGGCAGATAGGTCCCTAGCGATGTTCTTCTGGTGGCCCTCAAGGGTCCCACCTCCTATTTCTAGGAGCTTTGCATCCCTCCAAAGTCTCTCGACAACGTACTCCCCAACGTATCCATAACCGCCCATAACCTGTATGGCCCTATCAGCGATGTTCTTGGCAGCGGTGGTCCCGAACAGCTTGACTCCGTCAGAGTCCAGTCTGTTTCCTGATTCGGCGAGTTCTATCTGACGGGCCGTGTCGTAAACATATGACCTCATGGCGCGATACTCGGACCATGACTCTCCCAGATGCCTCTGTATCTGTCCGAAATTCCTGATCTCTGTGCCGAAGGCCTGCCTCTCAGATGCGTAATCATTCATTGCAGAAAGGCACCTTCTCGAGATTCCAAGGGCCATCGCTGCTAATCCGAGTCTCTCTAGCTCGAGGTTTCTCATCATATGTATCATTGATTCCCCTGGTTCTCCAACAAGATTCTCTGCGGGAACGACACAGTCCTCGAAGACCAATTCAGCGGTATTGCTGGCCCTCATACCTAGCTTGTCGGTTATTTTCTGTCCAACACTGAAACCCTCTGTACCCCTCTCCACGAGGAAGGTGGAAATCTCTGCCCTACCTCTTTCATCGGTTCCCGTCCTGGCATAAAGCCAAACTATGTCCGCAGGGGTCCCCTCCTCGTCTAGTGAGCCATTGGTGATCCACATCTTCCTGCCATTAATGACCCAATTTCCGTCATCCCTCAATGATGCCCGTGTTTGCATTCCAAGCACATCAGTCCCATAATCAGGCTCACTCATCGCCATGCATCCTATCCACTCGCCACTACACACCTTAGGCAGAATCTTGGATTTCTGCTCCTCACTTCCGTTCTGGGCTAGGTTGTTGACCATTAGTTGGTCATGGGCGAGGTATGCTAGACAGAAGGCTGGATCGGAGTACGACAGTTCTTCGTTAATTATAGCCACAGCAGTGGCGTCCATCCCCCCTCCCCCAAACTCGTCCGGAACTGTGATTCCAAGGAGTCCCATCTCCCCTAGTCTCCTAAATAGAGGGGCGTTGAATATCTCATCCCTGTCGTGCTCCAAGGCCTGGTTCTCCACCTCGTCTCTTACGAAGTCTCTGACCATCTGACGGAGCATCGAATGCTCCTCTGTGGGGTTGGCGATGTCCATTGTTCGCCAATCGTCCGCCATGTCCTTCCCAAGTAACCATGGCGTATGAGGGATTCGATTACCTAAGGGGTAACACGCCTGCTGTCACGGGGGAATGGGATAGTCTCCCTGATGTGATCCGCCCCTGAGAGCCATGAGCAAACTCTGTCTACCCCCATTCCGAACCCGCCATGGGGGACGCCGCCGTACCGGCGGACGTCGATGTAGAACTCGTATGGCTCCCTCGGGGTACCCTCCTCGTCGATTCTCTCCAGTATCTCCTTCTCGGACCAGGTCCTCTCTCCGCCGCCAATTATCTCGCCATATCCCTCTGGAGCTAGCAAATCGTGGCATAGGACATACTTGGGGTCGTCCGGGTCAGGCCTGTGATAGAATGGCTTGGCTATGCGAGGGTAGTGAGTGAGGAAGTGCGGTACATCGAAGTCTTGCGTCAGAACCTTCTCCTTGCTATAATCCAGATCCTGCCCCCACTCTACTGCGATGCCTAGCCCTTGCAGTGTTTCAATAGCCTCATCGTACCTCATCCTTGGATACTTGCTGTCGGCATATCTCGATACTAGATCGAGGTCCCTTCCCAAATCAGTAAGTTCGGCCTCCCTCTCCTCGAGTAGTTTCCCAGCGACATTCCTCACTAGGGCCTCTCCGTGATTCATTACTTCCTCGTTCCCGCCCCAGGCAATCTCCATCTCAGCATGCCAGAATTCGGTTAGATGCCTCCTAGTTCGACTCTTCTCAGCTCTGAAAGAGGGGGCGACTGTGTATAGCCTCTCGAGGGATGGCATGGCAGCCTCGGCATATAGCTGCCATGACTGTGTGAGGTAGGCCTTTCTACCAAAGTAAGGGACCTCGAAAAGTGTGCTTCCACCCTCAACGGCACCTGCCACGAAATTGGGTGCTTGGTACTCGACAAAGTCGAGGTCTCTAAAGTAAGAATGAATGGCCCCGAAGACTGAAGAGCGTATCTTCAGCATGGTAGTCATCCTTCCGGTTCGCAGGTACAGGTGCCTGTTGTCGAGAAGGAACTCTGTCTCCCCCCCGTCGGCCTCGGCCATCGCGGACTCTGTGATGGGGAATGGCCTGTCCGGACTCACTGGCCCTATCACCTCTCCAGAGGAGACCTGGACCTCGTGGCCGTGCTCACGATCAGTGGGGGAAACGGTACCCTTGAGAACGACGCTAGATTCGATCAGGGCCCCAGCGAGATCCTCGAAAACAGAGTCTCCAACTGTTTCCCTCTTGATTACACATTGAACAGTGCCAGTAGAATCCCTCAGAACTACGAAACGTATCTTGTTCGAACCCCTTGACCTGTGGACCCAGCCCTTGAGTTCGACTTCGGCCCCATCATGGGACCCCGAGAGAACGTCCCCTATCCAGTATGACTTGGCCATGGCTCGCCCACCTAGGTCCTCCTACTCAACGTTTGGTTAATGATTCCCGCGCCGCTGAGGCGTTTCAATGGCGGGTCTGACGGGGTTCGAACCCGCGACCGCCCGGTTAAGAGCCGGGTGCTCTACCTGACTAAGCTACAGACCCGGCCCTCGGAGCCGCCCTCCCGATTTAACCGCGACGGGTCGTGAATCAATGCAATCTTCCAACCGGGTTGACTATTGTCTCTACTCCAGAATCTGTCGCCATCACTACTGCATCACAAAGTCCCACGAACAACCCGACTTGGACTACTCCGTCTATTGACAGCAGTTGGGCCTCCAAAATAGACGGTTCAGTGATAGTTGGGCCAAACTTGCAATCCAGGATGAAGCCGTCATTGTCAGTGACGTAGGGGGAATGCTCTCCGCCCCTGAGGGTTGACTCGATGCCAGAAGACTGGCTAATGGCCTCTGAGACCTCCTTCCATTTATTGGGGGAGACCTCTATTGGCAAGTCGAATTCCCCCAGTACTGGGACCTTCTTTCTATCATCGGCCACCACAATCATTGAGTCGGAAATCATAGCCACTTCTTTCTCACGGGTTAGAGCGCCGCCACCGCCCTTTATCAGGGAAAATTCAGGGTCGAACTCATCGGCCCCATCTATTGTCAGATCTAGTCTATTGACCTCGGAAATAGGAATCAGCGGGATCCCCAATGACTCGGCCAATTCCCTTGTGGACTCGCTGGTTGGAACTCCGACAACATCGATTCCGTCCTCTGAAATCATGCGGCCAATCTCAATTATCGTGTACCTGACCGTGGAACCGGTCCCGAGGCCGAGACTCATCCCGCTTCTTACGAATCCACAGGCGGTGATTCCAGCTTCTCGCTTGAGCCCCTCTACATCGGCCATGACACTTCGACGAATAAGACGCGCATGATGGTTTCCGCTGAAAATATGGTAAAAATCAGTAATCTGCAGAACCGAGAGGTTCTTGATGAGCAGCGTCACGGGAGGCATGAGGGAGCAGGAGGGTCGCTGACAGTGCTAGACACTGAGGAAAGTCCCCTCTCCACGATGCGAGCGGTCCGGCGCAAGCCGGGGGCCCGGGAGGGCCGGCTCTGCAACAGAAACGAACTGTGCCGGGAGTACGGTGAACCCGAAGGGGGGAGATTTCCCGAACGCAGCTGGAACGGGCAACCCCGCTGGAGCAAGTCCAAGCAGGCCTGTATGGCATCGACAGGGCCGGGTAGGATGCATAGTTGAATGCGACCAGCCGGAAGGTGAACAGAAAGGGGCTTACTCCCTGCACCCTCACCTAACTCACTAGCAGGCATGCTATTCGATAATTGCGTCGGCTACCGAGGATGTTTCGATTGTGCCGACTTCGTCATAATCTAGCCACGATCCGTTTAGAGTGATCCGGGACTTGAACTCATTGTAGATGACAATGATCGTAGGTAGCAAGATGGCGCTAGTCAGCAGTGCTAACGCTATTAGTGCCATCATCAGGAGGAAGAAGGTCTGCAGTCCCGGTATTGCCACGAAAAGCCCGGCAGAAAGCCCCGCACAAGTGGTGGCGGTCGTTTCAAAGATAGTCCGCCCGGTAGTCATTACGGATCTGACTATTCCCGCCGGGGTTTCACCTTCGTCCTTTATGCGATCGACTATGTGGATGGAGTCATCCACCCCTATTCCGAATACTATTGTCCCTATCATTGCGGTGAAGATGTTGACTCCCAAGTTTGCCCTCCACATAAGAATGGGCTGCCAGAGAACAACTGCTGCTACCGCTGTCATTGTGAAAATTGCCATCCTAGGAGAACGGAACAGTATCGCCATAGCGAATAGTAGTATGAACATGGTCGTGATGGTAGAGTCACTCTGAGCTGTGTGTATCCCCTCGTTGATGTCTATCGAAATAGGTAGCCCCCCGGTTAGTTTGGAGTTAGTAACCCCCTCTTCTGAGATCGTCATGGAGGAGCATCTGGTGGCTGTTTCGCACCCTCCCTCCGAGAGGAAACCATCGATGGTGTCCCTCAGTGGAGTAGCTTCCTCCAGGAGGATGTACGGCTGCCATGCGTATACGAGTGTCTTTGTTTCGCCCGGCCCTTCATCGGCGTTCATGAGCATCGATCTGACTTCGGGACTCAGTGTGTCGAATGCAACATTGACCATGTCTTCCCTCGATGTGGTGGTGGTGAATGCAGCGTCCCCGCTTGCGATGCACTCCAGCTGAAGGGGGTCGTCCCAGCATGGCGAGTGTAACATGTCCCAAAGTGAACGATCAATCGCATCAACGCCAATCTGGATGTGGATCGCCTTGAGAATGTTGACTATGCTGGTCGTATTTGTCCTCTCCACGTTGTCTATTTTCGCCTGTATCTCTTCCAAGGAGTCGAGGACTGGAAGGTCCCTGATCGGAGCTGTCCCGTTTTGTGGCCCCCTATCCGTAGCGTTAACGATGAATAGGTTGGTCTGGCCACCGCCGAACTCGTAACTGTACTCACGCAATGCCTCATATGACTCGATTCCCGGTGGGACCTGGTCCGACCCGCCAGTAATTCCCTGCCCCATCTGATCCTCGAACATTATGGCCCCACCAATTGTTGCCACGGATCCAACTAACAATACGATAATTGTGGCCTTAACAGGTATTTCGCCGACGTATTCCCAAACGCTGTCCAAACTCCCGACAACTATGGTTACGGAGAGCATCGAGGAGAGAATCATTGCATTTGTCGTGGTCATCAGCTCAGTGTAGGATAGTGCTACCGCGGCCAACGCGCCCAGGGCTAGAGCGACGTAAACGGTCTGCATAGGCGACATCTCCATCACTTCGGTGCCCCTTCGATATCTGAGCAGTTGGACCAAAGCTGGGACCATCAGCATGGATAGGAGGAAGGTTACTGAAATCCCCAGGAGGAGGGTCGTGCCAACCGTCCTCATAGGCTCTATTGGCACTAGGCTATCCCATGTGAGAACGCTGAATCCAATAATGGTGGTGACTGCGGAGAGGAAAATCGCATTACCAGTGGTCATTGCAGCGCGAACCGTGGCTGTCAGGCTAATCAGGGGGTCCCATGGGTCGATTGGATCGGACCCTCTACCGTCCCTCTGCTGCCTCCATGCATTCTCCATTCCTTCCTCAATTAACTCAATCCTATTCTCCTCAATCCTGTTGGTAAGGTGTAATGAGTAGTCGACGCCCAATCCTACAAGAATGGGGCCGGCTGAGATGATCATTGGGGTCAGTGTGATGTCAGCTACTACGGTTGTACCGAAGGTGATGAACAGGCTCATCGCAATTGGCAACCCACAGATGACCAGGACTTTCGCGTTTCTATGTAGAATGATCATTGCGAGTGCCACCAAAGCTAGGCTGGCGGGCAGCATCGTCTCTACCAACTCGAGATATATCTCGTCTGAGATGTCATGAAGGACCGGAGTGATCCCAGTTACGGTCACCGCCCTTCGAGGAGGTATGTCGTCCAGCCTAGTTGGGTCCATGGTTGAAGTTCGCTCGTATGTTACATGACAGAGGCTGCAGAAATCCAAACTGGTAGGTCCGTGGATTAGGTCTTCTGTGAAATCCAGGAATGCCTCGTGATCCCTCACGGGGCCAAGTTTGGGGTCCACCCTCACGGGAATTTCAGTAGTGGACATATCGAAGGTTATCCCCATTACAATAACGCCTGTGTCCCAGATGCCATCGTCATTGGTGTCCCTCACCATTGACTCGATCAGAGATCCAGCATTTTCGACGAATTCATCCACTCTGTCTTGCTCATCTGGAATCTCATACCCATAATAGGGATTCAAGCTCGCTATGGTGCAGCTCTCGTCATCGCTAGTTGGAAGCCCATACTTCTCCATGGCACAGTTGAACCTCCACGACGAGGAGTTTGCCTCCTTGATTACCTGAGCTGGCGAGAGTACCCAAATTACTCCATCATTCAACCCCCTGTCGGACTTATCCCAATCAAGTCCCTTGACGTATGTTCCAGCGGGAGATGAGTCATCCCCCTCAATCCATGACATTTGTTTCAGAACTTCCAATGAGGTGATGTTCTGTTCTGTCCTCAGATTTGTATCGTGAATGGCATTTCCCGTCTGCATATAGACCATCACGACATCAGTAGACCAATCTTCTCTGACCTCGATCAGCAATTCGGTTGAGTCCGCATTGTCGGGAAGGTAAATCTCCAGATCTCCGTCAATCTGCTGTTGGAAGTCGAAGGCATACTGTCCCACTGCGGCAGTGAGGAGCAATAGGAAAGCGACAATTATTCCAGGGCTCCTGAGAATTAGAGAATAAGCCAACTCCGTTAGCCTTCTAGAAAATGAGTTTGCTATATCGGCTGCATCGTCGGCCAGTTGGCCCAGTGTATCGATGGCCCCTCCCAGAATGCTGTTTCTGAACTTCTCCCTTGCGCCCTCGACTGCCTCCCTTGCAGGCTGAAGTTTGTCGAAGAAGGCCTTCCAAAGTTCCTCCTCGTCATCCCTCGAGTCGCCCTCCCCAAGAGAGTACTTGTCCACTGAGGAGTCATCTTCCACGGTTGCGGGGCCTTGCGGAGCCAAATGAGCGTTCGCATACGAAAAGGTGGCATTACTGCGATAATGAGGAATAACGGAGGTAGCTGGATTGCGGCTCAATCAATAGAATCGCTGAAAGTCAATGAGCAACCCGCAGGTCCATGGCGAGGAGAAGGGGGGCGTCATCTGACCTTACCAAGAATAACGAAGAGACACTATTGTGGGCGGGACTAACAACTGCTGGAGTGGTCAGCCTCGTTGTAATCGCTTCTCTGGCACTGGCCCCAATTGTGAGCATTGGCCCGGAGGAGGGGAATCGTGCCCCGGACTTCGTGGCCGATGCATACAACGGTGGATCTTGGTACGAATTCAGGATGTCCGACATTTGGGACTGGGACTGGGACGGAAACTCTTCAGAAAGCAAATGGATTCTCATCCAATTTATTGACACCGACTGCCCCTACTGCTGGGAAGAGGGTGACGAGATGAGCCAGTACCACTCCCAGTGGAAAGACAGGGTTACGTTCGTTACAGTTTCAGTTCACCTGAACATCCCGAACCATGAAAGCAGCAAGAGCGAGATCGAAGCTTTCAGGGACAGAACATCATTTGGCACGGATGATAATGATGGGGATGGGTGCAATAGCGGGCGGGACGACTGCGTGAATAGGCCCGGGACTCCTCACCAGTGGACGTATGTTGACGACCCATCGAACTCAATTTTTGGCCAATGGGAGCTTAGTGGGACGCCATTTACGGCGATCCTTCAGCCCGATGGAATCGTGGCTTGGAATAAGCTGAAGCATCAGGGCCAAGGGGGCGATGGAGAAGAGATTTCTTCCGCCCTGCAGAGGCTAGTGGGTGATTCATGATGTCTGTACTGAGCCTTGAGCTGGGTATCTTCATACTTGGGATATTAGGCGCTTCCGCACTACTGCAGAAGAGTCGGCAGGAGGCTGGTTCAGATGGCACCAGGGGCACCATAACCGCGGGCCTTTTGTTCGCGACTGTGGGGATTATTGCATCTGGGTGGACATGGTCAATTCACAATTCCCTGATGAAAAGTGGCTCATCTAGCATGTGCGCTTCAGAGGGACTGGTGCAGTGTGGTTCGGTAATTGGCGACCCCCAGTGGAACAGTCTCTTCGGAATGCCTTGGGGAGTTGTGGGGATTGCTTCCTTTGGCGCGATATTCTTCGTCCTAATGACCCTCTATCTGGATCAAAATGCAAAAAGAACGCCACAATTTGTGAATTATCTTTGGTACCTAGGGATTGCAGGCCTACCATTCGTCGCCTGGCTGGTGGTGGTTGAACTGCTTCTAGTCGAGGGTGCACCGCACATCTGCCCATACTGTACCGTAATTCACCTGTCAATGATTGGGGTCTTTGTTTCCTCTCACATAATGAGGGGAAGAAGGGCCAGTTCGACTTGGTGAGGACTCTCATCGTGAGTCCGATGGGCTCAAGACTGACCTCAATTCCGCAGAGGCATGGAGTTAGTCACCGGAGGTGCTGGATTCATCGGCTCGCATCTGGTCGATGCCCTAGTCTCTGAGGGAAAGATGGTCAGGGTGTTCGACAATTTCTCCAGCGGCAGAGAAGAGTTTCTTTCCCACCACGAAGGAAGCGGCATGGTTGAGGTCGTCCGGGGCGACCTTCTAGATGCCGATTCGATCCGCGAGGCCATGGATGGAATTTACACCGTCCACCACATGGCGGCAAATCCGGACATAAGATTGGGGACCGAGATTACAGACACTGACCTCAAGCAGGGGACTGTTGCTACATACAATGTTCTTGAGGCGATGCGTCAAACTGGAGTGAGCAGGATCTCCTTCTCTTCTTCGTCTGCAATATATGGGGAGGCGGATCAGATGCCAACACCAGAAACATATGGGCCGGTAATGCCAATTTCGCTCTATGGGGCCTCCAAGCTAGGTTCAGAATCTCTAATCACGGCCTGGTCGGGCACGTTCGGAGCAAAGGCGTGGATACATAGGTTCGCAAACATAGTTGGACCGAGGGGGACTCACGGAGTAATCTTCGACTTCATTCACAAACTGAAAAGAGACCCTTCTAGGCTCGAGGTTCTTGGAAACGGCAGGCAGGAGAAATCGTACATGTCTGCCGAGGACTGTGTAAGGGCGATGTGTCACATCATCGACAACGGATCTGATGATGTTAGCCTATACAATCTAGGAACGGGGGACACCTGCTCCGTTAGAAGGATTGCAGAGATTGTAGTTGAAGAAAGTGGACTCTCGGGTGTGTCGATAGAGTACTCCGGAGGAGACAGGGGCTGGGCTGGTGATGTTCCCAAAACGTCCCTTGATGTCAAGCGACTATTGGATTCTGGATTCACCCCAGATATGCACTCAGAGGAAGCAATTAGGCACACAGCCAGAGCACTCATTTCCGAGATTGGGCTTTGAATGAAAGAGCAGAGAGAATAATCATAATTGCCAATGGCACTGATATGCTAATCAGGGAGTTTTCTGAGTCATCCCCTATCTCTAGCTTCAGGACCCCAAGGGTGGATTGTGTCTCTATTTCGCCTATTGTCTCATGCACTACGACTATGCTCAATTCATTTGGCTCTACATCGAGGGGAATCGAGGCGCTAATTGAGAATGTAATTTCGCTTGATGAGTAAGTAAAGTCGCCCTCGCTCAGTGATGAGAAATCACCGCCATAGGACCATTTGTCGTTCTCGTCATTTATTGAGGCCTCGTGATAGGCCCTAACAACATCATGGTGATTAGTGACCCCATTGATCGCTTCCGACTCCTCGATTGTCACCGAGTCTTCAATGATGAAAATTGAAAGTTGTGTCTGATCCAGAAATGACCAGTCGGATAGTGTTGTTCCAATTCGTAGATTCCCAGAATCAAAAGAGGCTTCAATTCTGATGTGAGTATCATCCGATCTAGACCCTTCTGCAGATAGAAGTTGGCGATGCATGCTTGAACGATCGGGTGCACCTCCTGATAGGATCTCGCCATCGAACCAGAAAGATGGGGCAGTGGGGGCTTCGCTTGAGTATCGGGAGACCCTGTGTTCGGTTATTGGTGTGCCCAGTGGGTCGTCGAAGTCATCATGTAAGGCCACCCTAGCCACTCTGTTGCCATTTGACTCGGTAAATTCGGGCATCCAGGGGTCAACATCCGCGCATACGTCACACCAAACAGCGGTAAATTGCTCTGCTAGAACAGTGTAGCCGCCATCCGAAGACCAGGAGTTTTCCGTCGTCTGAGCGTGAATTGGATTGGCGAATGACAACGCAATTATGGCAACTATCAGCAGGTCCCGCATCGGTGCCATCAGAGGGCCCACAGCGCTCCCCTTTCATAACCCAGTGTCTCAACGGGTACACATGAGCAAGCGCTGGTATCAGGAAAATAGGCGTGATCCATGGCGTCGTCAAGCTCGTTCTAAGGGGTACCGGGCAAGGTCCGCTTACAAGCTCAAACACATCCAGGAGAGATTCTCCATAATCCGAAAGGGGGATGTGGTTCTAGACGTTGGTTGCCATCCAGGAGGCTGGACACAAGTAGCTAGCGAGGAAGTCGGGGAAGAGGGGGTTGTGATCGGCGTTGATCTGCTTGCCACGGCCCCTGTCGAGGGGGCGACGGTGATTATTGGTGACATTACGGAAGAAGCCACCATCCAACAAGTCAGGGAGGCATTGGACGGCAGAGAGATTAACACTGTGATTAGTGATATTTCGCCGCGCCTGACGGGCAGATATGATACCGATCAGGCGATTTCCCTAGAGTTGTCAACCACGGTTCTAGACGTTGCAATGTATGTTCTGAATCCCGGGGGCACTTTCATCACAAAGGCGTTCCAGGGAATAGGCATAGAGGGACTTGTTGAGGCGGCCAGGGATCGATTTTCCAACGTCCAGAGATTTGCCCCTACTGCATCACGAAACTCCTCCTCGGAGACCTACCTAATTTGCAGGAACAAACTGCCTAGGGTACGAAAGAGGGGGGCTGGGATGACTGCAATGGAACAAGTTTCGAAACATCTAGCCGGATTGGGAATACTTACTGCAAAGCAAGAAGTTGAAGAAGAAGAAAGGGCGGTTGGGCTTAGGAGAATTTCGAAGAAGGAGGAGGAGTGATGGTCACTCAGAATCCCTGTCATATGGAATGATGTTCTGCCATTCCGAGGCGTCCGATCTCGACACTACTGCATGTACCCAATCAGTCTCAGAGCAGTTGAAAACCTCGTGAGGAAGTCCGGGTTCAATGTAGAACATGTCACCCTCACTGTGGACAACAGAATTCCTACATCCGGCGCCATATTCGTGCCTCACACTTCCCTTGAGGAGGTATATCATGACGTCAAAGTCCACGTGAATGTGGGCCTTTGCTATTCCCCCAGGGGGAATGTAAGCCCTGTTCATAGACAAGCCAGTAGAGGGCGTATTCTTTCCAGATAGTCCTGCACCATACTCTATGTTGTTCCATCCTCTGATCTTCTCTATCTGCCTAAGACTCCAAATGCCGCCCTCATCAGTAACATACGAGTGCAAATCAGTCTGCTCACCATTCTGTGGCAACTCCTCATCCGACATAGTATCTCCAACCGGCAGAAGGGGCATCAGCGTTTGAACTGATGGTATAAGCCTCCGGAGGCCTCGGTCAACGCTAAAAAGGGGAGGTGGCTCGCCGCCCCATCGAGGGACTGAAATGTCAGCTAGAGCAACTACATGCACTGCATCTGGAACGCCCCTGGTGGATGCCAGGAGTACATCGTTCCCGTGCCCCGATTGTGGAAACTCAATCGGGAGGAGCAGGAGGTGCCGCCTACAAGGGGTAGCGTACGTATGTGCCGAATGCGGATTTCAGGGACCTTGAAGAGGGATTTACATGGGGCATGTAGTAGTGAAGTACAAGGTGACTCTAGACCAGCCAGAGGATGGCAGTCCGGACTATGAGGAGATTGCTTCAGCAATTAATGAGCTTCCCGAAGTGCAGATGACTGAAATCAAGCCACTAGCATTTGGAATGATGTTTATCGAGATTCAAGCTGTTCTGGAGGACGGCGAGGGAACAGTAGACATGTTTGAAGAAAAGGTTCGTGGCACTGATGATCTGATTGGTCAGATTGAAACTCTAGAGATGGGAAGACTCTGATCAGTAATGGTCAAGTGGCGACCTCATGAACTCCCTCATCAAGACTGTAGCATAGGTCCCGGGAGGCAGTGTGAATACGAGCCTTAGCGAGGCCCCTTCGGGATTCCACCTCTCGCCATCTGAAGGCTGGTCTTGCCAACGCTTGGAAACCTCGGCTGAAGGGGAGATTTCCGTCGCCTCTTCGACAGAAAAATCGGAAAAAGGGACACATAGTGGCCTTCTGGTCCCTGAAGAAGACAATCTACGGATCTTCTTGACATTCCAATCCGTAGATTCCAGGGCTGTATCGACCAAGGCCTTTCTCTCAAGAGAGCCAGGCTCACCATCTGCAAGATTGGCGTCGCTGCCGGGGAGGGGGCCTGTAAGCGAAAGTCTGCCAAGATTGCAGTTCCTCCTACACCTATCCAAATTTGTCTCACTGACGTAAGCCATCTTAGAGACATCAATCCTACCATTTGATTTGAGGGGTGCAACGATGTCACCTATTGAGGGCTCGATTAGGCTCAATCCCGAGGAAATCCGTCGAGACAGGGCGTGATTGAATGCAAGGGACTGAAGTGAGTGGATAGTTAACAATTGCAAAGAGTGAGGCAGGGACTTGAATGCTCCTAGCCAGTCAGAGCCGTCCTCTGATAATCTGGAAAGCATGTCCCTCTCATACCCGAGGTGCTTGGGAATTATCCCCAGGCATTCCACCGGGTCTCTTGTTTCCCTCCACATTTTTCTGAAGGACGCGGTTTCCTCGCCGGACCTGTTTCCGGCCATCCCCAAGTAAAGGTCAACTGCACTTTCGAAATCCCCTTCAACCACAGCCCTACCCACCATAGGGGTAACTGGCCTATTGGCCCCGAACCTCTGAGGGCCAATCCAATTAGGAAAAACATCTGCACCCAGATTCTCACCAAGGCCCTTACGAATTCTCTGAACCCTCATTAGAGCCTCTTTCCCATCCATCGGAGATCCATCTGGATAACAACATCCACGTACTGTGATAGTGAATCTATTTCCATCGTGGTCACTCATTCCGACCTTCTGGTGTGTGCGACCTAGAATCTCAATTTCACAGTCGGGAATGGTAACCTCGGAGACTCTCTTTTGTGGTGCATCTATGACTAGAATCTGCGTGGTGACAGCTCGCTTATCCTTGAGTCCCGACGCAAAAATTCTATTTCGACTAATTCCGCATGACTTGGCCAACCTATTCAGTAGCCTATTCGTTTCCCAGTTGTGGAGCGTGACCCTTGCTACAGTGAACCTTCCCTTCGGATCCAGGGCTGGAACCTTGGAGACCTCCTCGACCCTGAAGTCCTCGACTCTTACCTTTAGGAGTCCGCCGACGCCGTCGTCCTCTACCGACCAGCCGACTAAGCCTAACGATTCCTCAATCTCTAGAGGACTCAATCTCTCACCGCACTAGGGCGTCAGAGCTTCAGCCCGGAGAACTCCTTAGAAATGCCAGAGCAGAGGTCTCTGAAAACCTTCTCAGCGCTCTTTCCCTTTACTGCCCGGACATACAACTCAGGCTCATCCAGATCCGGGTGCTTCTGGAAGAAGTTCGCATATTCAACACTGGAATTGTCATTCAGTCTGGATCTGAAAAGCTGCAGCGTAGTGTGGCTCTCCCCGCTAATCCTGACTCGGAGTTCTCGGCCTTCATTC
>DAQP01000027.1 GCA_002504435.1 Euryarchaeota archaeon UBA438
CGGATCTGCCGCCGCCACCGGATCGACGTCCTCCAGAGCTTCTAGTGACTCTGCTGCTTCTGTGGCGATGGCCACTGCGCCTATGACGATAGAAACGGCGCCTCCGGTGGAACCAAGGCCTCCTGTGCCAGGGCCTGTCGTAGTAACTTGGTTCGTCGTAGTAATGACCGCCCCATCCAATCCCGGAACCACCCACATGCAAGGCTACGGCACCTCCCGTACCTATATCGAATCGGGCAAATAGTAGAACTACAACCAACAGGATGAACTGAATTATTCCACAGAGAAAGAAGCCGAGAATCTCATCCCAGGGAGAATCAATCCGGACTTCACTAGGGTCTTCAGTATTGTAGTACAATGTAACGAAACTTCCTATTGGCATAGTGCCGTTCTCCGCGTAATTCAAGCAGTCGTCTTCCGCACCTTCGTAGTCTTGGTAAGTTGTAATTGGAAAATGATCAACCTCGGCGGAGTAGGTGGTGTTATCGACGGAGTATGAGACGTCTAAGTCGGCCCAGCAATGCAATTCATACCAGTAGTCGCAGTATTCATCTCCCCAGTCATCCGTATAGCAGTCTTCATGCTCAACCCAGTCGTATCCCGGATATTTTTCGAGGACCTCACCCCGTGTCTCGACCCATTGATCCTTGGTTCCCCCAGCAGCCACTGCCATGAATGATGTTGCAATGAGGCCCAAAGTGAGTAGAATTGCTGCTACAGTGTAGCCAGGGTCCTCGAGGAGCCAGTGATTACCGCCGTATACCTTGGTGCCATTCGACTCCCCGTCTGGGTTCAGAATCAGCATCCCGTTCTCGTGCTTCCAATCAATGTGTTCGAGGAACGTCATGCCTAGAATACAGTATCCAGCATCAGCCTCTCTTAGGGGGTTGATTAACGCGTCAACCTTTCTTATCTTCATCTGTCCAACCGTTATGTCAGGCAAAGTAGTCCTGTACCCCATTCCCGGGCCAGCTGCTGTCGTCGTCCTCACCACTTCTCCCCGATTCAGGTCGAGCATCTCAGCAGTCCTTTCGTCGACCCCGCAGAAGCTCGCTCCAGTATCCACTAGGAAATTTATGTTCCCGATATTTCCAATACTGCCATTGACGTAGAAGCACCCATTTACATCCGGCTTCAGCACAATCCTCTGCCCTGTGAATTCCACTGGAGAACCATCACCGGATCCCGGATCCTTGAAACTGCTGGGCGCGGACTTGGCGTCTTTCTCGGGAGCGGGATCCTCCTCCTTCTTGTCCCACCACCTCTCTGTCATGATTCCACCAGTGAGAGAGGACCCTTCAACGTTCACACTGACTAGGTTGGGTAATATTGGTTGTCACGGGCTTCCACCTTGCCTGAGGATGTGAGTGAGCGTAGGTGCGAAAGCGTCTGGTCACGAGATAGCAGGGGATTCGCCTCCGGGGTGTCCCTATATGCCGATTTGGCTATTTCATCAAGCGAGCTAATCCCCGAGGAAACCGCATCCATGACCCTCTCGTGCCTTGCTGACCTGTGACTGATGTACCTGTCCAGCAGCCTGCGTGGGTTGGGCGAGGCGGGACCGTGCCCCGGGAACAGCATAGGAGGCCCCAGCTCGCGAATCCTCCTCAGGCCCGCTATGTAGGAGTCCATGTCCCCGTTCGAGGATGGGACCAGGATGGTGCCAACGACGACGCAGTTGTCCCCGCTAACGACCCCCGCGTCTCCAACCAGGCAGATGTGCCCAGGGCAGTGCCCAGGTGTCTCTATTATGTCCCAAGTGGAGGAACCAGAGGGCCCATTCAGGGTAATCGAGTCTCCTTCCTTCAAGACGGAGCTGTCCGTCGCCCCGGGAATCGATTCTAGAGTCTCTTCGCTAGCCCAAATGGGTGCTTGGTAAATCTCCGAGATCCCTGTGAGGTCGCCTATGTGGTCAGGGTGCATGTGCGTGAAAACGCTAGCTATGATCCTGGAGCCGGGTGAAAGCGCCTCCGAAATCTTGGCTCTCAGGTAATCCAACGATCTTCTCGACCTCGCTGCAGGGTCCACGATTACCATCTCGCCGCCGGGCTCCCCGAGGATGTAGCAGTTCGTATGCGTGGAAGGGGGCAACGTATCCGTCTCTAGTGGGACAACCTCCACTCCGGGAGCGAACTCCAGCCTGTGGTCGCCACTAGGCGGATCCCCAGCAAGGCTGTCGCATGCGGATTGCAAATCCCCGTAGATCTCAATCCTATCGACGATGTCCCTCAGCAGGGTCACAATCGGTGGCGGGACCCTCAATTGATTAGACTCCCATGCCGATAGCAGGTCCTCCGGCTTCCACCACCTGAACTCGTCAAATTCCGACCTGCCCGGGGGGAATGTTGGAATGACGCCAGGATGTCCAGTGGGGACGTGGAAGAAGAAGTTCTGGAATCTCATGGGGGCGAAGGGTGGAGTCGTCCTGTCCGTGATCATCTCGCAATGAAAACCCTCGGTGGAGATATTGCCCAACTCGACATTCTTTCTCCAAGCCCCCTTGTCTCGGCAGACCTCCTCTCGGATGCTCTCTTCGATGCTCATTATGCCGCCTGATCCATCGGGAGTCAGTCCCACTTCCTCGACCATTTCCCTGAGAAGGGCGAAGGAGGCTGCCCTATACTCATCATCGACACCGAGCCATTCCGGATGGTCCTCTGAGGCTCCCCTGTCCACCCTGCTGACGCCCCCTCCTGGGAAGGCCCAGAAGTCCGGGAAGCTAGGTAACTCGGATACCCTGTGACCCAGGAGTATCTCATGACCGCCTTCTGACTCCCTGCTCAGCATCACTGAGGCCGAGGGACGCGTCTCCGGGGGCCTCGTGGGAGGCAGGGAAACCCCCTCGGGGAGCTCACTCATGCCCCTCGGGGGGGGAATCAGTGCTTCAAACACTGCGGGAATGTTTGATTATGGGCGCCAACCCCACGCGTTCCATGGGCCCCTCGACGACCATCGGACACACTAGCACTGAGACTGGATTGAGAGTATCCGAGATTGAGATGCCGATGTTCGGACTCGGGGTGTATCTCATGAAGGAGCCGGGAGAGTGTAAATCAGCGGTAGTTCATGCCATAAAGAGCGGATACAGGCTCATTGACACTGCAATGGCATACGGGAACGAGCACGAGGTCGGGGATGCGATCAGGGAGTGCGGCGTAGAACGGGAAGAGCTGTTCATAGTTACCAAGTTGAGAAGACCTCACGCTACTGGCTATGACGAGGTGATTCAGAGGTGCAAGGAGAGCCTGGATAATATGGGGCTTGACCAGATGGACCTCTACCTAGTCCATGCTCCTCCCGAGGATGTAGGGGCCAGGGCCTCTGTATGGAAAGGCATGGAGAAGTGCCTCGAGAATGGATGGACACGTGCCATTGGGGTAAGCAACTATGGGGCTCACCATCTCGAGGCGATGAGGTCCTATGCTTCCATTCTGCCCTCTGTTAATCAGATAGAGATACACCCATGGCTGCAGAGGACAGAACTCCGTGAGTTCACCGAGTCAATCGGCGCGACTCCCATGGCCTACTCCCCATTGGCCAGGGGCCACAAGGTGAGCGACCCGAAACTAGGGGAGGTATCTGAGAGGATAGGGTGCACGCCGGCCCAGGCCGCGATCAAGTGGTGCATTGACGTGGGGGCGGTCACCATCCCCAAGTCCAGTAATCCAGGGAGGATCTTGGAGAACCTCGGCTCCATTGATGTCGACTTATCCGGATTCGGGGAAGACTTCGCTTCCATGGACGGCGACTACGTCTCGGGATGGGACCCAACGATCGAGCCCTGAGGTAGTTAGATGAGGGAGCCGGAGACGATAGAGGAAGAGCTCGCGATTATCGCCGAGGCGCTCGATGCGGGCATCGATCCATTCCCACCTAAGAAGGAGCCATCGGGGATAGTCAGACTGAGCCTAGGATGGTTCATGATCATCATCATGGTCAGTTGGGTCTCTCAGTTCCTCTACAGGTCACTTTAGTTTGGTAGTCCCTCCCGGATTCGAACCAGGGTCATGGCATCCAGAGTGCCATATGATGGACCACTACACCAAGGGACTGGCGCCTTTGGGACATAGGCCCGATATTTCAACGAATCCGCAAACCCGATCGGCTTACTTCGCACGGAATCCCGCATTGACCGTCTCGAGGCTCTCTTTGCTAGGCCTGTTCTGCTCTTCCGAGAGTGCCACAAGCGGCGTATCTGTCAACCCCAGCTCGTCTGTAGCTGTTGGTTGGTTCGGATTGTAATAAAGCAGTCCCGTGACGTGACGCCCCTCGTCAGTTCCTTCATGGATTGCCCTCAAAGCAGCCACGGCGTTTGTCGGATCATGCTCTTCCCCGACGGTCTCCAACCTGAGCGTTGACCCGTCGAAGAGCGAGATTTCGCTATACTCCCCTTCTGGGACGTCGACCTCTTCTAGCGGTGAGAAGTGAGGGATGTAGTCGAGAATGTGGAGGACCTCGTCATTCCCCTTGACGTAATTGTATGACTTGTAAGACTCGTCGTTGTTAGCGAAGGTCACGCACGGGGAAATAACGTCGATAACTGCCATTCCCCTATGGCTCATCGCGGCCTTCACGAGAGAGGTCAGCTGCTTTTTGCTACCAGAGAATGACCTTGCCACGAATGTGCACCCGAGATTTATCGCCATCGCGCAGAGATCTATTGGGGCCTGCTCATTCACAGTGCCCTTCTTCTTCTTCGAGCCCTTCTCGACAGTAGCGCTGTATTGGCCCTTTGTGAGGCCGTAAACGCCGTTGTTCTCAATAATGTACACCATGTCGAGATTTCTCCTTATCGCATGAATGAATTGACCAATTCCTATGCTGGCGGTGTCGCCGTCACCAGACACGGCCAGGAACGAGAGGCTCTTGTTCACCATGTTGGCGCCCGTGGTGACCGAAGGCATCCTGCCGTGAACGGTGTTGAAACCGTGGCTCTTCGACAGGAAGTATGCAGGCGTCTTCGAAGAGCAACCTATTCCGCTCATCTTTGCAATGCCTTCAGGCTCTATGCCGTTCTCCCATGCAGCTTGGATGATCACATTGGAAATCTGGTCATGTCCGCACCCAGGGCAAAGAGACGACTTCCCCCCTGTATACTCCGATTTCTCCAAGTTGATGACGTTCAACTTAACTGGCTTCATTCTGCTCCCTCCAATTCTTCCAATATCCTCTCGGAATATTCCCTTGCCCTTGGGGGCAGCCCATCGCTATATGCTACCGAATGCAACTTTGGAAGCAATTCTACGGGAAGCTCCTTCCTCAAGATCCCATAAAGCTGACCATCACGGTTGATCTCGAGTACAATCACCCTCTCGTGCCTCTCGATGAAGCCCTCGACGTCTGAGTGATACGGGAGGGCCCTCACTCTGCAAGTGCTTACGGAGAGTCCGGACTCCTCCAGTATGTCATCGATCTCCACTATTGTGTTCTCCATGGAGCCATAGAAGATAATCCCCACTTCACCGTCCTCCTCTTCCCTTAGTAGGGGGGCAGGCAGTAAGTCTCTTGCACCGTCAATCTTCCTACGAAGCCTCTCCATGGTGGCATGGT
The DNA here is from genome assembly GCA_002504435.1 of Euryarchaeota archaeon UBA438. GTDB lineage: Archaea > Thermoplasmatota > Poseidoniia > Poseidoniales > Thalassarchaeaceae > MGIIb-O5. Next base: position 5,551 of record DAQP01000027.1, read on the forward strand.
AGACCTGCGGGTCCTCTGAGTAAATGCCGTCCTCGTCATGGCCAGTGCCTCGATATAGAATCGGGGCTAAGCCGCTTCCGGGGAGAGTCCTGTAAGCAATCCCATCGCCATCGACATCCCGATACCTGCCGAAGTTAGTGATCGAATCCAACTCCTCCTGCGTCCGGATTACCTTCCCTCTGTCCATCTTCTCGCTCGGGTATTCGAACCCACTGGTCGACCATCTGTTCATTCCTAGGTCGAGGTCTCCGAAACCGAAAACCAATGTTTGGAACCTCTCGGCGTAATCGAATGCCCTCCATCCAAATTCGAAGCACTCGTCCACAGTTCCGGGAATCAGGACAATGTGTTGAGTATCGCCGTGGCTTGCCTCATAGCACATTGTAAGGTCCCCTTGTTGGGTCCTAGTGGGCAGGCCAGTTGAGGGGCCGGTACGGTTTATGTCCCAGATTACTCCTGGGACTTCTGAGAAGTAGAATAGGCCGATGAATTCCGACATTAGGGAAATCCCCGGTCCGCTAGTGCACGTCATTCCGCGACCACCTGCCCAGCCGGCGCCAAGGACCATGCCGGCAGCTGCGAGCTCGTCCTCAGCCTGAACGACTGCACAGGTAACTCCGCCGTCTTCCCCTTCCTTCAGCTTCGGTATCCACGAGATGATTGACTCGGCCAAGGACGATGAAGGCGTTATTGGGTACCATGAGAGCATGTTGACTCCACCGTAGATCGATCCAAGAGCAGTCGCCTCGTTTCCTTCAATCAGGAATGTCTCAGACGGCTTTTCACGTGCCTCTAGGGCGAACTGGCAGTCGAAGTCCCAGTTCTCAGAAGCGTACTCCCTGCCCTCTGAGATGGCCCTGTTGTTGAGCTCTATCGCCTTCTCCTTGCCCCTGAATTGCTGCTCGACGGCCTTACCTATTGCACTCTCGTCAATCCCGAGAAGGTGAGCTAGCCCTCCAACATAGTACATGTTGGCCATCAGCCTAGCCAGCTTCGGGTTTATCCCCCTAGCCATTTTTGTCATCGGCATGCCGAGGCAGACGCAGTCTTCCCTCTCCACAGGCATCTTTGCGTCTTCGTTGTAGATTACCACGGTTCCCGGACTCAATGAGGCCAGATCCTTCTCCCAGGTCTCCTTGTTCATGAGAATCTGGAAATTTGTTTCGTCACCCGGCGCCTGATATCCCTTGTCGCTGACTCTGATTATGAACCATGTTGGGAGGCCAGAGATGTTACTAGGAAACAGGTTCTTACCGCTCACTGGCACTCCCATTTCGAACATCGAATGGAGTATAATGAGGTTGGAAGATTGAGAACCAGTGCCATTGGCCGTAGCGACATTTATTGTGAAGTCATTGATGATCCGGCTCATCACTCATTTCTCCCATCGGCCCGTCGCACCTAGGCCTCGCAGCCTTCCGCGCTATTAGGGTGGTCTTAGCCGTTCCCCCGGTTGGTCCACCCTGAATTGTCTCTCAAATTTCCGCTGTCGTTTTGTATGTGAGCATGGTCGCGGAGCCCATGCCCGTACCGGATGAACTGCTGAAGTCTTGGGATTTGGCCGATTCTATGTTGTCCGACGAGAAATTCGAGGAGGCACTGTCCGAGCTGCGACAGGCTTGGCCACTTTGCGAGAATGACGGTCAGAAGGTCAGGACCCTTCGTCAGGCAGGAGATATTGGAACCGCCCAAGGGACGCATGACGAATCCTCACAGAAAAGGCATTGGCAGAAAGCGTTGAAGAGCTACAAGAGGGCACTCAAGATTGATCCCAAGAACAAGGAGACTAGACGCAATATGAACTCCTTGATGTCCATGATGGACGAGAAGTCGATAACGGGAGGCGCCAACATGCAATTCTTCGACGAGGGTAACCCCACTCCAATGGGACTAGTCGCCATGGTGATAGCAGGCATGATAATCCTCACATCAATCAAACTGATTTCCGACGCATTGCAGGAGGATCCAGAAAACCCAGTAGTTTCATTGGAAGTGTCCTACGTTGACGATTCGGGAGAGAGAATAGAGGGAACGATTCAGATTGAATTGTTCCAGGATTTAGCACCCGTCCACGTTGAGAATTTCATAACTCACGCGCAGAACTTCCGGTACGACTTCACAATTTTCCACAGGGTAATTGATGGATTCATGATCCAGGGCGGCGACGTAGACCGTCAGGACGGCATGGGCGGATACGCCGCCAACTGGTACGGGTACTGCAACGGGGAAAGTGCAGCCAGCCAGAGCTCCTGCGACCAGAGCGAGTGGACCATCCCGGATGAGGCGGACAACGGACTTCTCCATTCACCCGGAATGCTAGCAATGGCGAAGACCTCGGCTGCTAACACCGGTGGTAGCCAGTTCTACATCGTACCAACTGGAAGCACACCTAGCCATCTTGACGGCGTCCACACGGTGTTCGGACAGGTCCTAAGCGGTCAGAACCACATAGACGCAATCCAGGAAGTCCCAACAGGGGACAACGATAAGCCAATCGAAGACGTAAGGCTAGTACATGTAACCGTAAACGAGTGAATATCGCTCTCGTTCGGGTGAGTCAAGTTGATTGGCTTCGCCTCCGCCGGTTAGGGCGACGGTGGCCGCATGTCCTCGAACGACCCATTCAACGCTCGCTCATCTTTCGAGACTAGCGATGGCTCATCAGGGGACTTCTTCGACCTAGGGGCATTAGAGGAGCACGGCATCTGCAAACTCGACTCCCTCCCCTTCACAATCAGATGCCTTCTCGAGGCCGCGTTGAGGAAGTGCGATGGTTTCCTAGTGACTGAGGACGACGTGAAGAGGATAGCATCTTGGTCGCCTGACATGGACCCAGCCGAGATTCCTTTCAGCCCCAGTAGGGTAATCCTGCAGGACTTCACGGGCGTCCCCGCAGTTGTCGACATTGCCGCCCTGAGGGATGCAATGGTCGGGCTAGGCGGGGATCCGAAGGCAGTGAACCCACAGGTCCCAGTCGACTTGGTGGTGGATCATTCGGTTCAAGTCGACTACTCCGGACTCTTCCCTAACGCTCGAGAGAAGAACCTCGAGATGGAGTATGAGAGGAATATGGAGCGCTACAAGTTCCTAAAGTGGGGCCAGCAGAGCCTAGACAGCTTCAGGGCCGTCCCCCCAGGGCGTGGCATAGTCCACCAAATCAACCTAGAGTGGATAGCTTCCGTTGCTAGGGAGGAAGGTGGAATCTGGATTCCAGACACCCTCGTCGGCACCGACTCTCATACTACTATGATCAATGGGCTCGGAGTTCTTGGATGGGGCGTCGGTGGGATAGAGGCCGAGGCAGTGATGCTCGGCCAGCCGATTTACATGCTGCTCCCCGAGGTCGTGGGTTTCGAACTGAAGGGCAAAGCATCACCCGGAGTCACTGCTACTGACCTGACACTAAGGATTGTTCAGATGCTGAGGGAACATGGCTGCGTAGGGCGTTTCGTTGAGTTCCACGGGCCGGGCCTCTCTAGCCTCAGCCTTCCTGACAGAGCTACGATAGCCAACATGGCCCCTGAATACGGAGCCACATGCGGCTTCTTCCCAGTAGACCAAGTCACTCTTGATTACATGAGCCTCTCGGGAAGGGAGGAATCTCACGTCGAAAACGTAAGGAGGTACCTGTCTGCTCAGGGAATGTTCCATTCCGAATCCTCGCCAACCCCTTCATTCACCTCCAACCTGTCCCTTGATCTCAGCACAGTCGTCCCCTCAATGGCCGGTCCAAAGAGGCCGCAGGACAGGGTCAGTCTCTCTGACATGAAGCCCCACTGGAGGGAGAGCTTGAATTCCCCCGTGGGCCACCAGGGCCACGGCATCGAACCGTCAAGGAATGGTGACAAGTCTGAAATCCCCAGCAGAGGGTGCAGCCTTTCTCACGGCGATGTTGTCATAGCCGCCATCACTAGTTGCACAAACACCAGCAATCCAAGCGTGATGGTTTCCGCTGGCCTACTGGCCAAAAAGGCAAGAGCTAGGGGAATGTCGATCAAGCCGTGGGTCAAGCCCAGCCTTGCCCCTGGTAGCAGAGTGGTCACAGAGTATCTTGACGAAAGCGGATTGACCACGGACCTGTCTGAATTGGGTTTCAGTGTGGTAGGGTATGGTTGCACGACCTGCATCGGGAACTCCGGCCCCCTGGATCCCGAAATAGAGGAGGCAATAGATAACGCCAATCTTGTAGTTGGCAGTGTTCTTTCCGGCAATAGAAACTTCGAGGGCAGGATCCACCAAAAGGTTCTGGCCAACTATCTCGCAAGCCCTCCCCTTGTTGTCGCCTACGCACTTGCAGGGACCTTGGATATCGATTTCTCCTCCGACCCCATTGGAATGGATCAGTCGGGAAATCCGGTGTTCCTCTCAGATATCTGGCCAAGTGATGAGGAAATCAGGAAAACGGTTGACTCGTGCATCAGTCCTGAGATGTTCAGACATAGGTACTCGGATGTTCTCGAAGAGCCTAGGTGGGACTCCATTCCGAGTGAGGATTCAGACTTGTACCCCTGGGATCAAGAATCGACTTATGTCAGGCTTCCAAGTTTCCTGGAGGGAATAACTCCTGAACCAAGCGAGATAGAGCCGATATCCTCGGCCAGAGTCTTGCTGAAGCTGGGCGACTCAGTAACTACCGATCACATCAGCCCCGCTGGGGCCTTCCCCCACCATGGCCCTGCAGGGGAGTATCTTGTTGGGAAGGGGGTTTCTCCACGCGACTTCAACTCATTTGGAAGCAGAAGAGGCAACCACGAGGTGATGATGAGGGGGACATTCGCAAACGTCCGCATTAGAAATCAGCTTGCCCCCGGTACTGAGGGAGGGTACACCACGCACCTGCCCAGCGGCGAAGTTACCACTGTGTTTGAGGCGAGCAGGAGGTACATCGAGGAAGGAACTCCATTGGTCGTCTTGGCTGGCTCTCAGTACGGCACTGGAAGTAGCAGGGATTGGGCAGCCAAGGGGACCCTCCTGCTCGGTGTCAAGGCAGTAATCGCGACATCATTTGAGAGGATCCACAGGTCCAACTTGGTAGGGATGGGGGTGCTGCCGCTTACATTCCAAGAGGGCCAAGACGCCGACAGTCTGGGATTGGATGGCACAGAATCATTCGACATACCTTCGAGAGGGGATCTAGAGCCATTGTCAAGCATCCGTGTCGTGGCTACCAAGGAAGGAGGAGACAGAGTCGAATTCGACGCAATTGTCAGGCTGGACACTCCCGTAGATGTCGAATACTACCGAAATGGCGGCATATTGCAGACTGTATTGAGGAGTCTCGCAGAGGCGTGACTTAGTTAATGGTGAGTGTCCGGACAGGAGTAGGGGGGATCGCATGAGTCAGGGCGAGAATGTTAGGTTCAGTTACAGATCACACCAAGATTCCATTGAAGTCGTTCTCCAGGGTGATGCCGATTGGGTAAACTCACTCCGTTCTGATATGGGTCTCAAAGGCGCAGTCGGATTCACGAGGCCACTCGGAAAGACGCCACCCAACTCAGGCCAAGAGTCCCAATCGTCGAGTGAGTCAGCAGACCCATCAACCGCCAAACCCACACTGCCAGGCCCTCCTCCAGACCCGTCCAGAATACCCTCTGTGGTCAGGACAGTTGGCGACATGGATCTTTCAGCGCGGGCCTCGGAAATCGGCATGTCTACTCAGACCGACCCAGATATGGCCGCACTGGCCGAGTTCATAGACGAAGTCGACCCCCCCGAACCAGTAACAAACATCCTTTCCAGTGATCCGCAGGCCGAGGCCTGGCTCCAATTGGTCCTGACAATGGTCGTCAGAGAGCACGGCCACACCTCGATGTCCCTCAGTGACATCGAGAAACTGATCGGGGAGAAGGTAAACAAGAATACTGTTGAGATCAAGACATTCCTGGATCGGCTCTGGAGAATAGGAAAACTCGAGAGAATTCATGGCGGTGCAGAGGATCACTACGCACCCAATCCAAGCTGGCTAGAATCGCATTAATTCCGCATTTTTCCACTACAACCCCTTTGGGGTTGCCCCACTCACCTCTAGACAAGGCATAAGAGAGGGCCGAATGTCCCAAAGGGTATGTCGTTCAGTTCGAAGACCGCCCAAAACCGAAACAGAGAGGGTCGAAGGGCCCTGCTTCTGGTGATTTTGCTACTTGCTTCACCATTAGCTGCATTCGCTCCCGCCGCCAGTGCATCGCACATCACGCAGTACGCAGTCCAGAGGGACCCTCAGGACGCGGCAGTGGGCGATATCGACTGTGACGGGGACAATGACATCGTTTCTGCAAGTGCAATGGGGCACTATATCACAGCGCTCTACAATGACGGCTCAGGTGGTTTCGCGGACAGACAGGACGTCTTCATTTCGAACAACGACTCACAGAGGGCTGGATTCGTAGATACCGCTAATGGGGTGGATGTCGAGATAGGTGACATAGATGGTGATGGCAAAAATGACGTCATCTACTACCAGGAGAACATCAGATTCGTCGGTGAGACTTTCGTTAGGCCGGGCAATCTGACAGTGCTTTGGGGGGACTGTGACAATCTCGTCCACGAGTGGTCCGACACGGAGATCACAATTTCCAATCCATATCACATTGGCATGGATGTTGGCGACATAAACGACGATGGAAACGACGACATCGTTCTCGTGACCATAGATGCAACATTCACAAACCAGTACATCCAGATTTTCAGAGGTCCCGATCCAAGCCTGATAACGAACCAGCAGCAATTACCAGTCCCGCTGACAAATGGACTCTATCAGCATGTCAAACTAGGGCACTGGGGCGAGACTGTCCAGGGCGGTGGCCTGCCAGGTAGCATCGGAGACTGCGAGGACTTGGATCTCTGGCTTCTAAGGACGCCACCATACAATACTGGTGTGGGTTACTCGGTTGGCCATTACGACAACATGACCGTCTTGGAGTACGACTGCCTTCAGAACCAGTTCCCGAACCCAATGACCCCGACAGCACAGGGAGTTAACGAATTCAAGCTGGATGCAGAGCACAACTACCCCATGTACGGTATGGACATCTCCGACACGAACGACGACAATGAGATCGATATGATCGCTGTAGTCGACGGAATTACCGGAAACATATCCTACGCGGAAAGGAGTGGAAGTGGATGGAACACGCAGAACTACGTCACCCTGGGTGACTTCAAAGGCGCGTCAATCACTATCGAGGACGTCAACAGGGACGGAGAGGTTGACTTCTTCGTACCAACCGAGCTAACACTAACAAGGCTCCAGGACTCTAGTGCACAGAACCAAACATACCTCCTACTGGACAATCTCAGAGAGATCAACACCGTGGAGATTATTCTAGCAGACCCCGCTGGACCAGGATACCTTTCGTCACTGTCCTTCGATGTCGGCAGGAGGCCAACAATGGCAATTCCCGGACAACTGCAGGGAGGGGACAACAGTGCCTTCGAGATCGTAATTGGGCAGAGGGACTACTCGTACCGTTTCGCTGACAACACCATGTGGCTGGATACTCAGGGATGGTCTGGCGCTGGAGACTTCCTCTCGGTCCTGACACTAGATAACGAGGACCTCGGGATCACTAGCGTCACAATTGCGCCTGCATCTTACAACCCCTCTACTGGCCAGGCACAACTTGGAGAGGGAACAAGATGGGTAAACTTGACTGTGAAGAACACAGGCCTTAACCCGCTTTCAGGGTCCATAGACGTCGACCTAGAGGTCAAGGAGGTCCTAGGTGGAACTGATACCGTTGTATATTCCAATGACTTCGATGGTAATTCTGACACATCCAATTGCTCCCAGTGTGCATTCTCCAAGACCTCATACACGGGCGACTACGAGTCAGGGGCATCCTCATGGCACATCGAGAGCAACTCGACCGCTGCCACAGAGAACGTATCTTGGTACGAGGCCGACAGCAACCCGACAGATTACTACTGGGCCGGTATGGACTATGGCGGCTCCAACGAGAGCAACTCAGGCTACTTCAACAACATGGACGAGGCTCTAATTCTGGAGAACGTGGACCTAACGGGTGCGGACGCAGCCTACCTCGACATCTCACTAATGTGCAGCACTTCGTTCTTCGAGCTATACCTAGCCGAGCAGTACTCAGTTGTCGAGAGATGGCTATATGAGGACTCATGCGGAATTGAGGTCTGGTCAGACGGTAGCGGATGGGAGTCCGTCTTCTTCACAGGTGGATGGGACAACGAGAGGTACTTCAGAATCCTCGCTCAGGGTGTCGATCCAGAGGTGAACACGTACAATGGAAACTTCTACTCAGGAACGGCTACAGGTTGGATCAACTACACCGAGGGAGGAGGAACCTCGGAAGATCTGAATGAGGCCGAATCGATCGACCTCACTCCCTACGCAGGTCAGGTAATAGACATCAGATTCAGATTCAGGACCGGACTGATGGGGTCAGTTGGGCCCGTCGGATCTTCCCAAGACAGCGGCCTCGACGGCTTCGCCTTCGACAACATAACCATCAGGAAGAGGGACGTGACATTCGGAACCACTGAGACTGTAAGCCAGACATTGAACTTCAACAATCTTGCAGCGGGAGCTTCCGAGGACGTATCACTCACTGCTGACTTCATTGACAACACGACTTACTTCGTGAAGACCGAGTTGACCAACCCAGTCGGCTTCGAAAACATGGACGACCTCAATGATGATGTTAGGTTCCAGACTACCGTCAACAACCTGTTCGACCCGGGACTAGCAGAGGAGCCATGGCCATCCCTGGAGAATGGAGTAAGGTACGCCTCAGGTAACAGAGACGTCGAGCTTGTAGCTAGGAACTGGGGCAATACCGTTACCGACTTCTCAGTTCAGGCAATGATATACAACGCTGAGCCTGATCTGGTAGCCATCGAGGACTTCTCTGGAGTCGATCCAATCTGGACCGACGACGGAAATGAGAATGGTAGCAGGCTCGACGATTCGTCTGGCCAGAACTCAATGCTGCCCCAGAATGTTGGCGTGTTCAAGAGCCACTCGTATTGGCTCGGCCATCCCAACGATGGATACGGGGACAACTGGAGCGAGACCATGACAATCGAGTCGATTCCAATTGCAGCATCAGGTGCCGACTTCACATACCTGACATTCGACTACTACGCAGAGGGCGACTTCCTACAGGACTCCCAGGGCAACATCCTTGCAATCAGGGACGCCGCCAATCTGGAGATTTCATGGTCCAAGGGTGGTGAACTCTACCAAGGAGTTGCCTACGGGAGCTGGACCGACCTCAATGAGAATGGAATCCAGAACACAAACCCCGATGACCCCAACTTCCACAGGTGCGAGGACTTCGACCTCAATGGGTATGACGAAGTAGAGTACTTCGGCGACCACTCAGATAGGCTGAACTCTGTGGTATGGTTCGACACTGAGAACATCGTCAAGTCGGTTACATTGGACCTAACTCACATCGTCCTGCAGAACAGAACAAGCGAGGACAGCACCGATTGGCGCGATGAATGTACATCTCTAGCCGGGTCGGAACTGACTCTAACGTGGAGGTTCCAATCCAATGGCGATGGCATCAACGGTAATGCTGGATTGGCCGGATTCGCAATCGATAACATCCGTGTAGAGGAGTTCACATTCGAGTTTGATGGAGAGTACGTCGAGGAAGTGAACGGCCTAGATGCTTCAGAGTGGTCAAGATTCACTCTTGCCAACCACGACTTCCAGAGCGGAATTTACAAGATCGACGCCATGACGATTTTCGACAACACAACCGTCGGTACCGCTTGGTATGGCGCTGATGAAGTGAATCTAGCAAACAACATCTCGTCAATCATGTTCAGTATCGCAAGCGCTGACATCACTCTGATGCAGCCAGACGTCATGGAGTGCGTCACGGATATCACATACAAGTGCGTCTATCCGATCGATGATGCTCGGGCACACAGCTTCTCAGTCCCACTTCTCAATGGAGTTATTGAGGGCGAGTACGGCCTTTCCATGTCCATAGTTGACTTGGATACAAACCAGGAGGTTTACACGAATGCAGCCGACAACGGCCCATTCACCCTACAGCCTCATGCTAGAGCGTTCGCGAACTGGAGTCAGCCCTACAACTCGTGGGTCGATGGCCATACGTACAACATCAGCTTCGCCGCTGATGTCACGAAGGAAGACGGTACCATTGAGCCATCTGGCAACGTCCGCTTCTTCATCATAACATTCCATGATCAGATCGATGTCGCCGTTCTTTCGAATCCGACAGATCAGAACAGGCTCCAGAGAGTAAAGGCTGATCTAGAATCTATGGGAATGACTTACACCCAGATGAAGCTCGAAAACTGGGACATGTACGCAACTCCAGACTGGCTAGAGCACTATGACAAGGTCCTGCTCCCATGGCAGACGGACTACAACGTGTACTACGGCGACTACTACGAGAAGCTCTCCGAGACGCGCGAGACAGATGGCCTGTCTGTTTCCGAGACTCTCGAGGATTACATGATAAATGGGGGAACGGCACAGATACACCTCGGCCCATACAGGGATGCATACCAGCCAAGCAACCTCCCGTTCGGAATGGACATCGCAATGAGGAATCAGGTCAACTTCACTGTCGACAATAGAATCCACAGCGATAGTATAACCATAGTGGACCAGTACCACCCCCTACTGAGCAACGTTGACCCATCGGCCTTCAGTGCAATCAATGGCGGTTCCCACGTCGCTCTATCGGGACTCGATACTGCACAGGTTCAGGGCACGCAGATACCACAGGTTTGCGGAGGACGCATTAGCGACCCAATGGGTACCTTCCACACTCTGATTCGTGACAATACCTACGATAGCCAATCATTGCTCTCGATCTGTAATCGCGGAGCTGGAGGCATGATAGTAACCACTATTGACGTGGAAAACCCGAGTGTCTCACAGGCGTTCGGCGGGGAGCAGATCCCACTTCTTTCCAACCTACTGGACTACAGGCTCACGCCATACCCAACAGACTTCGGAATTGCTGGTGAGGGCTACGACCTTACGATCAACGGAGAGGCGCCAGCTATCGACACCATCACCGGCGCGTACGCAACCATGTACATCAAGAGCAACTCGGATCTTGAGTTCGACTACGTTACCACCGTAGAGGGAGTGATGGCAGATTGGACCCTAACTTCTGGAAACAATGACTCTGTAACTGGCTGGGATGGTTCCGTTATTGATTCTGGAGAGGTTAGCCACACTCAGCAACTGATGCCTGAGATACCGACCCTGGGGTCGTTCTGCGTCGGCAACACCACCTCCTCTACAGGTTGCAGGATCGGTGCCGAGTGGCTGCTGACCCTATACCTTCACGATGAGGAGGGGCACACCAGAATTACCTACATCAGGCTAGTCACCGATGACACACTGGCCGATGAGTTCAGGCCTCTGGCGTCCGCAAGCATAGTTTCCAACCCCGCACTTTCTGAGTATCTAGAACTGGACGGATCCAAGACCGTCGCAGGGGTGGACTGGCCCATATACAGAATCAGGCTAACAGATACTGGTGACATCAGTCTGTCCTTCACCGCTGAGAACAGCTCAGATCCAGACGCCCCCGAGGGCGAATCAGGAATCGAGCTATTCGAGTGGAAGGTCTTCTTCGACTACCCATGGGACAGCTCAAGCCCTACTCTAGAGGGCCACGAGTTCCAGATTCCGGCTGCAGTCACGGACGAGTGGACATATACATTCAGGAACCTCACCAGCAGCCCCGACGCGTCTCTTGAGAACGAGATTAGGGTTGAACTAATCGTCTATGACAGGGCTGGAAAGCAGAGCGAGAAGCACAGGATGTACTTCATCGTAGTTGGCGAGGACTTCGGCGACGACCCTCCCCTAACGCAGTTCACTTCTCCAAGGCCGACAGACTCGCAGAGAGACGACTTGGTTGTGATCACTGGAAACCTCCTCTCGGGAGCTGAGAATAGCGACGTCGTGGTCGAGGCAGCACTAGATCCAGCAGTTCTGGACTACTCGACCTCTCAGAAAATCACTCAGCGAACGATTGGAAAGTACAACACGACCACGCCTCTAGCCGATGGTGACAGTTTCTCTCTCACCCTGGACATCTCGGATCTTTACCAATTGGACACCGGTGTCGCAGCGACTATCTATCTACGAATCACCGAGGGAGATGGATCTAGGTACGTCCTAGAGGAGACCATTGACATCAGCCTAGTTCCAGCTACTGAGGAAGGTCCCGATGATACAGGCGGGAGCGGTGGCCTAAGCACAACTGTGTTGGCTGGCATCGGAGGTGCCGTACTTCTAATTGTGATAGTAGTCGTAACCCTGGTCATGAGGAGCAGAGGCGGAGGCCGTGTCGAGAGTGACACTGTGGAACAGTTCGGAGGGGTCGAAACCATGGACCCAGTAGAGGCATATGTCCAGCAGATGGTAGCCTCTGGATACGATGAGCAGCAAGCGCGTCAATATGCCGAGCAATACTACGCTAATTACTACGAACAGCAACGTGGTGGCGGCGCGTAACGCAACTTGAAAGCCTGAGGTCCCCCCCAAGGGGCGTGGACACTTCTGGCCCTTACACTGTGGCCGACATAGGCCTAGCGGAAGCTGGAGGTCTGAAGGTTGACTGGGCCAGGGGTAGAATGCCCGCATTAGCGGCACTGCGGGCCAAGGCAATCCAAGAAAGGCCGTTGGAGGGCCAGAGAATCGCCGGATGCCTTCACGTAACAAAGGAGACCGCCGTCTTGATCGAGACCCTAGCGTCGGCCGGAGCCGAGATTTCTTGGTCGGGGTGCAACCCCTTGTCGACCCAGGACGACGTCGCAGCGTGGCTAGCATCTCAGGGGTACTCCATACACGCTTGGCACGGTCAGGATAACAAGGGGTTCTACGACTGCATAGACAGGACCTTGGAAATGTCCCCTACCCTCACCCTCGACGATGGCGCAGATCTGATTTACAGGGTCCACTCCGAGTTCCGAGACCTAGCGAGGGAGATAATCGGGGGAACAGAGGAGACCACGACAGGCGTCCACAGGCTCCGTGCCATGGCGGACGCAGGAGAGCTTCTCTACCCGGTTATCGCTGTCAATGACGCCGAGACTAAGTGGGACTTCGATAACGTCCATGGGACGGGGCAGTCAACTCTAGACGGAATAATCAGGGCTACCAGCGTACTACTCGCTGGAAAGACATTCGTTGTCGCTGGATATGGGCACTGTGGAAGGGGGCTCGCCTCAAGGGCTAGGGGCATGGGGGCCAACGTGGTCGTTACTGAAATTGACCCGATTCCAGCACTGAAGGCAGTGATGGATGGTTTCAGAGTGATGAAAATGGACGATGCGGCGAAAATAGGCGACATCTTCTGCACTGCCACCGGAATGAAGGACGTGATAGTCGCGAGGCACTTCAGCTCGATGAAGGATGGCGCTATAGTCTGCAATACCGGGCATTATGACTGCGAGGTAAGCATCTCTGACCTTGAAGAAATGTCCGACGACGTCCGGACGATAAGGGAGAACAACGAGGCATTCTCGATGAGGGATGGTCGCACACTCCACCTCCTTGCCAGGGGTAGGCTGGTGAATCTGGCCTCCGCTGAGGGGCATCCCAGTGAGGTAATGGACATGTCCTTCGCGAACCAATTCCTAGCTCTATGTCGGTTGGCATCAGAGGGCGATTCATACGGCAATAAGGTGTATGATATCTCGCCGGATCAAGACAGGGATCTAGCTTCTCTGAAATTAGAAGCATCGGAAGTGCAGATCGACGAACTAACCGCAGAGCAGATCGAATACCTCTCTGACTACAGTGCCGGAACTTAACATCCAACTTCAGGGAAGCTCTAACTCCCACTTCGAAGGCATCTTCTCTCCCGACTCTACGATTAGCGCCACCCTCTCTTGTATTGCTGGCATCTTGTTCTGGATTAGGGAAGAGTAAAGCTTGCTGCTCCTGATTACAGGCGGTATGCACACCTTTCCAGTCGAGGTTTCGAAGTCAATCGCCCTCTCCAAGTCTAAAGCATGCCTATTCACCCTCTGCAGCATGCCCATGGTCAGGCGGCTAATCAGAATGATAGAGGATAGGAGAATCAAGAACACGATGGCGAATCCCCATGTTGAGTTTCCAAAAGCCATCATTCCAATGACGCCGATGAAGAATGAGAATGGTGCAACGAACAGGAATAGCCAAAGAGTCTCAGAAACCGGCTTCTTGTCCTTTAGCATCTCCACTTTCGACCAACGCGGATGCTTGGGCTGCTGCGGCTTGAAAATCTCATCCGATTCCAATTTTGTTGCTCGGGCGACTGTCTGACTCACCCTCTCCATCCTGACTCTATTGCCTCCATCAACAGCATCCATTTCAGGTGAAAACAGCTCCTCTAGAAGGTCTGCACACCCCTCATAGTACCCCATCCTGGTTAGTATGGCTATCTGCTCGATGAGGGGGGTTGTCTCTGTCGGCTCGACATCACGCCTCCTCTCCCACCACCCCAGTGCATCCTGGAGCATTCCGAGGTGATCTACCATCAATGTCCCTCCAAGGTCCCATGCTCTTCGATTGTCGGGATCCAACTCGGTAACTTTCATCAGGGCGCTCATCGATTTCGAGGCCTGTTTTAGATCAGGCATCTCTTGCTTCCCCCGGGAAACAGGTGGCAACTCCATCCTAGCTACCATCATCCATGCATCGGAATGAGTCGGATCAATGTGTACCACATCCCGACTTAGCTCCAGGGCCCTATCCCTGTCGCCGGACTCCTCTGCCTCTATTGCATCGAGCCAGAGTGTTCCCGCGTTCTTGGCCATGAATATCCCGGGGCGCTATTTGGCTTGAAGGATGCGCAAGAATCAGTTAGAAACTATCTCGAATCAACTTATTCTGAGAATCTCTCCTGTCCAATGGAATACTAGCAACTCCCCTTCCGGGCCCTCTCCAAAGCCGACAATCATTCCTCCGCTGTAGCCCACCAGTGTCTCCTCCCAAATTTGCCCCCCTTGGTCCGACTTCAGGAGCCATATTGCACCCGTGCAGAAGTCCCCATACAGGTACCCTTCCTGGAGCACCTCTGGCCCCCAGTCCATCCAGTAACCCCCTGTAATTGAGCAGTTTCCGTTTTGGTGTGGGTAAGCAAGTACGGGGTCAACATAACTCGAATCAGACATCTCCAGAGCTTCGGAGCAACTCGCTCCCTCGAAGGAATGGTAACCCTCCTTTTCCGCCCATCCTAAATTGGCCTTCTCGTCGATAGTAACGAGGTTGACCTCCTCCCAGCAATTCTGTCCAACATCTGCTATCCAGAGCCTTCCCTCAGCATCCAGATCAAAACGCCAGGGGTTTCTCAGTCCATGATGCAGGACTAATGGGTTCTCCGAAGAGTCATTGATTGCAGGCACTACCTCCCCGTTTTCCAACTTGAAAAACAGAATAGCCCCTAACTCGGTGGAATTGTCCTGCCCGTTTGATTCGGGGTCGTTTGCACTCCCGCCATCTCCTATCCCCCAGAGAAATCCTCCATCGCCCGCATGCAATAGGAATCCTCCGTTGTGATTCCTGTATGGTTGTTCGACCTTCTTCAGTACCGTGATATTCTCCACGTCAATCTTCGCATTATCTTCACCAACAGTGGCATATGAAAGAACCAAATCAGATTGATTATCCCCCTCGCAAACCCCATCTTCAACATAAGAGAGAAGCACCATATGGGGATCATCCGTGAATGCGAGGCCGAGAAGTCCCTGCTCCATGTGGCATCTGCTAACTAGGCTACTCAGGTCAGCCACGTCCTCAAGATTATCACCATCCCATGATTTGATGAATCCACTCAGGTACACTATCCAGAGATTCCCATTAGATGGATTGATCAGCGAATGATGAGGTGTATCGAACCCCTCTATGAATAAGTCACAATCCAGGCTCACAGAATCGCCGATTTCGGCCCCCTCTCTGAGATCCGCGAGATTTTGGAGCGCGCCTTCGTCCAAATTGCACTCATTTTCACTGGGGTCCGGCCAATCAAACCCATCATCTGAATCAGCCGATAGGCAGCCAACTGGAAATGTTGAGAGCAACACTACCAATGCAATCGGAAGAACCCTCATCAGAACTCCTTTGCAATTTATGAGAAATAGGCCTGAATGCCTGGTACGTTCGAAACCGCTGCTCCGTATGTACCTAGGTGTTCGTCTGCGCTAGTGGCCACCATTCCATCGGTGTTCAGTAAGTCACTCAGAATCTCTCTTCCCTCAGCATCATCATTCAGTGCGATCAGCGCGTCCTGTATTAGGGCGATAGTCTCGGCATCCATGTTGTCAGGGTTGTAAAGAGCTGGATGGCTTGGTGCCTGCCCGAATGAAGGAAGCATTACCAAATCGTCCAGATCCATGCACCAATCATCACCATCAGCAATCCCGTCATCATTCTCGTCACAATACAAACGGTAAGCTGTGTCCTTTGTCAGAGCAACATCTCCATGACCAGTCATCATGCACTTCATCGCCCCCTTGTAGCCTGAGTACTGTGTACCTCCCTCGGGGATGCTGGAGTCCTTGTGGAAGAAGTTAGTCACCGTGTCTCTCAGAGACTCGATCTTTTCAGGATCGCCCTCTACTTCTGCATAGCCGTTACCGATGAGATACCCCATTGGTATCAGCATGCCAGCGCTTTTCAGCCAGCCAGTGTGGCAAGACTTCTTTCCTTCCATAAGTGCGAATGGATCCGTGTCTGGGTCATCATCAAGATGTGCGGCCGCTATGTCTGAATCGGCCTTAACCCAAGCAGCAGCGTTGTAGTAAGTCCTTCCATCAGACTTCCATTCTGCCGCGAGAACATCCAGATCGTACACCTCCCATGCTAGCCATGCAGCTGCGCCGTCTACAAACCCGATATCGGCATTCCCTTTGTCAATCGCCTCAATGGTGCCACCTGAATTAGTAACCGGGTAAATCTCAACCTCCATCCCCGTAAGGGAACTCATTTTGTCCGCAAGGTGCTGAGGGTTTTTGTCCCAGATCAAGTATGTGTCCTGAACCTGGAAAGCTATTGTGATGCAGTTCTCATCATCTTCGCACTGGTCATAGTTGACATCGAAAATGAGATACAGGACAGCAGCTGATACAACTATCCCAGCCATCAGAAATGCCTTGTTTGCCATCGCCCAATCAGTAATCTCCGCTCTCTTCATGGGCATGTCGAGAAACAGCCCTGAGATAAAATTTAGGGTAGCCTAAACTCTCTTTCTACAAGCCAAAGAACCATCTCGGACCAGCGAAAATCCATCCTAATTTGGTCCTGGAGGCCACAAACAAGTCAACACGGTGTCTTCCGACCCTTACCACATTCACCTTTGCCTCATCGAATTCGGCCCTCCACTTATCTCTCGACTCTGGGGGGAATATTTCCTCGAATCTTTCAGGGGTAGCCATGACTTTCCAGCGCCTTTTTGCGGACAGGGTATTGATGACTTCTGTCCTGGCTTTATCACTAGCGATTTGTTTGATTTCAACGACTACCGGCTCTTCCCTCCCCTCGAGCTCTGTTGCCACCTCTCGGAAGGTCGGGATTCTGATACCACTCTCCCTCCCCGCCTCCTCAATGTCGGAGAATCTCATTTTCCGAGTTTCAAACATCGTTCCATTCACGTCGATCTCATCGTCGTGGAAGACAAAGAGAACACCGTCGGAAGATTCTCTTATGTCAAATTCCCAATATCTGAAATTGGGCTCGGAAGCAACTTGAATTGAGCCCCTAAGTCCTTCTAGGGTATTCTCAAGAATAGTTCCGGAGGCCCCTAGTCTGTGCCCGGGATTCTTCATCAAAACCCACCATTCGAAGACTATCTTCTCCCACGCCCTCTTGAGTGACTTTTCCTGTGGCCACCTCTTCCATGGCCTTTGTTGTGCCCTCTATGGCCCCCTCCTCGCCCCTTCTTGCTACGGTCCCATTTCTTAGGTCCGGGAGATCTCCCTCCATCGCGCCTCGACCCATCCCTTCTTACGCTCCTTCCTCTATTTCCGGACTGGCGTCTACGGTCCTTTGGACGGCCCCTGGGTGCTACTTCAACTGGCGAACCTATTGCCCTCTTGGAATCAACCCCATCGAATATTGGGTGTATGTGGACGAGTCCCGAATCCACTGGCCCAATCACACTGTCGACCCTTCCTAGAACCTTGCCCCCACTGACCCTAATCGTGTCTCCGAGATTCGGTGACCGACCTTCGAATGAGGCCAATAGTCCTCCCATATGTGAGATATCTGTGACCCTGCCGGAGAAAGCCATGCTCAGTCACTCCTCCTTCTATAGATGAGTGCAGCGAAAGCGGAAACCATTGTAGCCCAAATTCCCGGTGCGGGAAGGGATGCCTCCGTTTCTTCCACGGGTTCAGCTGGAACCGGTTCGGGTTCTTGAAACAGTGCGGAGTTATCCACGACCTGGGAGATAACGGAGCATTTGTTCGATGCATCACACCCTTGCACCTCTACTGTATGGGCACCCTCGTCCCATAGGGAGAAATCAATCATGGGCGTTGACCAAGAATTTCCCGAAACACTGACCGAACCTGCCGCAGACCCGTCAATCCTCATCGTGAATGAGACGGACTCACCATCTGGGTCGCTGAATTGCCCTTGCATCGACCACATCGATCCATCCCAACTGGAGTCTGATATCGATAAAAGAGGAGGAGAGCTCTCCTTGGAAATCCCTAGATCATATGACCCAGTCATGTGGTAAGAGCCATCTCCCTGGGCCGAGATAGCGACCAAAACGGCTCCCGGGACCATGTCCGAGCTGGGAGCCATGATGGTCGTCTCATCCGATAGCAAGGTAACTTCAGAACTCTGGGAAGAGCCATCCTGCAAAAGTGAGACCACCACTTCTAGTTCTGGCCATTCGCCATTTGGAGTCAGGGTTATCGAATGGGGGTCCGAGAGAACCTGCGAATCGGTTGAAACCGTGAAAGGGACCCCAAGGTGCCAAGTTCTGTTTCCTGATGATTGCATTGCGGAGTCGACCGCCTCGCACGTAACTTCCTGTGCTTCCCCAGATGGAATTAGTGCCATCAAAGACTTGTCATTACCTTCGGATAATTCCAATGAAGGATCAGCTGTGCATTGGATGTTCAATGAGGAAACCCCCGACTCATCAGTGAACCATGTAGAGACTGAAGACCACTCCGCCCATGTGGATAGCCCTGGGTGGGGAGAAGGGAACCATGACCCGTCCGCTGGCGCAGATGAAGTCCATTGCGGAGGGTCATCCACTGGAACAGGCAGAGTAGTGAAGTCGAAGAACAGGTCTTCCCCTTCTGGCCAGTCCTCACTCCATCCGTTTGGAGTGAGCTTGAGTGTAAGGCTCCCGTCATCGTTGGTGACAAGTTCGAAGCTCGAGGAGCCATCACCTATGCAACCGCCCCTAACAGGGGCCTGACCGCCCGCAGTCGACTCATTGAGGCCTACGTCTCTGCCCTCGCATTCGTCCCACATGTCCAGGCGTAGCCCCTCGTCAATTGGGAATCTGAAGTCCAAACTTGCTCCAGACATGTTCGACGCATTGAATGCCAAAGTGAAGCTATCGGGGTTGGAGACTCCCGGTATCGTCATTGTCGCGTTCAGCCAAAGCTGCACACGGCATTCATCTACGTTTTCAGAGGAGGGGATGGACGTATCGCAGTCTCTGTCCTGATCAGGGATAACTGGGACCTCCTCGCAATCTCCCCCAATGGACGAAGTGCACCCCCTTATCTGGGAGTGCCTGGGTGGGACGATGTTGAACTCCTCGATCATCACTCCGTCCTCCTCCCAGCTGGTGTTTTTCCAGTCGATCCCAACGCCCCCTCTGTGCGCGGGCCCATCCCTGAGTCCAATTCTAGTCAGCGTGTGCTCAATGCACTGGCTCGCTAGGGCACGGAAGAACTCCCTCTCATCAGTAGAGAACCACTCGTCCCCTCCCTTGTTCGGGTCGATAAGCTCCATGAATTCATCCATCGACACTCGGAGGTCATCAGCCAGAGTGTGATTCACCCAAGCAACAGCTCTCACTTCCGCAGATTCCCAATCATCATCAACTATCACATCGAAAGTTGCCGCTGAATACTCAAACATGTTCTCGAAGGTAATTGATCCGCATTGCTCCTCTAGACTCCCTCCTCCTCCGAGCTGTTCCATTCTAAGTGAATCATCACTTAGGTGGCTTCCAGTGTCATGGATAGGGATGTAAGTGAATGCCATTGAGAGCACTACTGCGATGGAGGCAACCACGGCCCGCATATGCGCTTCCATGGGATATCTTGGGAGCCCCCGTCCCATGACTCTATCGCATGTAAAATTAGAGTTTAGGGTGCCCTAAAACTGATAAGCAAGTCTCGACCCGCCCACGAAATGAGGATAATATGAACCTAAAAATGACAAGCGCAATGATGACAATGATGTTTCTGCTAAGTGCACTCGCAGGGTGCACAGGCAGCGACGAAGCAGTTGACCTGGATGACTCGGACGGAGGCTATGACTACGCCTCCAACGTCGACAACCACCGTATGCTGATGGGAGATGTCTGTGACATCAAGGACCTATCAGGCGCATACGACTGGGACGGCGTTATGGACATCTACGAAAACGGAGAGCACGCAGAGAAGTCCGACGGATCCTACAGGACCCTAATGGGCTTCGCCGATGCGTCGGGCAAGAATCACGCCTACGACGCTTACTACGGTGCAGATGGCTCATGGAACGACTTCGTATCCGCCGCTATTGGCGGAACCGGGCCATTCGCAGGCGAGTCCGACACAGTTAGGGACCAGGCCACAGAGAAGGGAATCCAGAACGGCGTTATGACCGCATACGCGATTCACGAGCTCAATGCCGCCATAAGCAAGGCAGAGGCAGGAAACTGGGGTCCAGACGACGCCCAGCACGCATGGGACGAGGGTTGGGCATTCTACCACGGACCAGATGACGCAGATGCAGACTACGACGGATGCGGGCCATACGCGACCGCTGACAAGAGGGCAGGCAACTTCGGAACCGCTAACGCTGACGGTACAGCGGCCACAAACGTCGCTACACTAGCGGCAATGAACGATGGACTCACCGCTATGCAGAACGAGGACATGCAGGGACTAGTCGATGCTCGAGACGAGATTCTCAAGAACATCGTAATCGTCTACTCGCAGGCTTCCGTAAGGTACGCATCGAAGATGACAGACGACCTAGCTGCTGGAGACTCCTCAGACTATGACAAGCACCAGGCAGAGGGTCACGCCTTCTACAGGGTCATTGAGGCATACGTCGCCGAGTACACTTCGATCTGCTACAACATGGTCTCGCACACAGTCTCATCGGATGTCTCACAGGCATCTTGCGAGGCTTACATGTACCTAGAGAACTACACCTCTTCAAATGACCCAGATGGAGAGGAGTTCACTGGCTGCTACAACTCTGTTACACACGCTCAGCACGAGGGAATGTCAGAAGAGGAATGCGAGGCTTTCGGATGGTACGCAAACTACTACTCCGACAAGATCGTTGCCATGTTTGACTTGGGTAACGACGGTGATGCTTCTGCAGACTACGAGGCAGACATCAGAGCATGGCTACAGCCAGCATGGGACCACTACGGAATCACCGCAGACGACATTGGAACACTCCAGTGAATAGAATCTAGGAGATTAGATACGCAAACTAAAACGTTGGCAGGGGGCGCAACAGCGTCAAACACACCCCAATCATCACTTTCGAATCGCAGTTCGGAAAACGCCCCCTGCTAACAACCAAATCCCACTAGCTGGGAGTCACACACACAATTCCAAATATGGAATCTCGGTGGCAAACACATGGCAGCGCATTCTGAGAAGAAAACACTGTCTAAGGGGGGCAATAGAATTCCCGTGCTCGCCCTTGCTTTCGCACTACTGGCTAGCATATTTTCGGGATGCACAGCGACAGACGGAACCTCTGATGAAGCTCCCCGGGGAAGCCTCACTATAGCCTACGAGATCTCCCCGGGGTTGGAATCCCTGGAGGGGAACCCGCAGCTTCTGGCTGACCACCTCTCTGAAACTACAAATTATGACGTCACAGTATTCACTGTAAACTCCGAGGTCGCAATGATAGAGGCCCTGAGGTTTGGTAATGCCGACATAGCAATGATGGATAGCGGGATGGCTTGGATCGGGTGGAACCAATACGGGCTCGAGGCATTGGGGGCGGACCAGAAGTCCGATGGCAGGACATATTACAATGCCCATGCATGGGTGCTGGACGACTCGGACATGGCAGCCGCCCACTTGGACGATGACGCGCTAACGGACCCTTTCGCTCTGATGACCGGAAAGACATCCTGTCACACTGGTTGGCTCAAATCAACTGGCATGATGGTACCGATGGGCTTCCTGCTGGGGCTTGGATATGCAAACGTCATCGGCGACCCAAACGACATCGAGTCCCTAAGGGGTACAATTCATGAGTTCTTCAGCGAGAACTCCTCGATTCCTGAGCCCGGCACCCCCTACTACGGATTCGAGGGGGCGATTAAATGCCTGTCAGACGGAACCGGGCAGATTGCTTTCGCCAAGGACAATACGGTAGAGGGGCTCTGCCCATCGGGAGAAGGTCCCGAGAAGGCAGAATGGTGCCTTGACGATAGCAGATACATCAGCCTGCCATCCTTTGCAAAGGTCCCCAGTGACACCATCATGTACAGCCCTGATTTCATGGATTCTGGAAAATTGGAAGACGTCACAAACGCATTGGTTGACATGAGCTCCTCGCAAGATACAAGCACGCTGCTCTCAAACATCCTCAATACAAGGGGGATAATGCAAATCAATTCCAGCGACCACCTGGGGATATACACCCCTTTAGTTTCGAATATACCCGGGATCTCCGCATATTATACCGATGATCCTTCCGATGGCCAGGAAGTCACAATGACAATCGACGAATTGAGAATCGCGTTTGAGTACGATGAGTCCGTGAACGGGACCAACTCCGACCCCCAGTTCCTAGCAGACTTCCTTTCATCCGAGCTGGGGGTGAATGTCAGAATTCACCACGTCCATTCAGAGATGGGGAAGATTGCCTCACTGGAGTCCGGCGAGGCGCACATCGGACTGATGACACCAGAATCATCTTGGTTGGGGTGGAAACAACACGGCCTGTCAGTCATGGCGGCTGTACAGAACTATGAAGAGACCACAAACAACTTCCCTCAGGCATGGGTTAGGTCCGATAGTAGCATAGCATTGGCATATCTGGACGATGATCCCTCAACCGACCCAATTTCGATGATGGAGGGACGGGCCTCATGCCACACAGGCTGGCTCGACTCAATCGGAATGCTTCTCCCAATGGGGCACCTGATCGGCAATGGCTATGTTGACACAGACGGCTCTTCGGGGGATATAGAGTCACTGAGGGGACTCATACACGGATTCTTCTCAAATGAGTCATCTATCCCCGGCCAAGACTCTCCCTACTTCGGTGCTCTAGGCGCAATTAGGTGCTTATCAGAGGGAATTGGCGAGGTTGCATTCTCCACAGAAGGTATCGTAAGTGAAAGTTGCGACAATGACAATCCCGAGGATGACGAAGACTGGTGCCTCGGAATCAATCAGTATGTCCCAATCTCCGTCTTCGATCCACTCCCAACTACTTCCGTAGTCTATAACCCCTCAACTCTCGATGTCAGGAGTAGGACTGCTGTGCTCAATGCCCTGGTCTCCCTGAACTACGATATGTACCTGGAGAATTACTCCACCGCGGGAGGGACCTACACGGGTTGCTATGACATCTCCATTCACAAGGTCGATGAGGACTCCCCAAAGGGCGAATGTGGCTCCGAGGTACTGGCAAATATCCTCGATGGACCGGGAATCGTCAGGGCAACCTCGCAAGACCACATAGGTCCATTCTCGGATTCGATTAGACACATTCCGGGGGTCGCCGAATTCTTCCAAGAGGAAGTTTAGCCCTGATATTGCAGATTATGTCCATTCTCCAACTTTCCACCAATACCATATATTGGTTTAGGGGCGCCTAAACTGTCTATTGGCTGATGGGGGGTCTCGCTTGAGTGAAACAGAAGAAAGCGAGGGACCGATAATCAGACTAAAGGACGTAACCATAGGTTACGATCCAGAGGACCCACTAGTTGACATCCCCGAGATGGAAGTTTTCCCGGGTGAGATCGTAGCTATTGCGGGCCCCTCTGGGATAGGAAAGACGACACTTCTACGAACTATAGCCGGACTGGTCTCCCCAATTTCGGGTTCGATAGAGGTCTGTGGTGGAGCCCCTTCTTCACCTCCAAAGAGGGGAGAGCTCGGATACGTTCCACAGAAGCTAGGACTGGTTCGTCATGCCAGCGTTCTTCACAATGTCATGATAGGTGCGAATGCAGGAAACAAGGCGCCTTGGGCACTCCTGCCATCTAGCCTCGCTAGAAGCAAAGCACTCGAGGCCATTTCATCGATGGGACTGGTGGACAAGATAGGGGAGCCAGTTAGGAGGCTATCTGGGGGACAACAGAGAAGGGTGGCCACAGCAAGGGCACTGGCACAATCGCCCAAGCTAATCATGGCCGATGAATTCCTGAGTGAATTAGACGAGGAAACAATGCAGATGGTCCTTGGCTCCGTTATCGACTATGTCAGAAGTAGTGGTTCCGCTCTCCTGGTGGTCGAGCACGACATTTCCAGAGCCAAGTCGATGGCCGACAGACTTCTCGTAATTGACGATGGCAGAATCAATCCTTTCATCACAGAGATTACGGCCGTGGAGGTGAAGGTTTGAGAGCGGCCATCAATGGTCCTAGGATGGCACTGGCCGCCTCAATGGTCATTCTCCTGTCCCTAGTGGTTCTTGATGGAATGGTGAATGACTGGGGCCGATTGGCAGGAGGATTTGACAATCTAGTACTCTTCTTCCATCAGTCACTATGGCCTCCAGATTGGAGCGTCTTGGAGCCACAGGTATATCCCGTTTGCACTGCACGTGCACCTTTCGAATTCACCTGCTCAACTGCGTGGATCGGAGTTATTGAGACAATCAAGATAGCATTCGTTTCAACAGTGTTCGGGATGATCCTATCACTCCCCCTCTCTCTGTCAGCTGCGAGGAACTTGAGTCCGAAGTGGCTCTCCTACATCTCCAGGTTCGTTATATCCGGATTTAGGAGCCTTCCAAGCCTCATCTGGGCGATATTCTTCGTCATTCTAATCGGCTTCGGCCCCCTTGCAGGAGTATTGGCAATGTCGGTCTACACAGTAGGGTATCTAGGAAAGCTGCAATACGAGGCAATTGAGGGGCTGAACAAGACCCCCCTAGAGGCAGCAGAAGCAATGGGACTTTCAAAGATGGAAATGGCATTCAACGTGGTCATCCCGGAGTCTGCAAACGACCTGATATCGCATGCTATCTTCATGTTCGAGTACAATTTCAGATCAGGCACAATTATCGGAATCGTAGGTGCTGGGGGGATAGGCTACTACATCGACCTATACCTGAGATTCCTTCAGTACGACAAGGTTGTAGCATACCTCATCATCATCTTCGTCGTGGTATTGTTGATCGATTTCGTGTCAATATACGCCAGGTCATTCTTCAATGACAACGATGACCTAAGAAGGCCAACTTGGCTGGACGTTTTCGTTCCAGAAGCCCTGAAGATGGGAAAATGATCAAGGGGACTCAGCAGCAATTCTGATTGCACCGTCGTCATACGATATCTGGATCAAATCAGGAACTTTGCTAGTCAGCGAGGAGAGTGCTTCGTAGACCTCCACCTCTGTGACCTTGAAAGCCTCAGCCGCGCGTTTCGTCGACCAAGGCACCTCTATGAAGTCAGAAGCCGCGATCCATTTCAGCAACTTCCCTTCGAAATCGGTCAGAAGTCCCTCTGCAACCATATTTCTCGAGCTCCGGCCTCATTATGGACAAATCAACCTATTCGCTCAGGAGCCATTCCCCTCGACCATTCTTCTGACTGCCTGGTCAGCATCGATCTCCCCGTCCAACAAGTCTCCGAGGGCTTCGATGAATGGCGTCTCCACTCCAAGCTTCGGGGCCCTGTTCAGGAACATCCTAGTCGCTCTGACGCCCTCTGCAACCATGTGCATCTCGTCAAGGGCCTCATCCAGCGTTCTGCCAGAACCCAGCTTCTCCCCCAAGGTCCTGTTTCTGCTTCTAGGGCTGGTTGCAGTCACGTAAAGATCACCTATCCCAGCTGGTCCGAAAGCCGTGGCGCTGTCAGCCCCCATCGCCCCGAGGAGCCTTATCCCCTCGCTGAACCCAGTTAGGACCAGGGCCGCCTTGAGGTTGTCCCCGCCTATGGAATCCTTCAGCCCATCCACCAAACCACAAGCTAAAGCGACGCAGTTCTTGTAGGCGCCCCAGAGCTCTGCCCCGTTAGGGTCATTCGCAGCAGTCAGGACGAGCGTCTCCGTGGATAGCCGATCAGCTAGCCTCTCAGCAACGCTGCTGTCATGGCAGGCTACGACGGCGCTAGTGATCACGCCCCTGGCCACCTCCGGCGCTATTGTGGGCCCAGTCAGGACGATGACAGGATTTGTCTTGCCCGAGTCCCCCAGCCTCCCCTCAATCGCATCAGAGATCAGTCCTGAGCCGCCCTCGTCGATCGGGGCAAGGCCCTTGGCCAGGTCTAGGATGACGTGGGACGGCCTCAGGTGCGGGACTAGGTCGTCCACCACCGATAGGATGACCCCACTTGGGAGAGCCAGTACGAGGATCTCACAGCTCTCGGTGATGTCGGAAAGCTCCATCGTAACCTGAAGGTCGGGCATGTGATGCCCATCGAGGTACTTCCTGTTAATCCCATCAGTCATTATCGACTCATAGACCTCCTTCTCAACTGTCCAACCGAGCACGTTGTGACCGTCGTTGCACCATATGTGGGCCAAGGCTGTGCCCCAGTTGCCAAGCCCAATCACCCCTATACGTGCCATGAGCCGCTGGCCTCACGTCCCGGTTAAGACCCTATTG